>CADEFX010000147.1 GCA_902826715.1 uncultured Hyphomicrobiales bacterium | reverse complement strand
CGGCATGACGAAGATATCGGCCGACGCGTAGTGCACGTTCAACCGTGCTTCGTCGGCCGCACCTATCAGTACGATGCGGTCCTGCAGGCCGCTCTCCGCGATGACTGTCCTGAGCATGGCGAGTGCTTCGGGACTGCGATCGGTGGCGCCGACGATGCTCAAGCGCCACGGCACGTCGGTATGTGGCACCAACGCTCGAACAAGGATGTTGAACGCCTTTCGCGGCACGATCGAGCCGACGCCCAGCAGCTGCAAAGGACTACCCGTACCTTTGGCGCGCGGAGCCGCGTCGGTGCCCGGCTCGGCGACGGAGATCTTGGCAATCGGCACGGCAAAGTCCGTCGCCAGCGTCTTGGCCGTCGCCGCACTCGTGACAATGACATGCTGCGCTAGTGCCAGCGCTGCCGTTTCGAGCGCGCGCAGTTCCAGCTGACGCCGTTCGCTCAGGCCTGCTTCCAGACAGAGCGGATGGTGTACGAGTGCAACGATTCTGCAGTCGAGACTGCCGACGATGTCGGCCGGCATGGCCCCGTAGGCAAGGCCATCGATCAACAAGACGGCATCGGCCGGCGCCGCCAGAAGCAAACGCTGAGTCTCGGCCAACTCTGCTGCCGTGGGTTGGGGGAAGCCGCCAGGCAACGGCAGATGGCGCGCCTCAATGCCCCGAGAAGGCAGCAGCGCCAGCACGCGCCGGTCATAGGCATAGCCGCCGGTCGGCAGAGTGATGTCGCCGGGAATGGCAAATGCAATTTGGGTCATGAAGAAAACTCTTCCCCCTCTCCCCGCCTGCGGGGAGAGGGGCATGCCGGAGGCGTGTCTTCGACACGACGTGAGGGGCAGCCGCAGATTTTGAGCAAGACGCTACCCCTCATCCTAACCTTCTCCCCGCAAGAACGGGGAGAAGGGACAAGACTGCGACAACGTTATCGACCAACCGGCCCTTCGAACCAAGCCCGGGCCAGATCCGTTTCGTGCAACGTCACGCGGATCTTCGACAGTCCTTTACCGTCCTCGCCCAGCGCTCCGTCCTTGGCCGCTTTGGCCACCGCATCGAACACATGCCGGCACAGGAACTCGGTCGTCGTGAGCTTGCCCTTGAACTCGGACAGGTCATCCAGGTTCTTGTACGCCAGCGGCTTCAGCGTCTTGCTCAGAACGTCGAGCGCAGCGCCGATGTCGACCACAACATTCTGTTTCGTCAGCTTATCGCGGAAGAACGCAACATCGACAACGAACGTCGCCCCGTGCATGCCCTGAGCAGGTCCGAAGAATGGATCGGGAAGGCTATGGGCGATCATGATCCGGTCACGGACTTCGACGGCGTACATACGTGTGCTCCAGTACTTGTGAATTCATGAGGCAACCGGCCGCCGGCCGAGCGGCTGGGAAAAGCGAACCAGATAGCCATCCGGGTCTTGCAACCAGACTTCTCGCGCGCCTGACATGATCGAGCCCACGCGCCGCCAGCGCTCCTCGGGCCCCAGATAGATCGGCCAGCCGGCATGAGCAACAGCCTGCATGATCGGCGTAAGGTCCTTCGCATCGATCTCAAAGTTGATGCCGCGGCCGAAGGGGCGCTGCATGTCTCCGGTGATCAGAACACCAGGACGAGAACCGAGGTCGTCCTGATGCAGCATGAGCTGCGCCCCTTCACGCTCGAGAAAGGCGAAGCCTTCTTCAGGACGGCTATAGCGCACTGCAAAGCCGAGAAGACCGCGCCAAAAGCGGAGGCTCGCCTCGAGGTCGCTGACCTTGAGCTCAGGCACGAGTTTGGAAAACACTACATCGGTCACGGCTTCGGTCTCACGGATAGCGGATCACAGGCGCGAGCCCGTCCGCGCCGGCGGCAAGCGCTCTCGGCAAGGCTTCGGCGACTGCTTCGAACGCAATCTCATTCGCCACCAGCACATCGAGCGCGGAGTCTTGCAGCAGTCCCAAGGCCGCTTCGAGGCGGCGGCGATATGTCCAGCGCGGGCGCCGGCCCGGCGACACCTGACCGACCTGCGACGAGATCACCTTGAGGCGCCGGCTGTGAAAGCCGCCGCCAAGGTTGGCAGCGACAGGCATATCGCCATACCAGCTCATCTCGACGATCGTGGCCTCCATGCCGGCCGCGCCGATGGCGGTGCCGAGGCCCGCCGAGGTCGAGCTCGCGTGGAAAACGACATCCGCATCCTCCGGAGCCTCGCCAGGCGCGGCAAAACGGAAACCCAATTCCTGCGCCAGTTTCGCACGGCTCTTGTCCGTATCGATCAGCGTGACATCGGCCCCTGGCAATCGCGCCGACAGATAGGCGACCAGCAGCCCGACCACGCCGCCGCCGACCACGACGATGCGATCGCCCGGTCCGGTGCCCGCATCCCATAGACCGTTGAGCGCGGTTTCCATGTTCGCGGCGAGCGTCGCCCGGCGGGCCGGCACGCCATCGGGAACCGGCGCCAGCATCGACGCCGGCGCGACAAAATAGTCCTGATGCGGATGCAGGCAGAATACCGTGCGACCGGCCAGCTCCTTCGGGCCATCCTCGACAATCCCGGTCGCGCAATAGCCGTATTTGACCGGGAAAGGAAACGCGCCCTCCTGAAGGGGGGCCTGCATGCGTTGCCATTCGCTTGGCGAGACCGCCCCATTGAAGATGAGCCGCTCCGTGCCCCGGCTAACGCCGCTGAACAATGTTCGAACGATTGCCTCTCCGGCGCCCGGCAGGCCCAGTGGTGCCGCGCGAAGCTCGACGATGCCTTTCTTCGCGTACCAGACCGCGCGCGCTACGCGGCGCTTGCCCGCCGAACGCCGAGCCGTCATTGTGCTGCCGGTCACGCCGGGTTTCGTCATGGACGCGCACCCAGACTTGAAGCTGCAACCCATATCGTCATGAGCGAAACCCTGGAAACGTCTTCGCGCCTGGCCGCTGGCTCGGGCGCCATCAGGCTTACGACACCCACCGGGCTCCAGGCAAACGCCGAGCTGAGCCGGCGGCGCCGTGTCGTCATCATCCTCAACGTTGTGACCTGGCTGGCGATGATGTGGACCGCCGCCCGGGTGCTGGGCGCCGGCGGCTGGACGGCCGTCGACATCATCCTCTTCCTGTGCTTCGCCGCCGGCACGCCGTGGACGGTGCTCGGCTTCTGGAATGCGCTGATCGGCCTGTGGCTCCTGCACTTCCACAAGGATCCGATGGCCGAGGTGGCACCCTACGCGGCCGCGGGCGATGACCCGGCCCCTCTGAAGATCAAAACCGCCATCCTCATGACCCTGCGCAACGAGGACCCCGATCGCGCCATCCTCAGATTGCGCACGGTCAAGGCCGGGCTTGACGCGACCGGCGAGGGGCACACCTTCAGCTACTTCGTCCTGTCCGACACCAATGATCCGGAGGTTGCCGTCGCCGAGGATCAGGCTATCGCAGCCTGGCGGGCCGGCGATGCCGATCGCGACCGCATCACCTATCGCCGCCGCACCGACAACACCGGGTACAAGGCCGGCAACGTGCGCGACTTCTGCGAGCGATGGGGCAAGGACTACGAGCTGATGCTGCCGCTCGACGCGGATAGCCTCATGTCGGGTGTCGCCATCGTCCGCCTCGTGCGCATGATGCAGGCGCATCCGAGGATCGGCATTCTGCAGAGCCTCGTCGTCGGCATGCCGTCGTCATCGGCGTTCGCGCGCATCTTCCAGTTCGGCATGCGTCACGGCATGCGCTCCTACACCATGGGGCAGGCGTGGTGGGTCGGCGACTGCGGACCGTTCTGGGGCCACAACGCCGTCGTGCGCATCAAGCCGTTCTTCGAAGACTGTGATCTACCGATCCTGCCAGGCAAGCCTCCGCTCGGCGGGCATGTGCTCTCCCACGATCAGGTGGAAGCCACGTTCATGCGGCGCGCCGGCTACGAGGTGCGCGTGTTGCCGGTCGAGAATGACAGCTGGGAGGAAAATCCACCCACAATGCTCGATTTCGCCAAGCGCGACGTGCGCTGGTGCCAGGGGAACATGCAATATCTCAAGCTGCTGGATACGCCGGGTCTCTACCCCATGAGCCGCTTCCAGCTCGTGTGGGCGATCCTGATGTTCGTGGGCATTCCAGCCTGGACCCTGATGATCGCGCTGCTGCCCGTGGCTGCGTGGGAAGCGCGCACGATCGCCAATTTCCCGGTGAGTCTGGCTATCGGCCTCTACATCGCGTTCTTCACGATGTACCTGATGCCCAAGATCGCCGGCCTCATCGATGTCGTTCTGACCAAGGGTGGCATAGCCCGCTACGGCGGACCGGTGCGATTTGTGGTGGGAGCCGTCGTCGAGTTGGTGTTCTCGTTCCTGCAGGGTGCCGTCTCCACCATCCGCACCTCGATCTTCATGATCGGACTGGCCTTTGGAAAGTCTGTGGTCTGGGGCGGCCAGTCGCGCGACGCCTACGGCATCTCATGGCGCACGGCCGTCGAAAGCCTGTGGCCGCAGACACTGTTCGGCATCGTCGTGTGTGGATTGCTGCTGATGGTTTCGCCGCCGGTGTTCTGGTGGAGCCTGCCGTTGACCGCCGGCTATCTCCTCGCGATACCGTTTGCCGTGATGACCGCCTCGCCGAGCCTCGGCCGCTGGTTCAAGAAGCTCGGACTCTGCGGCATCCCGGAGGACTTCTCCGAGCCGGCCGAGATCAAAGCGGTGTTACGGTAGCCGGATGGCGCAAGCGGCGATCATTGCTGACCTCAAGCGCGATCAACAGTTCGCCGATCTCCATCGCTCGCTGGATGTCTACTATGGTGACGCGGCGCGCGATGCAGCGATGGATACGCTCTATTCGCGTTTCCTCAAACCTGGGCAGCTCGCCTTCGACATCGGCAGCCATGTCGGCGATCGTATCGGCAGCTTTCGCCGCGTCGGCGCCCGGGTCGTCGCGCTCGAGCCGCAACCGCTATGCGCGCGGGCCATTCGCGCCATCTATGCCGATGACAGCCATGTCGCCCTCGTCGAAGCGGCGTGTGGGCCGCAGACAGGCACGCTGACGCTGCACATAAACTCGCGCAACCCGACGGTCACCACGGCTTCGGACGAATTCGTGCGCGCCGCCGACGGCGCCGGCGGTTGGGAGGACCAAGTTTGGGACCAGTCCATCGAGGTGCCGGTGACCACGTTCGACGCGCTGATCGCCACCCATGGCATGCCGGGTTTTGCCAAGATCGATGTGGAAGGCTTCGAGGCCGATGTGCTGTCCGGTCTTTCCAAGACGGTGCCCGCACTCTCGTTCGAATTCACGACTATTCAGCGCGAAGTCGCTATTCAGTGCCTGGATCGCCTGGCGCAGCTCGGCGACTACCGCTTTGATGTCGCTCTCGGCGAAGCGCAGCATCTCACCTTCGAGCGCTGGATCACGGGGGCAGACATGAAGTTGCATATCGAATCGCTGCCACATGACGCCAATTCCGGAGATGTTTACTGCGTGGCGCAGAAGTAGCGGCCAAAGCGCCCAACCCGCATCATGGTGGGACGACCGCCTGAAGCGTAACGAGACTTGTCCATGCGCAGCACCTTTTTCTTTGTCCTCGCATTGCTGCTGGCAGGCGCGCCCGATGTTCGCGCCGCGTCGTTGGACGGCGTTGCCGTCGAGGTGACGAACGCCAGCGAGCCAGTGCTGTGCGCCGAAAAGGACAACGTTACGCTCAATCTGCAATCGGGCTCCGTGCGCCGCTTCCGCATCGAGGCGGCGCATCCGGCATATATCGGGACGTTGGTTCGCGACAGCTTCGAGGCCGATTGGACAGCCTGCGACATTCCGGGCAACCCAGACAAACCGGCCGCGGCGCCGCCAAAACGTACGACCCTGTACGAAGACATCGACATGTGGGTCGTCGGCCTGAGGTTTCCGACGTTCTGGCGTCCTGCCACCGCTACTGTACGCATTGGAGATCGCATCGAAACCGGTCTGCATCTCCTGCAGGTCTGGATGATCCGACCCATGGGCGGCGAAGAAGTGCTGGTCCTCTATCCTCAGGATGGCTATTGGCGCGCCCGCCCGATGGCACCGGCAGGAATGGCGCCCACCGCGTTCGGATCCTCCTTCCTGATCGGACCCGTGGAGATCGAGGAGCGTCCCATCGTTCGCCTTACGGAAGTTGCGTTTGATCCGAAGGCGCGCGCGTTCTCCCTCAAATTCGACCGGGGCGGCTCGGCAATGGTAACCCTGATCAAAGTCGACCAGAACCGCCACGTGCTCGACGTCAGCTTCGACAAGACGGTCGAGGGCCGCCCTTTCGCTGCGCTGCGCTCCATGTTCGTTACGGACTTCAACAATGATGTCGCGCGCATCGCCGTGCGCGAGAAGGATGCCAAGGGCTGGCGCGAGGACGGCATCCTGGCGTTCAAGCGTGCGAGCGCGACCGATGTTTGGGCCGGCCGCATCGCGCCATCGCGCCACAACACGTCATCGCCGGATATGGTATTCGGCGCGTTTGCGGAAACTGTGCAGGCGGCCGCGCCGGCCAAGAAATAGTCGCTCCGTCACCAGGCCAAATAGGACATAGCGGCGACGGCTGGCGGCGTGCCAGGGCGGAAAAGCCGTGTGAGCTTCTCAGCGATAATTTTATCGCCGTGCATCGTCTCGTACCGATGCAGGCCCGCCGCAATGAACAGCGCATCCATACCTGCGCTCTGCGCCGCGCCGAGATCGGTGCGGACAGCATCGCCGATGGCGAGGGTCCGCGCGGGGTCGATGGGTTCCCCGCGCAACTCTGCCGCTTTGAGCATCGCCGCCTGATAAGCCGAGGCGTGCGGCTTGCCGGCCCAGAAGACTGGGCCGCCCATGTCCTCGTAGAGTGCCGCGATGGCGCCGGCGCACGGCAGACGATCGGGACCGACATCCACGGCCAGATCCGGATTGGCGCAGACGAACGGCAGCTTGCGCTTCAAGGCCACGTCCAGAACGCCGCGATAGTCCTCAGCCGTCTCCGTCCGATCATTGACGAGGCCGCTGCAGACGATGGCGTCGGCATCCGTCAGTTCCGCGCGCCGGCCGGGCAGGCGCTCGAACAGCGCACGGTCGCGGGGCTCGGGTCCGATGCAGTGAATGCGCGCATAGCCTTTGTCCGCGACATGGCGCAGGGCGATGTCACCCGACGACACGATGGCGTCCCAGGCATCCCGGCGTACGCCCTTGCTGTCGATGACGGTCGCGACTCGGTCGCCGGGAAACGGGGCGTTGGACACCAGCATGACAGTGCCGCCGCCATCGCGAAATCGCGCCAGGGCCTCGCCCGCGGCCGCGTAGGCCGTGTGGCCGTCGTGGATGACGCCCCACACATCGCAGAAGACGACGTTGTATCGCCGCAGCAGCGGACCGGCATTGGCAATAATGTCAGGAACCACGCAAATATCCTTCGAATGCAACGATAGGCGGAGAGTAGAGCATCCTCGTCCCACGCTCCACGCGACATGGCGTGTCTGGCGCCTTGCATGCCAGCCGTGTATGCCGGCAGGGCATGCCTTATGCTAGGTTCCCGCCCGGCGCCACGCGTCATGCCAGGAGATCGCATTGAAGCCGCTTGCGTACGAATGCCCAACCACCGCCGCGGACGCTGTCGCCGCGCTCGGCCGGGGTGACGCGCGTGCGCTCGCCGGCGGCACGGACCTCATCGTGCAGATCCGCGAGGGCCGCAAGTCGGTGGGCCGCGTCGTCGACCTCAAGCGCATTCCGGAGCTGACGGCCATTGCGCAGCAACCGGACGGAGGGTTTCGCATCGGTGCTGCCGCCAACTTCAATAAAATCGCGGCGCATGCCGCGCTGGCGAACGCCTATCCCTCCGTGCCCAATTCGGGGCGTCTGGTCGGTAGCCTGCAGGTGCAGAACCGCGCCGGCCTCGGCGGCAATATCTGCAATGCCGCCCCGTCGGCCGATGCCGTGCCGGTGGTCATCTGTCTCGATGCGCGCGCCGAGATCGCCGGGCCGAAGGGACGCCGGCAAGTGGCGGTCGAAGCGCTGTTCGCGAGCCCCGGGCGCAACACGCTCGCGACCGATGAAATCCTCGTCTCGATTCTTCTGCCCCCTGTCAGGCCGAGAAGCGCGAGCTGCTATCTGCGCTTCACGCCACGCCGCGAGATGGACATCGCCATCGCGGGCGCGGGCGTATGGATCGCCCTTGGCTCTGATGGCACGATTGAAGATTCTCGTATCACGCTGGCGGCCGTGGCACCCGTCCCGTTGCGCACGCCCATGGCCGAAAAAGCACTCAAGGGCGAGCGGCCGTCCCATGCGCTGTTTGCCGACGCCGGCCGCACGGCCGCCCGCGAGGCCACACCCATCGGCGACACGCGCGGATCGGTCGATTATCGCCGTGAGCTTGTGGCCGTGCTGACCCAGCGCGCCCTTTTATCCTGTGCGAAAGACCTGAAACTGCGGATCACGTCACCATGAACTCCGTCATACGCTGTGAGATCAACGGAGAGGAGCGCGAAGTTCTGGCCGACGGCCGCGACACGCTGCTCGATCTCCTGCGCGACCGCATCGGCCTCACCGGCACCAAGGAAGGCTGCGGCAACGGCAACTGCGGCACATGCACGGTGCTGTTCGACGGCGAGCCCGTCAATGCCTGTCTCGTGCTGGCGGGTGAAGCGTCCGGCGCGCGCATCACGACCATCGAAGGCATCGCCCATGGCAACGTACTCGATGCCGTGCAGCAGGCGCTGATCACTCACGGCGGCACACAATGCGGCTTCTGCACGCCCGGCATCGTCATATCCGCCGTGGCGCTGCTGGATCGCAAAAGAGCGCCGACAGATGACGAGATCCGGCACGCGATTGCCGGCAATCTGTGCCGCTGCACGGGCTATGACAAGATCGTGGAGGCGATCCGCTCGGCCGCCAGCTCTTCACGAGCGTCTGCCCCATGACCGCCACCACGCCCCCTCCCGAGAAACAGAAAGTCATCGGCAAGCGCCTCGCCCGCGTTGATGCTGGCGAGCGCGTCACCGGCCGCGCGATTTATCCCGCGGACTTCACGCGCCCTGGCATGGTCTATGGGCGCATCAAGCGCAGCAGCGAGCCGCACGCGCGCATCATCAGCATTGACGTATCGCGCGCGCAGGCGCTGAAGGGCGTACTCGCGACCGTAACCGCGGCCGATTTCGAGGACGTTCCGTTTGGAACGACCTTCCCCTTCGGCGAAACCGGCCATGATCTCTGGTATGTGGCGCTCATCAACATGGCGCGCGACAAGGTGTTCTGGATCGGTCAGCCGGTGGCAGCGGTTGCTGCCGTCGATCCCCACATTGCGGCGGCGGCGCTGGAGCTGATCGACGTCACCTATGAGCCGCTGCCCGTCGTCATGGACATCCGGTCGGCGCTCGCCGAAGACGCACCGGTTCTCCACCCGCACCTCGTACCAAAGGGTTTCGAGACCGCGTCGAAGGCGCCAGCGAACATCGGCGGGCGCACAGTCATCGCCCGCGGCGATGTCGACGCTGCTTTGGCCACCGCGGCCGCTGCGGTCGAGCACCGCGTCGCCATCGATACGGCACATCAGGGCTATCTCGAGCCGCAATCCGTCGTGGCGGAATCCGATCCGTCCGGCGCCATCACGGTCTGGGCCTCGACGCAAGGCGCATTTCAAACCGAGGTGCAGCTTGCGGGCCTGCTCGGCATGCGGCAATCGCAGATCAAGGTCGTGCCGCTGGAAGTCGGCGGGGCCTTCGGTGGCAAGATCGTTCTGCATGGCGAGTCCGTTGCCGCACGCCTGGCGCAGAAAACCGGGCGGCCGGTGAAGATCGTGTTCTCGCGCTCCGAGGTGATGGTCGGCAGCGGACCCGCAGCCGCCATGGACGTTACGGTACGCCTCGGCGCCGACCCCAACGGCAGGATCACGGCAATCGATGGCCGCTACCATATCGACACCGGCGGACTACCCGGCACCGCAACGACGCTGTTCATGCAGGCCTCGGCCGCGCCGTATCAATGTGACAGCATTCGGCTCGAAGGCTACGACGTCGTCACCAACAAGCCGCGCACCGAATCCTATCGCGGGCCGGGCGGCATCCAGGCGGCGTTCGCCATGGAGCAGGCGATCGACATGCTGGCGCAGAAGCTCGGCCTCGATCCGCTCGAGCTAAGGCGGCGCAATGCGGCGGTCACCGGCAGCACCATGCCCGTCGGCACACCCTTTCCGCCAATCGGGCTGACGACCATCCTGGATCGCGTGGCCGCGCACCCATGCTGGAGCGATCCGATCGGCAAGGGAAAGTTTCCGCGCGGGCGCGGGCTGGCGGTTGGCTACTGGCGCGGCACGTCCATGACTTCGGCGTGCACCATCACGATTGCGGGCGATGGCCGCCCCATGGTGACCATGGGCTCGGTGGACATCTCCGGCACGCGCACGACCATGGCGCAGGTCGCGGCCGAGGAGTTCGGCCTCGGCATCGACGACGTCCATGTCGTGACAGGCGACACGAAGTCGGCGCCCTATTCCGACTCCGCTGCCGGCAGCCGCGTCGGACGGACGATGGCCGCCGCCGTGGTCGAGGCGTCGCGCGACGCGCTGGCGCAAATGAAGGGCAGGGCGGCAGAAAAGCTGCAATGCGGCGTCGGCGATGTGACATACGAAGCCGGCGTGTTTGGAACGACGCGGGCGGGCGGGCCGTCGATCGCCATCGCCGACCTGATGAAGGCCACGCTGACGGATGGCGCGATCATCGGCCGGGGCGTCTCCACCAAGTTGCCGCTGGGCGTCGAGGTCGGCGTGCAGATCTGCGATGTGGAAGTCGATACCGGCACCGGTCAGGTCACGGTACTGCGTTATACGGCGTTCCAGGACGTCGGCCGCGCGCTCAATCCGGCGGCCGTCGAAGGCCAGATCGAAGGCAGCGTGGCGCAGGGCCTGGGCTGGGCACTCACGGAAGGCTTCGACTATGACGACAAGGGCCGCCTGCGTAATGCCAGCCTGCTCGACTATCGCATGCCAACGGCGCTCGACCTGCCGCCCATCGATTGCGTCATCAGAGAAACGCCCGTTGGGAAACCGCTCGAGGTACGCGCTCCACAGCGCGCGACGTTCGCCAACTGCAGCTTCGCGTGTGAGTACAAAGCGATCGGCGAACGCAAGCTCGACCCGAGGATGTCTCCCACCGCGGCGAATGATCTCGGCGTAGCTACTGTCGGCCAGATCCCGTCGACCACGTGCGAGCGCAGCGTCGGCGCGCGCCTCGAGTTGCGCGAGCGCGTCCTCGACTGGAACCCTGGTCGCGCCGCGGCGTGGAACCGAGGGTGAGTCGCTGGAGAGCTCGTCGGGTTCGAGTGGCGCGGGTTCGTTGGGCACCACGAACTCGGCCGGCGCGATCGGAGGGCCCGACGGCTTCTCCGGGCCATCCCCACCCGAGCGACGAACGGGTGCAATCGGCGGATCTTCCGCGCGACTTGCGTCGTGGATGTCCGCGCTCGCGTCGACGACCGCAAGCGCCTGCGATCCCGCGCGGCTACTGCTGGTGTCGTCCGCGCGCCACCCCTTCAGGACCTGCGGCACGATGATGGCGATGGCGGCCGCCGCCGCGACCATGAAGATCACAGCATAACGTGGCGCGGACGCTACGCGGGGCCTCGTCCACGCCGGCACTCCATCTTGCTCGCGCGCATCGATGTCGCGCTGCGCCTCGGCACGCGCGGCCGCGACAAAGGGAACGAGCTCGTCCGATCCGCCTGCCGCCTCGCTCGTCCCACGGCCGA
>CADEFX010000146.1 GCA_902826715.1 uncultured Hyphomicrobiales bacterium | reverse complement strand
GCCACATCAGGCTCGAGGCTTCGCAACGCCTCTTTCAAACGGCGGCGTATCCGGTTCCGAACGACCGCTCCGCCTAACTTTTTCGTCACGGTGAACCCGAACCGCGCACCATCTTCGACGCCGCCGTTCCCACCTGAGCGTTCTGCACGGCGTTTCGTTTCAATCACGAACGCGCCCGTGGACCACCGCACGCCTCCTCGAAGTCTGAGAAAATCTTCCCTTCGCTTGAGCGAGACCACGCGCATGTCCTGCAGCCTGCGCCGGCGTGGGATCTGCCACCGGCATCCCGGTTCGCAGCTTCCACTTAGGCGGAGAGGCGCTTGCGCCCCTTGGCCCGCCGCCGGGCGATCACCCGCGCGCCGCCGACCGTCGCCATGCGCTTGCGGAAACCATGCCGCCGTTTGCGCACCAACCTGCTCGGCTGATAGGTCCGTTTCACCGTCTACGCTCCATCTCTGGCCGGAGGTTGCAGTCCCTGGCCGGACTGCACCGTGGCACCGATAGCTCTTCGTCCCACGGCAACCGCGGGACCCCGGCCACGGTGCCCTCAATTGAATTGGCGGCTTATAGGGGTGCAACTGGGGCAAGTCAATCGCGGCCCGGGTCGCCAGCCTCGCGTGGCACGGTAACACAATAACACCAATGCGCGGGGTCTGCGCTGATGCAGCGGAATGCCACGTGAACATCGTGGATCAACGTCAGAAAACCGATCTCCGCGGCCCGAAATTGAGTACCATCCAAAAAGGCGGGCAATGGCAATGCGATGCGGACGATGCAAAGACGTGGATCGCCGGCAGGACGGCGGCTGATGCGATCTTTCGCCGTCCTTTGCGCGTGGATCGCCGAAGCCTTGCGCACAACCCTCATCACGTGTTGGAGGCGGCACCATGCAACGGTCTAGCCCGGCCATTGGGCGATCCGCCGGCGGGCGCGGACCCCCGATGGCCGCCGCCGCCGCGAGCGAAACCATCGTCGCCGATCTCTGTGTTATCGGCGCTGGCGCTGGCGGGCTGTCGGTGGCCGCCGAGGCGGTCCAGTTCGGCTTGAACGTCGTCCTCGTCGAAAAGCACAAGATGGGCGGCGGACGGCTCAACAGTGCGTGTGTTCCCTCCAAGGCCCTGATTGCGGCGGGGCGGCGAGCGCATCTCATGCGCACGAGTGCCGAATTCGGCATAGCCCCTGTCACCCCGCAGATCGATCAGCGCGCCGTCCATGCGCATATGAAAGATGTCATGGCAGCCATAGCGCCCAATGACTCGGCCGAGCGGCTTGCCGCGCTCGGCGTTCATGTCATCCGCGGTGCGGCCTCTTTCGCTGACAAGACCACCGTCGTCGCTGGTGACAGCCGCATCAAGGCGCGGCGTTTTGTCATCGCCACGGGGGCGATACCTGACATTCCTTTGATCGCCGGTCTCGACAGCGTGCCCTATTTCACGAGCGAGTCGATCTTCGACAACCGCCAGACGATCGATCATTTGCTCGTGGTCGGCGGCGGCTCGATCGGACTTGAGCTGGCGCAAGCGTATCTGCGCCTCGGCAGTCGCGTTACCGTTCTGGAAGCCGTAAAGGCGCTGAGCAAGGATGATCCGGAGCTGTCCGAGTTTGTGCTCAGGCATGTGCGGGCTGAGGGTGTCGATGTGCGCGAAGGGGCCAGGGCCGAGCATGTGCGGCCGGGACCCCACGGCGGCCTTCGCGTGACGTTTGCCACCGCCGCGGGCAGTGAAGAGCTGGACTGCAGCCATATCCTGCTGGCGGCCGGCCGCAGGCCCGCCCTTGAGGATCTGAATCTCGAAGCTGCCGGCATCAAGTACGAACGTCGCGGCATTCAGGTGAACAAGGGGCTGGCAACGTCCAATTCCCGCGTCTTCGCCATCGGCGATGTCATCGACGGACCCCGCTTTACGCATGTGGCCGCCCATCACGCCCGCATCGTTTTGCGCCGCATCCTGTTCCGGCTGCCGGCAACTGCCCGCAACGCCCACCTTCCCCGGGTCACGTTTACCGATCCCGAGCTTGCCCACGTCGGCCTGACCGAGCAGGCGGCCCGTGCCCGGCACGGTCAGATCGCCGTCTTTCGCTGGCCGCTACACGAGAACGACCGTGCCCGGGCGGAGCGCACCACGGAAGGCTTCGTTAAGGCCGTTACCGACAAGAGAGGGGGCATTCTCGGTGCCAGCATCGCGGGCGCCCACGCGGGGGAGTTGATCCAGGTCTGGTCGCTGGCCATATCCCAGGGTCTCAAGATCACCGCCATGACACGGTCGGTCCCGCCCTATCCAACTCTCGGCGAGGTGAACACGCGGGCCGCTCTGGGGTATGATGCGCTGGCGGCCGGAAATCCTCTGGTCCGCAAAGTCAGCGCGCTGCTGCGCCAATTCGGATGAAAGGGCCGGGGAGAGGCGTTGGACCAGAAGGTCGACATGACGAGGTCGCCGGCTCAGGTGCCGGCCGCGGAAGCTTCGCCGCGCGCGGCGAAGCTTGGTCTGCCGCGTAGCGTCAGCCTCTCCACCAAACTCCTTCTTCTGACTGGCCTGTTCGTGATGCTGGCCGAAGTTCTGATCTTCGTGCCCTCCGTCGCCAACTTCCGTCTCAACTGGCTCAACGACCGTCTGACCGCGGCCCAACTTGCCTCTCTCGCGGCGGAAGCCTCGCCCAATGGCGACGTGCCGCAGATGCTGCGCAACGAGCTCTTGCGCACGGCGCAGGTGAAGGCGGTCGCGCTCAAGCGCAACGATCAGCGCCAGCTCATTCTCAATGCCGACATGCCGGTGGCTATCGACGCGAGCTTTGATCTGTCGATGCCGGGCGGTTCGACATCGGGGCTGCTCGGGCGCCTCGACGCCATCTGGGACGCCGTCGAGGTGCTGTTCGGCTCGGGCACGCGGATGTTCCGCATTGTCGGCCGGCCGAGCATCGGCGCCGGCGACATTATCGAGATCGTTCTCCCCGAGGCGCCTCTCAAGGCCGCCATGCTCGGCTTCGGCCTCAACATCCTGCTGCTCTCCATCATCATCTCAGTGATCACCGCCGCGCTAGTCTACTTGTCGCTCAATACGCTCCTGGTGCGCCCGATCATGCGCGTCGCCGACAACATGCTGCACTTCAGCAACCAGCCCGAGGACGCCAGCCGCATCATTGTCCCGACCGGCCGCGGCGACGAGATCGGCACGGCCGAGCGCGAGCTCGCCCACATGCAGACCGAGCTTTCGCTGCTGCTGCATCAGAAGAGCCGGCTTGCCGCGCTGGGGCTGGCCGTGAGCAAGATCAATCACGACCTGCGCAACATGCTGGCAAGCGCGCAGCTCCTGTCCGACCGGCTGGCCGATAGCGAAGACCCCACCGTGCAGCGGTTCGCGCCGAAGCTGATCGCCTCGCTCGATCGTGCCATCGCGTTCTGCAACGACACGCTGCGCTTCGGCCGCGCCGAGGAGGCAGCGCCCCGGCGCGATCAGATGCTGCTGTTGCCGCTGGTGACGGAAGTCGCCGACAACCTCGGGCTGCCGCGCGAGGACATCGTTGCGTGGCGTGCCGATATGGACGCCGCGCTGCGCGTCGACGCAGACCGCGACCAACTGTATCGCGTGCTCTCCAACCTGACCCGTAATGCGGTGCAGGCCATCGAATCGGGAGGCGCGGACGTCAAGGGCAGCGTCAGTGTTATCGCCCGCCGCATCGAGCGGAACGTGGAGATCACCGTCAGCGACGATGGCCCGGGCTTCCCGCCGCGCGCGCGCGAGCATCTCTTCCAGGCGTTCCAAGGGTCGACCCGCCGGGGCGGGACCGGGCTTGGCCTCGCCATCGCGTTCGAGCTGATCGCCGCCCACGGCGGCACCATGCGGCTGCTGGACACGCCCCAGGGCACCACGTTCGAGATCCGCATCCCGGACCGGGCGGCGGGCTAGGGCACGACCGTTTCGGACAACGCACCTCGAGGCACATGGGTGTTTCGGCCGAAGCGTGAATCCTGCTCTGTTTCGTAAGTTTTAGAATGCGATCCGCGCGTCGCGGCGGAGCCGCGCTACGCGCGCGCATGGAAGCCGACAGCGCTTCCAGGGGAAACGATGGCGCTCTAGGATCTTTCTGGACTAGATCGACCCCCCCCCTCATGATGCGTTCCCGGACGCCGCGCATGCGGAGCTTGCGCTGCGAGCCGGGATCTTCACACGTGTCGATCCAGGCGGAGCGCCCTCTTTGTCCCCGCAGGCGCGAAAGGCCCCGGCTGATTGCGCGGTGCGCCGCGCATCGTCGGGGACGCAGCACCGAGAGCGTGTACGCGCGTCCATGACTCCGGCTAACGCTGAAGCGCACTAGCCGCAAGGCGGCTCGGCAATTGCCGGCGGGGACGCGCGAAACTCCGTCATAGCGAAAGGCCCTTGTAGCCCTTGCGCGATTCGGCTCAACCGACTAAATGTGCCCTCCCCGACGGGCCGCTCCGTATTCAGCACGGTCACGTCGACCGCTGGGCGCACGCCCTGTCGAAGCGGAAATGCGCCGGTAGCTCAGTTGGATAGAGCGCCTGACTACGGATCAGGAGGTCGTGGGTTCGAATCCTTCCCGGCGCGCCACTCCCCTGTCATCTGTGCGAACCCGTCTCGTTCCCGCAACTTGCGTTGCCGGCCGCGCGATCACATTGATCGTTCGCAACTAAATCGTCGCTTCGAACCAAGAAGAAGCTAGCATCTTGATTGCATGTATCGCTCCGGCTTCGGGCGAAGGGCACGGCGACCAGGGCGAGCCTTGATTAACGCACGAATTCACTGACGAGCCGCGTCAAAGCGGCTTCGATCTGTATTCGTGGCGGTGCGTCGGTTTGGCTGGTCATGGCTCGCAAGACACCGGCGATGGCATGGATCAACACAAAAGCATCGACTTTCTGCAGCGGCCCACGCACCGTTCCGGTTGCCCGCTGGCCATCAAGGTTGGAGACGAGATCTGCCAGCAGGGGTGACATTCGTGAGCTGCTACCGGCCAGCGAGTGCGCCATCACCAGGCGATGGGCTCCGCGCCGGTTGCCATAGCTGGCCGCCACTGCTGCAACGACGCCTGACACGCGCTTCTCGGGCGTGGCTAAAGATGCATCTGTCATAACCTTGCGGATGCGTGCCGCCATTGCAGATATTTCGCGGTCTGCGAGCCCATCGAGGATGGCCTCCTTGTTGGAAAAATACTGGTAGAGCGTCCCGATGCTAACGCCTGCTGTTTCGGCGATCGCGTTGGTCGTAAGCGCGGAAACACCACCCTTCTCAAGCAGGCGGATCGCCGCCTCCAATATGAGTTCGACTTTCTCTCGCGCCCGCGCCTGCTGCGGTTTGCGCGGCTCAATTTCTTGTTTCTTCTTGTTTTTTTTCATGTCCAGGCACGACCTCAAATGCGAGTTTGATAATGCGAGCAAAGCTCATATTATAAAACTCGTCAGGGGGCTTCAAGTCCCTGCCGAAGTCAAAGGAGCCAAGACAATGATCGCCCTCGCCATCATCGCCGCCACAGCCGTTGCAGCCTTGTGGCACCGCCTCAACCGCAACAATGCCGCCCCGAAGGCCTGAAATTCAGTCAGATAGATGGAAAGATTTTTCGCCATGAACGCACACGCTACTGGCTCCGAAGCCCCCTCATCAACGCCGCTGCTATTCCAGGACGATGTGCAGTTCTGGTACGAGACCGTGCGCATGTTCGGCGCCGATGAATACGGCGGCGCATCCTTTGGCGAGGTGCTGGCGACAAGCGCCCGCATCAAGGCTGGCGACTATGATAGCTGGTACGACGAGTGGAACCGTATCGCCGACCGCATTGCTGCGGAAGCGGATGGCCAGCTTGCCCGACACCACAGGATCAGCGCCCGCGACAACTATCTGCGGGCTTGCAACTACTATCGCGCCTCCGAATTCTTCCTGCACGAAAACCCGGCCGATCCGCGCGTGGCGCGGGCCTACAAACGGTCGGTTGACTGCTACAAGAAGGCTGCCGATCTTCACGACTTGCCGATCGAGCCGGTGGAGATTCCCTATGAGGGTACAACGCTGCCGGGATACCTGCACCGCGCCGGAAGCGGCACGCGGCCACTTCTGATCCATCATACCGGCTTTGACGGCTCGGCCGAGGAAAAGCATTGGAGCGGCGCACGGGCTGCCGTCGAGCGGGGCTATCATGTTCTCTGCTTCGATGGCCCCGGCCAATCCGGCCCGCTACACAGGGAGGGTCTGACGTTCCGACCCGATTGGGAGAAAGTCGTGACGCCGGTCGTCGACTTCGCGATGACGCTACCCGGCATCGACCCCGATCGGATCGCGCTGCGCGGCGAAAGCCTTGGTGGTTATCTCGCCCCGCGTGCAGCTGCCTTCGAGCATCGCTTGGCTGCAGTGATCGCCAACGACGGCGTTTTCGAGTATGGTTCTCCGCACTTTGCTGCGGCGCCAGCGGATCGCCGCGTTGCGATGCTCAAGGCGCTCCGCGCCGGTCCATCGGAACAAATCGACAAGCTCATTCGCGCCGGCATGGCGCAATCGCCGGTCGCCCGCTGGTCTATCACGCACGGAATCTGGTGTTTTGGCGCGTCGAGCCCGAGCGACTACATGCGCATGACCCTGGACTACACGATGGCGGGCGGGATCGCAGAGCAAATCCGCTGCCCGACTCTGGTCTGCGACGCGGAAGGCGATCTGTTCTTCAAGGGGCAGCCACAGCAGCTATTTGACCATCTGACATGCCCCAAGACCTTGATGACATTTAGCAACGAGGAAGGCGCAGGCGCGCATTGCGAGGTCGGCGCGGCGCGTCTCGCCAATGCCAGAATGTTCGATTGGCTCGATGAAACGTTGGGTCTTTGATGCCACAAGATTTCGAGAAGCCATCATGACCGCCCTCACCAACGCTTCGGCGCGCGCCCTGATCGAGAGCGCGGTCGCCAGTCCCCATACCGCAGCAGACGTTCCGACCAAGCTAGCTTATATTTTGCTTCACTTTGCTCAGCGTTCGGCCAGCATCAGGTGGAGGACAGTAGCGGTGGATTTATGTCGCCACTTCAATCACATAAGGGTTCGCAAATCTATTAAGTCCGGCGCGCCACTTTTCCTCACGAAACCAAGTGCGAATTGAACTCGGCCACCTGTCTGGGACTAGTTGCACTTCGGTTCCAGACCGCACCGGTGCCTCATATGGTAGTGGCCTGTGAACGAGATGCAGCGCTGCCATTCGGCGCAGGCCGCGCTCGTCGAGCCTGTCTTCGAGGCGGCATTGTCACGCACGGCTGGCGCTTTCGGCGCAGCGACTGTCACGCAGCGCTCGCCCGCAGTCTGCCTCCCTTCACCGCACTCCAACGGACACACGCGCGCCTTCTTGCCGATAATGGCCGCGAGGCCGTCCTGCGACGGTCCGCCGTTCGGCAAGGCGGCCCTGGCGTAACGGTTGAACTTGTCGATAGCACCCCTGACGTCACTTCCCCATATGCCGTCTTCCTTGCCAGGGTCGCACCCGACACGGCGCAGTTCCTTTTGCATGCTGCGGATCAAAGCCGGCTCATCGGCTTGCTCACTGGCCGCGGTAGCACTTGGCAGCGACGCGACAACCATCTCGGCAGACTTGCGCGCGTCTTCCTGCTGCTTGCGAGCGGTCTCGGCAGCCTTGAGAGCCGCCTCGCGCTCTTTCTCCGCCGCAGCAAGCGCCTCGCGCGTTCGCTTTGCCTCTTCCTGTGCCTTCCTCAGATCAGCCGCCAGTTTGCTCTCCGCGGCCTTGCGATCGGCCTCACGTTGCTGCCGCTCCGCTGCGAGCTTTGCGTCCTCCGCGCGACGCAGGTCATCGTCGCGGCGGGACACCTCCTTCTGTGCCGTGCTTTCCTTCTCGGCTTGCTGCATCAAGACACGGGCCAACTCGGCGAACGTACCCTTGGGAAAGCGGTTGAGATAAGCCTGCAGCAGATCGGACGACTTGCTGTCCTTGATCGCGTTCCAGAACGCAATCTCCATCTGCTTGTCGTAGTTTGAACCGCCATCCTCGACCGGCGCAGGGGACGCGAGGACGACCCGCCCCATGAGCGAGGTATGCTCCCACGGCACTTGGCGGCCATTGGTTGCACTGTAGACGTCGTTGCGCACGTTGATCAGGACCGAACCGATGTCCTGGCCGGGCGTTTCCAGATGCTTGAGCAGCGCGCCGGCATAGGGAGAGTTTCGGCCCGCTCCATCCTGCGCCACATTGCCCGGCTGCGTGGAGAAGCCGATCATGGTGCCCACGCCCGTCTTCACCTCGGCCAGCCCCTGGCCGATCTGGCTGGATCGTGTCCCCATGTTCCGCGCCAAATTTCTGGCCAGCGGGTTATCGCGACAGGCGTCGAGCAGAACGAGGCTCGTCTTGGCCTCGCGCTCCATCTGCCTCAGCACGAGATTGAGAGCGATCGACTCGAAATCCACATCGTTCTCGCTCGAAAGCCTGGCATCGACGGGCAGAAGATAATTCTGCCCAGACACCTGGAGGCCGTGTCCCGCGTAAAGGAAAAGCGCGACGTCAGCCCCCGACAGCTTGACCCCGAACTCGCGTATGGTGCGTTCCATGGACCGCTTGTCGAGGTCGACGCCCTGCATGACGTCAAAGCCAAGCCTTTGAAGAGCCACGGCTAAATCCGATGCATCGTTGCGTGGATTTTGCAGCGTGGACGTATGCTGATAGGCCCCGTTGCCGATGATAAGGGCAATGCGCCGTTCGCCGGCAGCCTCCGCGGCCGTGTTAAAGGCGCCCAATAAAATAAAAAACAAAAGACGTGAAATAACTGAACCCATGAATTGCCCCTCCCAATTCAGGCGTGTGAGGAGAATACCGCGGCGGCGCCCCTGCGTCATGCATGTTGTGACCGCGGAAGGTCCAGCTCCGAGATGCTCGACGGTCGAAACGCGGTGGTTCGCCCGCTGGTGGCAACGAGCGGCGCACTACAAAAAATTATTGAGCCGCAGCGCGGCACCGTCACTCTGCGGCGGCGCCTGCACGACGGCTCGCATAGCGGTTGACCGCCGGTCTCAGCCCGAGATTCTCGCGCAGCGTCCGGCCTTCGTACTCGGTGCGGAATAGTCCGCGCCGCTGCAGCTCGGGCGTCACCAGTTCCACGAAGTCTTCGCAGCCGCCGGGCAGATGCATGGGCGTGATGTTGAAGCCGTCGCAGGCGTCGTCCCTGAACCAATCCTCCATCACATCGGCGATGTGGGCCGGCGTGCCGATGACGCAAAAGTGGCCCTTGCCCGCGACCTCCTCGTAAAGCTGGCGAATGGTCGGCCGCTCGCGCCTCACCTGCTCGAGCAACTGCGTGCCGATGCTGCGCAGCTCGATGGGACCCAGACTGTCGAGAGGAACGGGGCCGTCGAGCGGATATGCGGACAGATCGCCGAACACGTTATTCAGCCGCGCCAGGCCGACCAGCGGATCGAGCAAGGCCTGAAGCTGATCGAATTTCGCCTGCGCCTCGTCGGCGGTTCGTCCCACGACAGGCCGCATCGCGGGAAGAATTTTCATCTCTCCTGCGTCGCGGCCATACTTCGCCATCCGGCGCTTCACGTCCGCGTAATAGGCTCGGGCCGGCTCCTTTGCGTGTGGGACGGCATAGACGACGTCCGCGGTCGCTGCCGCCAGCTCCCGGCCCTGTTCGGATGCACCTGCCTGTATGACCACCGGATGCCCTTGCGGTAGCCCGCCGACATTCAGCGGGCCCCGCACGGAGAAGAATGCCCCCTTGTGGTTGAGTGCGTGCATCTTGCTCTCGTCATAAAACACGCCCGACGCCTTATCGAACAGGAGCGCGTCCTTCTCCCAGCTGTCCCACAGGCCCTTGACGACATCGACGAACTCGCCGGCCCGCGCATACCGGGTGTCGTAGTCGAACTGTTGCTCGCGCCCGAAGTTCTTGGCCTCGGCGTCGGACCAGGACGTCACCACGTTCCAGCCAGCGCGGCCGTTGCTGATCAGGTCCAGCGTCGCGAACTTGCGCGCGATGTTGTAGGGCTCGTTGTAGGTCGTTGAAGCCGTGGTCGCGAGGCCGATATGCTTGGTCACCACCGCAAGCGCCGGCAGCAGCGTCATCGGCTCCATTTCGACGAGTTCATAGCCCGATCGGGCCAGCGAGCCTGGGGGCAGGTCGCGCTCCCGGACGCCGATGCCGTCGGCGAAGAAAATCATGTCGCATTTGCCGCGCTCCGCCGCCTGGGCGCTACGGGCGTAATGCTCGAACCGAAGGGTCCCGTCAGCGGGCACATCGGGATGACGCCAGGCTGCCGGATGATAGCCAAGACCGCGAATGGACATCCCGAGATGCATTTTCGTCTTCATCGCCGTCGCTCCCAGCTTCAATCCCTGCCTTCGCGCGTCAGAGCTGTCCGCCGTCTCCCCACCTTTCGAGCAGCGAGCCATACGCCGGGTCCTGATAGCGGGACAGGAGAAAGGCCGGGGCGTAGTCCGGCAATGGGCCTCCCGTGATGTGGCGCGCCAGCAGTTCGCCGCCCGCGCACGACGCCATGATGCCGAACCCGGAATACGCGCCGGAGACGTACACGCCTTCGACGGGCAGGGGGCCGATCAATGGCCGGTTCTCGCGCGTCTTGATGTAGTAGCCGCCGTCGATGTAGGGACGCACGCCCTTATCGGCGTAGGCCTTGAGCGCGGGCACCATGGTCGACATGCCGCGAAGCGCGATCTCGCCATAGGTGTCGGGCTCCGGCAGCGGAAAGACAACCTCGGCCGGATCGGCATGGTGATTGAAAAGGATGATGACGGATGTCCCCGCGCCCGCGCCGTCGGGCCGCCCGTGCACGCCGAACGGAAATGTCTTCAGCAGCCATTGCCCGTCCTCGTCCTCGGCCAGGGCCGCGCGCTCATCGTCGCTCCACGGCAGATTTTGCTCGTCGAGCCAGATCAGCATCGGCGCGGAGCGAGGCACGGCGCCGAGCGTGTCGGAAAAGCTGATCTTGTGGTGGCATTCGGCGAACACCGGCAGATCGATGCCGATAAGCTCCGCCGCGAGGGTCTTGAGCATCGGTCCCGCGGCAAGCACGAAATGCGTTGCCTCGAGCGACTGGCGTCCATCCGCATGCTCGACATGAACCGCGCGCACACGTCCGCCGCCCGTGTCGATACCGGCCACACGGCCGCGCAGGATTTTCACCCCGCGCTCGCGCGCCGCTTCCAGCATCGCCATTCCGAGCTGCTGCGCGCTGAGCCAACCGGCGCGGCGTGCGTGTGCGATAGCAACGGTTTCAGGCGCGAGATAGGGAAAGTGCCGACGGATAAGACTTGCATCGGTTATGATGTCCGCACCCGTCAAGGGAAAGTCGAAGCGGCTCTCGGGCGAAGGCATGTATGCGCTTGACGGTGTGTCGTGCAGCCTTGCCTCGCCGCCTCCATTGGCCTCGGCCGCTTTCGCCAAGGACACGAGCTGCTGAATCTTGGTCGAGTCGGCGGTGGCGAAGACGTAGCCGCGTCGGTTCATGTGAATGCGGTTGTTTGTGGTTCGCGCAATGCCCTCTATGAGGTCGATGCTGCGGTTCATGAAGGCCGTCATGGCCCAGTCGGGCCCCGGCCACCAGTTGCGGTAGGCCTCGCTCGACTTGTCGGATGTGAGTGAGAGCGGATTGTCCGCCTCCACGATCACCACATCCTCTTGCCCGTGCGCGACGGCAAGAGAGTACGCAGCCGCAATTCCTGCGATGCCCGCCCCGCAAATGACGATCTTGTTCGAAGCGGCCATGCCGTATCCTGCAAACGAGATGACGTGCTGTGGGCTATATCATGCTCAAATCGGCTTATGTCGGCAATTTCGAACCCACGGCAAAGGCATCGATCCGCGTCTG
>CADEFX010000145.1 GCA_902826715.1 uncultured Hyphomicrobiales bacterium | reverse complement strand
AAGTAGATACAGTGTCCCGGCAGTCTGGAGGAGGATGGGTAGTGAGAAGTCACGAGCCAGCGACCTTGCAGCCAAGACGCTGCATCTAACGCTGAAGACGACCGGCCAGTTCCTTCGGGGCATGCTGGTGTTCCTGGCCCTCGTCGGATTCCTTGTCGCGATCATCTATCAGCAGCTCAGCACGGCCTTTTGGAACAAGCCCTTGCTCAATGGCCTGATCGTCGGCGTGCTGGCGATCGGCATCCTGCGAGCGTTCGGGCAGGTCGTCCGCCTGTATCCGGAGATCCGCTGGGTCAATGCCTACCGGATCGCCGATCCCGGTCTCGCCATCTCGCATCAGCCGGTGCTGCTGGCGCCCATGGCGACGATGCTGCGCGATCGCAAGGGCGCGCTTTCGCTGTCGACCACCTCCATGCGCTCGATCATGGATTCGATCGGCGGCCGCCTGGACGAGGCACGCGACACCGGCCGCTACCTCGTCGGCCTGCTCGTGTTCCTGGGCCTGCTCGGCACATTCTGGGGCCTGCTCGAGACCATGCAGTCGGTCGGCTCAGCCATCAACACGCTGGACACCAAGGCCACCGACTCGGTGATGATGTTCGAGGAATTGAAGAGCGGGTTGGCGGCGCCGCTCAAGGGCATGGGCACCGCGTTCTCAGCCTCGCTGCTGGGCCTCGCAGGATCGCTGATCCTCGGCTTCCTCGATCTGCAATCGAGCCACGCACACAACCGCTTCTACAACGAGCTGGAAGAGTGGCTGTCGGGCATTACCGAGCTGACACCGGCCGGCGGCACCACGCCGACCGGCGCCGACCAGGTCACGCGCCAGCTGCACGGCGCCATGTATGACATGCAGCGCACACTCACGGCCCTGGCCGACCGGCTGGAGCAGGCGAACGGCGCCACCGCGCAGGCGGGAGCGGCCGGCAACGATGAATCCGTGCGCGAACTGGCCAAGGGCGTCGATCAGCTCGTTCGGCAGATGCGCGCCGAACAGAAGGTCGTGCGCGAGTGGGTCGACGAGCAGGCCGTGCGCCAGTCCGAGGTCGCCACGGTGCTGAAGGATCTCGCAACCAACATTTCGCGCCGGAGCGTCTAGACTATGGCCCGCGGACGCTCCCGCCGCAGCAACGAGTACGCCGAGTTCTGGCCGGGCTACGTCGATGTGCTTTCGACCCTGCTGCTGACCGTGACGTTCCTGCTGTCGATTTTCATGCTGTCGCAGTTTTTCGTCAGCCAGGAGTCGTCCGGCAAGGACAATACGCTCAATCGCCTGACGCGGCAGCTCGCCGAGCTGACCAGCCTTCTGTCGCTGGAGAAAGGCAAAGGCAAGACCCTCGAGGACGATCTGGTCGCGCTGCAGGCGACACTCAACACGCTCCGCGCCGATAACCAACGGCTCACGGGGGCCGCGGGCCTTGGCGAGCAGAAGGCCGCGGCCGCGTCATCGCAACTCGCCGGCCTTACCAAGGAGCTAGCGGACCAGAAAGGTATCGCCAGCGACGCGATGGCCAAGGTCGATCTCCTCAATCAGCAGCTTCTGGCTGTGCGCCGCCAGATCGCTGCGCTGAACGAGGCCTTGCAGGCCGCGGAAGCCAAAGACAAGGACTCTCAGGCGCGCATATCCGATCTCGGGGCGCGGCTCAACGTCGTGCTGGCGCGCCAGGTGCAGGAGCTGCAACGCTACCGCTCCGACTTCTTCGGCCGCCTGAGAGAGCTGTTGCGCGACCGCAAGGATATCCGCGTCGTCGGCGACCGCTTCGTGTTCCAGTCGGAAGTTCTGTTTCCTTCCGGCCAGGCACAGATGACAGCGGAAGGCCTTGCGGCGATCGACCAGCTCGCTGCGGCCATCGTCGAGCTCGAGCGACAGATCCCGAAGGAAATCGACTGGGCGCTGCAGGTTGACGGGCACACGGATCCGCGGCCGATCTCCAGGGCCGAGTTCCCGTCCAATTGGGAGCTGTCGAGCGCGCGCGCCACCTCGGTCGTCAAATATCTGATCAGTCGCGGTGTGTCGCCGCGCCGCCTGGTGGCGGCCGGTTATGGCGAATTTGCGCCGCTCGAAGAAGGCACGTCCGAGGAAGTGCTGCGCCGCAACCGCCGCATCGAGCTGAAGCTGACCAACCGCTGAGTCGCAGCGGAGCCGCGCACCTCTGGATTTTACTCCGCCGCCTCGCGGCCGAACTGCAGCTCGGCGAACCGGGCATAGAGCCCGCTCTTGCGCACCAATGCAGCGTGTGTGCCTTCCTCGACGAGACGCCCCTCGTCGAGCACCAGAATGCGATCGGCTCTTTGCACCGTTGCCAGGCGATGCGCGACGACAAGTGTCGTGCGCCCGACCATCAGACGCTCCAGCGCCTTCTGCACCGCCATCTCACTCTCAGCGTCGAGCGCGCTCGTGGCCTCATCGAGCAGCAGAACGGGCGCGTCGCGCAGGACGGCCCGCGCAATGGCGATGCGCTGTCGCTGTCCACCCGACAGCATGACGCCGCGCTCGCCGAGCTGCGTGTCGTAACCGTCGGGTAGCGCGGTGATGAAAGCATCGGCGTGCGCCGCCTGTGCAGCCCGCCGGACGTCGTCGAGCGTGGCACCGGACGCGCCATAGCGAATGTTGTCGGCAACGGAGGCGGCGAAAATGGCGACGTCCTGCGGTACGAGCGCGATGCGGCAACGCAGGGCATCGAGATCGGCCGACGCGACGGAAACGCCATCGAGCAGCACATCGCCCTCGTTGGGATCGTAAAAGCGCAGCAGCAGTCCAAACAATGTGCTCTTGCCGGCACCGGACGGCCCGACGATGGCGACGGTTTCGCCGGGCGAAATGCTGAAGCTCACGTCGTCGAGGGCCTTGGTGGCCGGCCGTGACGGATAGACGAATGTCACGCGGCGGAACTCGATCTGCCCCTTGGCTGGTTCCGGAAGCGGCTGGGGAA
The DNA here is from genome assembly GCA_902826715.1 of uncultured Hyphomicrobiales bacterium. Taxonomy (GTDB): domain Bacteria; phylum Pseudomonadota; class Alphaproteobacteria; order Rhizobiales; family Hyphomicrobiaceae; genus CADEFX01. The sequence continues at coordinate 8,894 of CADEFX010000145.1, read as the reverse complement.
TGGCAGGCGAAACGATCTCGGAGCGCGTGTTCAGCAGTTCAGCGAGCCGCTCGGTTGCGCCGGCGGCCTGGCTCACCTCGCCCCAGACTTCCGACAGCTCGGCGAGCGCCCCGCCGGCAAACAGCGCGTAGAGCACGAACTGCGCAAGGCGACCACCGCTGATCTCGCCGGCGACCACCAGGCCCGCCCCGTACCAGAGCACGCCGACGATGCTGGAAAAGACGATGAAGATGACGAGTGCCGTCAGTCCCGCACGCGCCCGCAAGCGAACCAGCGCGGCACGAAAGGACCGCTCGATGGCCGCGCCGAAAAGGCCCGCCACCGCACGCTCTTGCCCGAACGCCTGCATCGTGCGCACCGCGGAGAGATTTTCGGCGGCATACGCCGATGCATCGGCGAGCGTATCCTGCGCATGCCGCGACAGCCGGCGGACGACGCGGCCGTAGGCCATGAGCGGAAGGACGATGGCCGGGATGATGCCGAGCACGAGCAGAGACAATTTCGCGCTGGTGACGAACATCATCGCCAGCGCGCCCACGAGCATGATGATGTTGCGGGCAGCTTGCGACAGCGCCGTGCTCGCAGCGGCTTTCATCTGCGTCGTGTCGGCGGTGAGACGGCTCATCACCTCGCCTGAGCGCGTCTGGTCGTAGAAGGAAGGCCCGAGCGTCGCCAGATGTGCGAAAACATTGGCGCGAACGCTGGCGACGACGCGCTCGCCAAGCCAGTTCACGAAATAGAAGCGGCCCGCGCTGGCTACCGCCAGCACCAGGCCGATGACGATCAGCATGCCGAAGTAGCGGTCGATGAAGCCGTTGTTGCTCTCGCTGAAGCCGAAGTCGATCATGCGGCGCAGCGCCAGCGGCATCGACAGCATGGCCAGCGCGGATAAGACCAGCATCAACCCGGCGATGACCAGGATGCCGGGATGGGCCAGGATGTAGGGCTTGAGCATCCGCAGCGGCCGCAGATCGCGGCGACCCGCCCCGCCGGCGGCCGCCTCGGCAGGCCGCTCGGCCCCACGCTTGGATCGCTGTCGCAACACCATTCACCTCTGCCGGCCACCGATGCTAGGCCGCACATGCATGCCCGACCGCAGCCGAGCACTCAAGTGAGGCAATACCGCAGCGCCGGTGGCGGGGGGCGCTTGTCTCGACCGGAACGATCCAGTATAGGAAGCCCTCGAACTTCCTCAGGGCGCGGCGCGGCACCCAAGGCCGCCACCTTGAAAACTCGCGAGAACACCATGAAAAACAAAGAAGATTTCCATCCCGACTACCATATGATCAAGGTGGTCATGACGGACGGCAGCGAATTCCAGACCTACTCGACGTATGGCAAGGAGGGCGACACCCTGTCGCTCGATATCGATCCAAAGACGCACCCGGCCTGGACCGGCGGCGGCCAGCATCTCCTCGACCGCGGCGGACGTGTGTCGCGCTTCAAGAAGAAGTTCGAGGGCATGTTCTAGGGTCGGCTTCGGCCGAACGCTGGTGGCATCAAGCGAGGACAAGCGTCCTCGCTTTTTTAATGAGTGGCGCCGAACGCCTGTTGCAGCTTCTGCATCTGCGCGGCAACGGGATTACAGGTGTCAGGCACCTCTCGCCCGCCACACGTTTCCATGGCCCGATCAAGCCGGACGATGCGATCGTTCATGGCAAAGCTGTCTTCGATCAACGTGCGCAAGGACTGCGGCAACTCCGCGAAGCCCTTGACGTGAGACGGACGGCCGATGGTGGCGAGCTTGATGCAGCGGCGGCGCACGCGCGCATCCTCGGAGGTGATGTCACCGGTGCTGTGGGAACGGCGCAGCAGCAGCCACGACGCGATCTCGAGCAGCCGCGACGTGAGGCGCATGCTCTCGTTGGCATAGATCACAGCCAGTGCAGGATTGAGCGACTTGGCCTCGCGGCGGCCCTGACCGTCGAGGTAGACGGCGGTGCGCTCCACGAGCGCCATGCCATCCCGGAAGACCTCGTCGAAATGTCCGGATGCCGCAAAGCGCTCTCCGAACGAAACCGTGACGCTGCTCAACGACGAAACGCTCACGCACGCCCCCCAACCCAACGCAACATCTGCGCTGCCCGCTGCCCCAAACACCGGAAAGCAGCCTCGCAGCGGCAGGTTAACAAAGGTGCATCAAATTAAGCCGTTTTTGCGGGGCGGGGCAAAAAAAGAGCCGCTGGACAGCGGCTCAAAAGTCAGAAACAGGGAGGCGTCAAGCGGAACGGACAGGGCCCGCTCCAGATCCAGATGACTGGATATGCATTGAAAATAGCGGATCTCGGTAAATGGGCGCTTAACGCGACCGGCGGTGGGAGCGCGCGCCATTTAACCTGTGGACGCTTTCAGCGTTGCTGCATCACCTCAGCGCTTGAACAGATCCGCAGCCGCAGCTTCGTAAGCCTTCTTGGCCATCAGCTCGCGCTCGACGCGCTCGATCTCGGCCTTGAGCGAGACGATGCGCGCCTCGAGATCGCCGACCGAGAAGTTCTTGAGGTCCTCGCCGACGGTGGCCACCTTGGGCGGTGTCGGCTTCAGGTCGTCCCAATCCATAGCATGCTCCCGGTCCGGCGCGACGCGACATGCCGATGCTCCCACAACATGCCTCTTGTCTCAACCGGTGGCCTCGTGTTCAAGCGCTGGAGGCGAACTGTCAGGAGCATCCCATGGCTGCCATCCCCGAGACCATGACCGCTATCGTGATCGACGGCAAAGGCGGGCCAGAGGTGCTGCAGGCGCACACGCTGCCGGTCCCTAAGCCAGGACCCGGACAGATCCTCGTCAAGGTCGCCGCCGCCGGCGTCAACCGTCCCGATGTCCAGCAGCGCCTGGGTGCCTACCCGCCGCCCGCTTCGCATTCGCCCCTGCCAGGGCTCGAGATCGCAGGCGAGGTGGTCGCGGCCGGAGCGCAGGTGACGCGATGGCAGGCCGGCGAGATGGTGTGCGCGCTCGTCAACGGTGGCGGCTATGCGGAGTATTGCATCGCCGAGGACGTACAGGCGCTGCCGATCCCCGCCAATACCAGTCTCGTGGAAGCCGGCGGGCTGCCGGAGACATGCTTCACCGTGTGGAACAACGTGTTCGAGCGCGGCGGGCTGAAGGCCGGCGCGTGGTTTCTCGTGCACGGCGGCACCAGCGGGATCGGCACGACGGCCATCCAGATCGCCAAGGCGCTCGGTGCCAAGGTGATGACGACCGCCGGCAGCGACGACAAATGCCAGGCCTGCATCGCACTCGGCGCCGACGTGGCCGTCAACTACAAGACGGATGACTTCGTGAAGATCGCGAAAGAGGCGACCGGCGGCAAGGGCATCGACGTGACGCTCGACATGGTCGGCGGCCCCTACACCGAGCGCAACATCGTCGCGGCAGCAGAGGATGGCCGCATCGTGCAGATCGCCACGCTCGGCGGCGCCGAGGCGACGATCAATTTGGCGCGCCTGATGGTGAAGCGTGTCACGCTCACCGGCTCCACGCTGAGGCCGCGTTCTCGAGAGGTGAAGGCCCGCTTTGCCAAGGCCCTGGAAGAGACGGTGTGGCCGCTGATCGCGTCCGGCAAAGTCAAAGTCATCATGGATTCGACGTTCCCGCTGGCTCAGGCCGCCGACGCGCACCGGCGCATGGAGACCAGCCAGCATATCGGCAAGATCGTGCTGACGGTCTAGGCCGTAAACTCAAGGGCGAAATCGAAACCTGGGCCCAGGAGATCCGCGCGGCCGACATCAGAGTCGAGTAGGCTGACGCTAATGCTTGCAGGAGAGACCACCATGAACGCTGTCGTTGATCACTACGCCATCGGCGATCTCGCCAGTAAGATTGCCGCAGCGCTCCAGGCCGGAGGCAAGAGCCTGGACAAGATTGAGACGGAGGATCTGGCCTCCGTCGACGAATTTCATGTCCGGGGACGTGCTGCTACACTTGAGCTGGGTGCTCGCATGGGGCTTGCTCCTCAAACCCATGTGCTCGATGTCGGCAGCGGACTTGGCGGGCCGGCGCGCACGTTGGCGTCGACCTATGGATGCAAGGTGACCGGCGTCGATCTCTCGCCAGAGTTCTGCGAGGCGGCCAATACGCTGTCGAGCTGGGTCGGCCTGGCGGACCGCACGATGTTCGTCGAAGGCGATGCCACGGCGCTCGATGTCGCCCACCCAACCTTCGATGCTGCGATGACGCTGCACGCGTGCATGAACATCGCCGCTAAGGACAAGGTGTATGCCTGCGTGCGCAAGGCGCTGAAGCCCGGCGGCATTTTTGCCGTCTACGACATCCTACAGGGTGAAGGGGGAGAGGTTCTCTATCCCGTGCCGTGGGCGCGAGATGCTGCCATCAGCCATCTTGTGACGACGGAGAAGATGCGCGCGCTGCTCCAAGGCGCAGGTTTCGAGATCTTGAGCGAGGACGACTCGACCGAGGCGAGCGAGGCGTGGTTCAAGCGCGCGGCCGCCAAGCTTTCGGACTCAGGCCGGCCGCCTGTCAACCTTCGGCAGTTCATGGGTGAGGACGGTGCCCGGATGACGCAGAACCAAGTGCGCAATCTCGGCGACCGGCGGATCAGGACCGTTACCTTCATCTGCCGACGGCTGTAGCGATTTGCCGAGCGAGCATCGCTACGCCACGCGGCTGGGCGCTTTATTGCTCGAACCGCTTTAGTGGCTGCCCAGACGTGTCTGCTCAGGGTCAGACTCAGGACGTGTGACCAGCCACGACCACGTTCGCTTCACCCCCGCAACCGTTTCTGGCCCGTTCGTTTATGAGTGCACGCCCTAGCCCTACCAGCGGAGCACGGGCTGTGCGGCGATCGGAGGATGCGGATAGGTGGCGAACAGCTCGGCCAGAAGTGCCTCGTCGAAATCGCGGCGGGGGTCGACATGCAGCGCGCTGGCGATGAAGACGCTGCGCAAGCCCGCCTCGCCGGCGCCCAGAAGATCGGTCTTCAGGCCGTCACCGATGGCGAGCATGCGGTCTTTCGGCACCGGCGTGCCGCGCACGGATGACGCGATGCCGAAGGCGCGCTCGTAGATCGGCGCATACGGCTTGCCTGCATACGCCACGTCGCCGCCGAGCGCCTGGAAGAGCTGCGCAATGCCGCCGGCGCACGGGATGAGGCGGTCGCCGCGCTCGACGAACACATCCGGGTTGGCGCAGATCATCGGCGTGCCGCGCGCCGCCAAGCGCTCGAGCATCGGACGATAGGTTTCGGGCGTCTCGGTCTCGTCGTCGAACAGGCCGGTGCACACGACGACGTCCGCCGCGTTTGCTTCCGCGAACGACACGTCGAGGCCTTCAAATACGCCGGCATCGCGCGCCGGCCCCAGATGAAACAGCGGCCGCCGGCCCCAGGGGCGGACGAGATCGCGGGTCACGTCACCCGACGTCACGATGGCGTCCCAGGCCGCGCGCGGCACGCCAAGGCGCGCCAGCGTCTCGGCCACGGCCGCATCGGGCCGCGGTGCGTTGGTGATGAGGATGACGGTTCCAGCCTGCGCGCGAAACCTGACGCACGCATCGACGGCAGCCGGGAATGCGGCGCGCCCATTGTGAATGACGCCCCATACGTCGGACAGCCAGACATCGGCTGCCGTCGCGAGCGACGAGATGGAGGCAAGGATGGGAATGCCGACGGCCGGCGCGATAGACGTCATTCCCACTCACTAGCGACCGAGGATGCCGCAATCAAGCGGCGGCTTCCTGCGGTGAGCCGAGATCCTTGACGGGGCGCGGCGAGCTGAACAGGGTGCCCTGGCCATACGTCGCACCAAGACCCAGCGCCCATGCCACGGTGGCGTCGTCGAGCACGCCGCCGACGATGACCGACAGGCCTGTCTCGGTGAAGCGGCGGCAAGCCTCCGCGGGCGCAAGGATGCCGTCGTGCGCCTGCATGCCGGCGAGAAGCGCGGCCGCATCCGCCTTGACGAAGTGGAAGCCGCGCGCCTTGAGCACATCGAAATCCATGGAGAGATCGGACAATTCCTCCACCGCGAACCGCAAGCCGTTCTCCGACAGCGTCGACAGCGTCTCCCAGTGATCCTCGGTGAAGGCCCGGACTGCCGATTGCCGGAACGACAGCACGAGCTGCCGGCCGGCCGCCGCGTCTCGTCCCACGATTTCCGCACAGGTCTCGAGCACCATGTCGTCGACAAGCGATTCCGGCATCAGGCGCGCGAACAGCGCCGCCGCGGCACCACGGCTGCTGAGCCGGGATGCGATCTGGGCCACCCGCGTCAGCTTCGCGGCATCGAGGCGCGTGCCCGCGCCACTGCCGAGCAGCGCCGCGCAGTCCTCGGCATCGGGAGCGGGACCGCCCTCGATCTTGACACGCAGGGTGATGTCGAAGTGCCGCGTCTTGTGGTCTGCCAGTCCAGCGATCGAGTCGAGATAGACCTCGTACTGGTTTGCGGCGATGGCGGCGGCAATGCGCGACGTAGCCGGGTCGGCGCTCGCCGCTGGATTTCCGGCCGCCTGCCGCTTCGCGCCCGCCCCCGGACGCGGCATCGCCCCGACATGCCGCATGGCGCCGCTGGCGGCCTTGAGCGCCTCGATAGACCGCGTCAGGGCCTGCTCTGCATCCTCCTGCTCGGACGCCGGCGTGGCGGCAGCCGATTGATCCGCCGTCCCGCCGGACTCGACTGGCGTATTGAGCTGGCGTGCAAGCTGCTCGATCACAATCTGCATCGACTGGATTTCGGACGACTTGGACGCACCCGCCTCAGCAGCTGTCGTTTCCGACTGCGGAACGCGGGGCGGCATGGGTGGACGCTTGCCTTCGAGGCCACCAGCGGCGGCGCGCTGCGCCAAACCCGCTCCGGCTGCGGAGGCATCATGCTCGCGCCCAGCGAGCGTGTTGGCCTTGAGCGCGGCAGCGACTGTCTGCTCCAATGGCGGGAATACGGCAGGCTTTGGCGCTGTGGCCAGCGCCTGGCGCACCGTGCCGGGACGCACGTCCCACCCCATGGTTCGCTGTGCCGCCGCCGTCTCATCGAGACTGGAACGCACCGGCTGCGTGTCGCTCTGCGCCATGGCTGCATCGCCCCGCCCGGACGCGCGCTCGATGTCGGCATCGCTCGCGGTCTGTCGCGCCCCCGTCATGGGCAGCGGCGGCGGTTCGGACCGGCCTGCAGGTTCCGACGACATCTCCGGCTGGCGGCGCCGCTGTACGGCAGGCGATGCAGCGAGACGGCCGAGGTCGGGGCGCGGCTTGTGCACCAGTGCGCGGCGTACTGCAGCAGGAGCACCACGTTGGGCACGGCGTATGACGAGATGCAGAGCCAGAAGGCCAAACCAGATGGAGGCTGCAGCAGCCAGCGCGTGCATCGGGTCGACCGCAAGCTGCAAATGCAGACCGGTTCCGAGCGCCACGGCGACCAGCGTCATGGCGCAAATGATGAACACATCGGGCATTCGCGGCGGCACGGGGACCTCAACGTCATCTGAAGCAATGAGGGACTCGGGGGAATTGCGCATCTGGGTTGCAGGCCCGGGTTGATTCGCGTTGCGTTTCAGCCTTTCAGCCCGCCCGGAGTGAAGCAACGCAGCCGCCCTTGATTATCACCAGGATATTCACAAGCTCGCGCGCGAACCTGTGTGGTGATGCAGCGGTGTCACTAGCATCCGATGCGAGCCCTCGAAGGGCGAATTTCCCGCGTATCAGGATTCGCCCGCTCAGGCATACAGGCAACAACGGGGTGTCGCATTTGAAGCGCGGCAGGTGATGCGCGCGACACGCGCGCTCACGGCTCCCTTGCGAGCAGGAGCAACGCCGCCGGCCGCTGATCGGGCGGCGAAAGACTCGCCGAAATGCGATGCGCGACGCCGTCGATCGTCGCCGAGCCTTGCGCCGCGCGCGCCTCGATCGCCGACTTCAGCGCGCCCCAGTCGATCGCCGCGCAGCAGTTGTCCTCCTCCAGGGTATTGCCGATCGCGATCCAGCTTCGGATCGCCCCCGCGTCATCGGCTGCGAGCTGCACGGCCGAGGCATCGCTCCGGCGCGCGCGCATGAGAAGCTGGTCAAGCGCGGCGCCGGTGTTCATGCCCGCGGCTCGCGCACCGGACGCGCGGCCCCGTGCACCGATATTCAAGCCTTCGACCAACACCGCGAACGCCATGGCCGTGTAGACGTAGCCTTTCGGCACCTCGACGTCGAAGCCGTGGGCGACGAGCATCGCGCCGATCATGACGAGAAAGGCGAGCGCCAGCATCTTGGTCGTGGGGTGACGATTGACGAACTCGGCCACGGGCCCAGACGCCGCAATCATGACGACCATCGAAGCGATGACGGCGGCGATCATGATGTTGACGTTGTTGGTGAGCCCGACGGCCGTGATGATCGAATCGAGCGAGAAGACGATGTCGATCACGACGATCTGCGCGATCACAATGCCGAAGGTGGCGTGCGCGGCGGAGCGGGTCTCGTGCCGCCCTTCCATCATGTGATGGATCTCGATGGTCGCCTTGGCGATGAGGAACAGGCCACCGCCGAGCAGCACGAGATCACGGCCGGAGATTTCCTCGCCGGCGATCGTCAACAGCGGCGCGGTCAGCCGCATGATGGTGGTCAGCGTCAGCAGGAGCGCAATGCGCATGATCAGCGCGAGGCCGAGGCCGATATAGCGGGCGTTGGCCTGCTGATGCACCGGCAGCTTGGCGGCCAGGATGGAGATAAAGATGACGTTGTCGATGCCGAGCACCACCTCCATGGCAAACAAGGTCAGGAAGGCAGCCCAGCCGTCGGCCGTGAACATCCACTCGATCATCATCTTCCTCGCGCAAGCGTTGTCCGCGCGAGCTATACACGGCGGCGCGCGCTGCCGCCAAGCGGCGGCAACGGCGCATGCGGACTCCGCCGGCCATTCACCACATCCGCAGAATGCCGGCGCTGTTTATCCCCGCCCGTT
>CADEFX010000144.1 GCA_902826715.1 uncultured Hyphomicrobiales bacterium | reverse complement strand
TTGGCCTGCATGCAGAACGGCGCGTTGTGGTGCTCGTTCAGCATGATGCCGTCGACGCCCTGCTCCTCGGCGTAGACGTACTGCTCCAGATACTCGTTGTAGAGGCGGCTGCCGGCGACGGGATCGAAATGCTTGTTGGAGAAGGTGAGCGCGGTGGCGCCGTACTTCAGGCCTTCCTTGGAGTCGTAGGCCGACATTGGCTGCTCGGTGAAATACATGAGATGCATGGGGGTCGCTCCCTTGAATCGCTTTAGCCGACGAAGGCCGTGACGAGCTTTGAGAGCTCAGCAGGCTTCTCCATGTCGACGCAATGTCCGCAGTTCTCGATGATCTCGAGTTTGGCTTTGGGCAGGGACGTTTTGAACGTGTTTGCTGCACTACGAGGCATGATGCGATCGTCGTCGCCCCACACGATCAGCGATGGCATGCGGGCAACCGACAGCAGATGCGGCAGCGTCTGGCTGTACTTGTAGGGCTTCCAAGCGATGCGGAAGTTCATCTCGCGGCAGATATCCCACTGCTCGAGCTGGTCGATGCTGGGCTCGGCCCCGTACACGGCATCGAACGCCTTCTGTTCGTGGAACCCAGCACGCGCGTAATCAATGTAGCTGACGATCGCCTCGTCGAGGATGTCGCCTTCCGGCGGCTTCACTCCCATGGCCCCGACGAGCACAAGATGACTGATGGAGCGCGGTGCGAATGTGGCCATCTCCGCGGCAATCCAGCCACCAAAGCCGAGGCCAACGAGTGCGCACGTCTCGATTTTCAGCTCGTTGAGCAGCCCGCTGTACATGGAGGCAATATCGCGAACCGAGCGCAGCCACTCGGGCCGCTGCGACCGGCCATAGCCCGGATGATGCGGAACCAAGACATCGAACTGTTCCGAGAGGGACTCGTAGAAGGGAAGCCGTTCAAGAGTCCCAATATCGTGATGGAGAACCAGCACCGGCGTGCCCTTGCCGCGCCTGGCCAAAAAAACATCGCTGCCTGCGATCTTGTGGGTCGTTTCGCTCCAGGCGTCCGAGCTTGTCATCCTGCTCCTCGTTTTTGCGCCAACGCCGAAGCGTGGCACCCGGGGAGCGGCGGGTCAAGGTTGTACGGACAAAGCTCGCTTACGCAGCGTCAAGCGCGTCCGCGACGCGGCAAGTCAGCCATGGCAACGAGACGCGCTGCCGGACGCAAGCATTGTTTGGCAACACGATCGACGAACTGCGTCGCGCGATCGACAACAACGTGCCGTTGCCGGTCCACGGTGACGATGTGATAGCTGTCGTCCAGCACCACGGTGTCGACCAGGCCCTTGAGCTTTCGCTGCAGGTACGACGCGTTGTTGAGATTGGCGTAGTCATCCTCGCGCGCGTGCAGAATAAGCGAGGGCTGCGTGATGGTGCCAAGCACGCGCTTGGTTGCGTTTACGAGCCAACGGTGCTCAAGCACCGCCACACCGGGCGTACTCGGCAAACCCGCGATCGAGCTGTCGCCACCGAAGAGCGCGCTGCGGATGAATTCGCGAATGCGCTGGTCCTTGATGCCGTGCGGCGGGATATCCGGGAACCAAACGAAACGAGCCATGCTTCGCGAAAATACGAGATTGAACAATCGCGCATACCAAGGAATGAGCCAGCCATTGAGCCACAGGGTGGGCGCCAGCAGGATGGTTCCTTGCACGTCCTTCGGGCGCCGCGCAGCCAGAAGCAGGCTCAAGACGGCGCCAGTCGATAGGCCGCCGACAATGACGACGTCGCAGTCTTTGCGCATGTCATCGAGGGCGCGCTCGGCGCTCTTATACCAGTCCTGCCAGCGCGTGGCCTTGATGTCCGCCTCGGTGCCGCAATGGCCGGCCAGCTGCGGGCAATGCACCGTGCAGCCTGCGCGCGCAAGCCCATTGGCGACGAACCGCATCTCGGTTGGGGTGCCGCACAATCCATGCAGCAAAAGAACGCCCACGCGCCCGCCCGGCACGCGATAACTATGATCTTTATCCATGGGACTCACTCATTCCGACAAAGCTCAGCAACAACCCGACACGCTGGATCTCACGGCGGATGCTGCGAGCCATTCGGACCGAACCAAATCGGCAGGTGAACTGAGATGCAAACGTCCTTTCATGTCGAGGGACGCAAAAAGCGTGCCCCGCGCAGATGGGTCATGGCGATATCGGAGGCGGCTATGTCGCACTTTGAACGTTGCTTAACCGTCCGATTGTGTAGCCGGACCCGGGATCCTATCAGCATCCGCGGCCACAGGTTCGCATGGCTTGTACGGCGCAAGGCGGGCAGAAGCAAGCAGAGGACCGGGTGCACATTGCCGCAAGCCCGCAAGGCGCTGATCACGTTTGCGTGCCACATTAACGCCACAAATTCGACGAAGGCGTTGATGTAGCGTTATTTTTCGGCTTTGGACTTGGCCCGAACGTCGGCAAACACGTCTTTGGCCACGAGCATGGCCTCGCGAATGAGCGGAACTCCGACGTATCCGGACAAATGCAGCAGCACTTCCGTTAATTCGTCCTCGGTCCAGCCTTCCTTGAGGGCAAAGCGCAGATGGATGTCGAGTTCGGGGTGCCGGCCCGTCGCAGCGTCAGACACGACGCAGACGAGCGTCCGCGTTTTAAGATCAAGGCCAGGCCGCGCCCATAGCGCACCAAATACGGTCTCGGTTGCCACGTCGATGAATTTCTTCATCGCCGGATCAGCATCGTACTCGCGTTTGTTGCGCTCGTACTCCGCGTCGCCTCGCAACTGGCGGCGGATCGCTTCGCCTTTCTTGTAGAGCTCGCTTTGAGCCATGGGTCGTTTCCTCGCACTGCAATTGTTGTTCCTGTGCCGGCATGTAGCTGGCGCACCGCTGGGGCAGTGCGCTGTTTCTCTAGCGGGCGACAAGCTTTCGCATGGCTGGTTCGAGCGGGCGCGCCGCGTCGTCATAGTCCTTCCAGGCCGACATCTTGCGCAGCAACGCCGGAACGGTATGGATCGTGAAGCGCCTGGGATCGAGGCCGTCGCGCACCTGCGCCCAGGTGAGCGGCATTGATACGGTCGCACCAGGACGCGCACGCGGCGACAGTGGCCCGACCGCAGTAGCCATGCGATCGTTGCGCAGATAGTCGAGGAAGATCCGGCCGGTGCGCAGCTTCTTGGTCATCTTCACCAGGTAACGATCAGGATGATCTGCCGCCATGGCGGCACACAAGGCTTGCGCAAAAGCCTTCGCTTCCTTCCAGCCGATCTTGCTCGACTTGTCTCGCGTCAGCGGCGTGACGACGTGCAGGCCCTTGCCGCCGGTGGTCTTGCAGAAGGCCACGAGGCCGATGTCGTCCAGGCGCGTCTTCAACTCCTTGGCGGCAGCGATGACGTTGCCGAAAGCCACGTCGGGCGCAGGATCGAGATCGAAGATCAGGCGGCCCGGCACCTGCGGCTCATTCGGCGCGCAGTTCCAGGGATGGAATTCGAGAGCCGCGATCTGAGCCATGGCGATAAGCGCTTCGACGCTATCGAACTGCAGATAAGGCTTGCGATCGCCTTCGACGGTCACGCGCTTGACGAGGTCCGACAGGCCCGGCCCAGCGTGGCGCTGGAAAAACTGCTCCGACGCCATGCCATCGGGAGCGCGGATGATGGAGCACGGCCGGCCCTTGAGGTGCTCCAGCATCCAGGGACCGGCGGCTTCGAGATAGTGCGCCAGGTCGAGCTTCGTGACCTCGGGCGCGCCGTCGTCCGCCGGCCAGAGCGCCTTGCCGGGCTTGGAGATGATGATCCCCATCACGGTGCCGTTCGACGATGTCATGGCATCACCCCGATGCACTGCAGCGTTGTGTTTGTGCCGCGTGACCAGATCGACTTTTGCCGGCGGCGTGGGCTTCTCCGCCGTCACCTCGGTGGCGGGCTTGTCCTGGCGCAGGCCTTTGAAGGCCGCCTGACGCACGTTGCCCGCGGCGGTCCAGCCAGCAAACTCAATCTCGGCGACCAGCCTGGGCTCGACCCAGGTGACGCCCGGCTCCTTGCGCGGCGCGGTCACGCCGGTGAAAGGAATCTTGCTGGTCGCAAGTGCCGTCAGCTGGCGAAGAAGCGTCTTCGAATTGCGCGGATTGAAGCCGGTGCCGACGCGTCCGACGTGAACGAACCGCTTGCCGTCGTACACGCCGGCAATCAACGAACGAACCTCGTTCGGGCCGCCGCTCCAGCCGCCGATGACTACCTCATGGCCCGTGCGACACTTGATCTTCTGCCAGGTATCGGCGCGGCTCGACGAATAGCGCGCATCCAGGTTCTTGGAGACGATGCCTTCGAGATGGAGCTGACGCGCCGACGCCAGAATCTGCTCGCCGTCACCGACGATGTGCTCCACATAGCGGATGGTCGGGCTTACCTTCGCTCCGTCGAGCAAGGCGCGAAGACGCTGCTTGCGATCCGACAGCGGCAGCGCGCGCAGATCCTCTCCGCTGGCGAAGAGAAGATCGAAGGCGAGATAGACCAGATCCTGCGATTGCCCTTCCGACAGCGCGGCCTGCAGACCGGAGAAATCGGTCGTGCCATCATCGTTCAGCGCCGCCACCTCCCCGTCGAGAATGGCATCCGGCAGCGCGGATGCCGCCTTGGCGATGGCTGCAAACTTATCTGTCCAGTCGAGGCCCTTGCGTGTTCGCAGCGCAGCCTTTCCACCCTCCACACGGAGCTGCACGCGATAGCCATCAAGCTTGACCTCGTGCACCCAACCGTCGCCGGAGGGCGGATGCGATACAGACTTGCAAAGCTGCGGCGCGATGAACTGCGACATGGCTTTCGCCTTGACCGCCTTGCGCGCTTTCTTGGGAATGCCCGGCAGGCGGGGTGGCGTTTTTGGAGTCCGCGGCTTCGAATTCCAGATGGCGTCCGGATTGGATTTCGGCGCCCCCAGCGCGAGAAACGGCGTGGCTCCCTTCCCCTTGCCGGCGGCGATTTGATCCATCGTGCGACCGGAGGCGACGGATTGGTCCTGGTCGAGAACAGATCCCTTCTTCGCATCGATCGCAAATTCATCCTTGTGCTTGATGAGCAGCCAGTTCGTGCGCTTGCCGCCCGTGCGGTCATGGCGCATGCGGACCAGCACCCAACTTCCGTGCAGCTTCTCGCCCGCGAGGATGAACTTGAGTTCGCCGCCCTCCAGGGCCTTGGCCGGATCAGCATTGCCTTCGGGCACCCAGAAGCCGCGGTCCCACAGCATGACAGTGCCGCCGCCGTATTGGCCTTTGGGAATGGTGCCCTCGAAGTCACCGTAGTCGAGCGGGTGATCCTCAACTTCGACGGCAAGGCGCTTGTCAGCCGGATCGAGCGATGGCCCGCGGGTCACAGCCCACGACTTGAAGACGCCACCAACCTCAAGACGCAGATCGTAGTGCAGGCGCGTGGCATCGTGCTTCTGGATGACGAAGCGCGGGTATTCGGCGGGTTGTATCGACGTCTGGCCGCTGGGCTCGGACGTCTTTCGAAAGTCCCGCTTGGCCCGGTATGTCGCAAGCTTTTTCTTGGCCATCCGGTGTCATCCTGGTCGCCGTGGCTGATGCGCAGCGCCTCCGCAGCATCAACGGCATCAAGCACCCGTGTGTTCCCTCGCATGGCATAACGGGTTCGCCGCCGATGCGCCCTGCGCACCGGGAGACATGGTAACCGATTGAAGCGCCGATGCGTCAGCCCAGGTGGCGATGCACGAAGGCGACGATCCGCTCCATGGCCTTCGGAGCGTTCGGGCCGGACGCATTACGGACGACGAAACCTTCGACCTCGTCGGGATACAATGCCAGATCCACCTCACCGCCCCGCTTGCGATATGCGGCGACAAAGCGATCGAGATGCCGCCGCGGGTGCATCATGTCCTTCTCGCCTTGGACGTAGAGCACCGGCGGCAGGACAACCGGCTCTCCACGCTCGAGGATCCCCACGGGATTGCCCTCCTCCATCGCCTCCTCGCTGCCCCAGTATTTGATATGCAAGGGCAGCACGCGATCGATGGCCTCGGGATACGTTCCGCCTTCGGCCTTGAGCTTCTGGGCATAGTGATAGCGCCCGCGTGGATCGATAACTGGCCAGCAGTTGACGAAGCATTGAAGCTTCGCATCGGTGTCGGCGTGGCCTTCGAGCTTGCGCGCCGCGTAGCGCGGATCGTCGGGCCGCATGGCGATGAGCATGCCCTGATGCCCGCCGCTGGAGATGCCGATGCCGCCGACCTTGTCCGCCCGGATCTTTAGCCCGGCTGCGCGCGCCTTGAGCCAGCGAATGGCATAGTGGATGTCGGCGATCGAGCCGGGGTAGCCGGCCTGGGGCGGCATGCGGAAATCCAGTGCAGCCACGACCACGCCGCTCTTGGCCAGCGCCTCGCAGAGGACCGTGTCGTTCATGCGGTCGCCGTTGCACCATGCGCCGCCGTGCAGATCGATCATCAGGGGAAACGGGCCGGTTCCGCGCGGCTTGTAGAGGCGTGCCAGCAGTGGCGTCTCGCCGTCGCGAAGATACTCGACGTCCTCGACGTCGATTTCGTAACCGCTCTTGGCGCGGGGCGCCGATGCCGTCGTGGCCATGACGTTTCTTCTCCCATGCAGGGTGCAGCGTTCCGGTTCAGCCGGCACTACCGCAAAGCGTCGTTTCTGGAGCGAGGCGCAAAGTCTCGCATGGCGTCCACTCCCGATACAAGGCCGTGTGCCTTCGAGAGGCTTTCAAACATATTTGAGCCTTCGGCCGGTCTGCTCTAAGGTGATGAACCGTTTCACGCCAGATACCATCACACATCTCGGAAATGCCATCAGTCACCGAAAAGACGACGATACCGTCGCCTCTCGATCAGGTCTGGCCTTTGTTGCGCGACCCGGCCTTGGTCGCGTCGTGCATTCCGGGCGCAACGCTCTCGCCTGATCAGTCCGATGGCCTTTGGCGCGGCAGCATCCGCGTCAAGTTTGGACCCACAGTCGCGGCCTTCCGCGGCGAGGCATCGCTCTCCTATGACGACGACGCGCACCGCGTGACCATCGAGGGACGCGGTATCGATCAGCGCGGCGCCTCGCGCGCACTTGCATCCGGCGTCGTTACGGCCACCGGCGCCGATACGACCGAGCTCAACATCGATGGCAGTTTCTCCGTTACCGGACCGCTGGAGACCTTTGCCAACGCCGGCGGCGTGCACGTGGCCCGTGCGTTGCTGGCCGAATTCTCGGCCAACATGGCGAAGGTGATCGCGGAACGCGGCAGCGGAGCCGCTGCGAAATCCAACGCAGCGCTTCCGGCAAGCGCATCTACGGCTCAGCCGGCGACCCCTTCCGTCAAGCAACCGGCACCTGCCGCTGAACTGAGTGCCGGACGACTTCTGTGGCGTGCCTTCCTGTCGTGGTGGCACGATCTCTTTCGCAAGAGGAAACCCTGACGATGAGCAAGCTCACTGTAACCGACATGCTCGCCCGCGCCTTCCAGGCGGAAGGCGTGGACACGCTCTTCACGCTGATGGGCGATGCCAACATGTACTGGTCGACGGCCATGGCCCAGCTACCGGGGATGCGCGTCATCCATGTTCGCCATGAGCACTGCGCCTGCTCGATGGCGGAAGGCTACACGCGCGCCACGGGCAAGGTCGGCGTTGCTTCGACGACATGCGGCCCGGGCTTCACGCAGATCATGACCGGCCTGACGATGGCCGCGCGTGCCAACGTTCCGATGGTCGTGTTCGCGGGCGACTCGCCGATCGCCGCGGCGTGGTATCTGCAGGAAATCGACATGGCACCGCTGGCGCTGGCGACAGGATCGGCCTACATCCCGATCCGTCACATCGACCGCCTGCTCGATAACGTGCGCGAGGCCTTTCAGGTCGCGCAGCTCGAACGCCGTCCGGTGGTGCTGAGCGTCCCCATGGACATGCAGAAGCAGGCATGGCCGCACCTCTCGGACTACACGCCTTCCGCCGAGCTTGTGCCAGCCCCGCAACGGCCGATCCCCGATCCTGTCATCGTCGACCGCGTGTGCGACATGATCGCGGAAGCAGAGAAGCCGATCATCGTCGGCGGCCGCGGTGCCACGGCATCGGGCGCGCGCAAGGCGCTCGAGGCGCTGGCCGAAAGATCGGGCGCGCTGCTCGCGACATCGCTGCTCGGCAAGGGCCTGTTTGACGGCAACCCATACGCGCTCGATATCGCGGGTGCATTCGCCAGCGACTTCGGGCGTGAGCGTTTTGCCGAGGCCGATCTCGTGATCGGCGCCGGTGTCGGGCTCGGCCACTACACAACCGAAGGCGGCTATCTCTATCCGGGCGCGCGCGTCGTGCAGATCGACACCAATCCGCGCGGGCTTTGGCAGGGATTGCGGACCGCCGACCTGCACGTCCGCGCCGATGCAAGAGCAGCGGCCGAGGCCATCGCCAATCGGCTGGAACAGCGCAACATCAAGCGCACGGGATTCCGCACCGCGGACATGGCCAAGCTCGTGGCCGGCGACTTTCCGCCTGATCGCAAAGAATTCCCAGTGCAGGCCAACACCGTTGATCCGCGCAAGATGCTCATTGAGCTCGATGCCACTATCCCTAAGGACTGGGACATCGTCGTCGGCGGCGGTCACTACTTCAGCATCGCCATGACGCACATGAAGGGACGTCCGGCGGAGAAGTATCACGTCATCAACGATTTCGGTGCCATTGGCTCGGGGCTCCCGGCGGCGGCCGGCGTTGCGGTCGCGCGCGGCGACGGCAAGGTGCTGCTGATCGAAGGCGACGGCAGCCTGATGATGCATATCCAGGAGCTGGAGACCATCCGCCGGCACGGCATCCAGATGCTGATCGCCATCATGAACGACGGCGGCTACGGCGCGGAATTCCATAAGTTCCGCGCCAACAAGATCGATCCGTCGGGCGCGATCCACGGGCGCGGTGATATTGCCGCTGCCGCCACCGGCTTCGGCCTGCGCGGGGCAACGGTCAATCAGATGGGCAAGATGGACGGGCTATTCCGCGACCACCGCGCCGCCAACATCGCCAGCCTGTGGGACGTCCATACCGACGACCTCATCCCCTCGCGGAGCTACCGCCGCGTGCACTACGGCGAGGCGTGAGTAAGACGATGTCATCCTCGCGCTCGTCGCGAGGATCCATGGTTGAGCAGACTTGAGCCTCATTCATTGCCAACGCGGCGCCGCGAATGGCCGACGCTACCTGCCCCATGGAAACAACCACCGCCGGAGCGATTGGTCCTCGGAACAAGTCCGAGGTGACGCCGAGAGGCTGGCGATAGCGTTGCCTCAAATGCCGCCAGCTTACTTCAGCACACGCCGCGCGAAGCTGAGGAGGTTGATGACGGCGTACTCGCGGACGCGGCTGCGGTCTTGCGGCATGACAGCCCGGTCGGTGTGTTCGGCATCGCCCGTCGAGACCGCGGAATAGACGGTGCCGAAAGGCTCGCCTTCGTCGGTTCGCGCCGCGACAACGGCGAGGCCGACGCTGGCGCCATACTGCTTGCGCACCCGTGCCGCGGCAGCGGCGGCGCGCTTGTCCGGCGACGAGGCCGCGTGATCCGGCCCGCCGATATCAGGCCCGATGGTCGAACCAAGGAACGTCTGCATCTCCGGGTCCAACGCGCTCATGCGCGAGGACAGGATCCCGCCCGTGATGGATTCGGCCGCGGCCACGGTCCGGTTGGTTTCGCGCAACCGCTTGAGGATCACGAACTCCATGGACTCCTCGTCGATGCCGAATACCGCGTCACCCAGAATGCCGCGGATCAGCTTCTCCTCGCTGTCGAGGATGGTCTTCGCCGTCGCCTCGTCGTCGCACTTGGCGACCACGCGCACCTTGATGCCGTCGATGCCGCTGGCCTGGAAGGCGATGGTCGGGTTGCCAAGCGTGTCCAGCTCCTTCATGCGATCCGTGAGAAGCTCATCGATGCCGGACTCGCTCAAGCCCCAGCTCCGCAGCACGCGGCTGCGGATGACGGCCGACTGTCCGGAGCGGCGACGCAGATCCGGCAGCACGGTGCCCGTGAACATCTCCTTCATCTCGCGCGGCACGCCCGGCACGGCGTAGATCACCTTGTCGCCGATCGGGCAGACGAGACCTGGCGCCGTGCCGGGCATCTGGGCGATCGGCGAGGCGCCGACCGGAATGTCGGCCTGACGCAGATTGTTGACGGACATGACGCGACCGCGCACTTCGAACATGTGGCGGATCTTGGCGGCGATGGCATCGTCACGCTTCATCTCGACGCCCATGACCCGGGCGATGACGTCGCGGGTGATGTCATCCTGGGTCGGGCCCAGGCCGCCGCAGCAGATCACCGCATCACTGCGCTCGAGCGCCTGCCGGATGCAGCCTTCGATACGGCCGAAGTTGTCGCCGACCTTGACCTGAAAAAGCGAGTCGATGCCCGCCAGCGCAAGCTGCTCGCCGATCCACGACGAATTGCTGTCGACGATAATGCCGAGCAGAAGCTCGGTCCCGATCGCAACCACCTCGCAACGCATTGGGAGCCCCCGTAGGCTGTCGTTTCTTGTCTGTGCAATCGCCCGTTCTCACATGCCGCCACGCGCCCGGCAAGCCGGGCGATGCCTGGACGCCATGGCAGGTGCGACATCGCAGCCCTGCGAGAAGTGGGGAGCGCCGGTTCGGCGACCGCGCTATTATTCGCCGATTGGGACCGATCAGCAGGCCCCGCCAGGAGGAAGCAAATGAAGTCAAAGGTCATCCTTGTTCCGCCGTCCGAAGCGACAGGCAAGCTGGCCCAGGAGATGGCGCCGAGTGGCATCGAGCTGGTCCTGGCGCGCGGCGAGAGCATCGAGCGCGAGGCCGTCCTGGCCGATGCCAAGTACATGATCTGCTATCCCAACGTGCGCATGGAAGATGCTTTCTATAAGGCCGCCCCCAACCTCCGGCTGGTGCAGCTTCTGAGCGCCGGGTTCGACGCCGTCGACATCCACGCCTCCAAGCGCGCCAAGGTGCCGGTGTGCAATAACGGCGGCGCCAACGCCATCTCTGTCGCCGAGCATGCGCTGATGCTGATGCTGACGGTAGCGCGACGTGTGGTGTGGCAGCATGCCAGCGTGTCGGCCGGCCGCTGGCGCGGCAACGGGCCGGCTCCGGTCATGTACGAGCTGGCCAATAAGACGCTCGGAATCGTCGGGCTCGGCACCATCGGCAAGAAGGTTGCCCGCTACGGCCGCGCCTTCGGCATGAACGTCCAGTACTACGACATCAAGCGCCTGAGCGAAGGCGAGGCGGATGGGCTCGGCGTGCAGTTCCGGCTGCTGCGGGAGCTGATCCGCACGTCCGATTTCATCTCGCTCAACGTGCCGCTCGACGACTCCACCCGTCACATGATCGGCGCCGCCGAGCTGGCGCTGATGAAGCCGACGGCGATCATCGTCAACACCAGCCGCGGGCCTGTCATCGACGAGAAGGCGCTGTATCGCACGCTGAGCGAGGGCAAGATCTTCGGCGCCGGCCTCGACGTGTTCGACCAAGAGCCGCCGCCGTCCGACAATCCGCTGTTCAAGCTGGACAACGTGGTCCTCACCGCGCATTTCGCGGGACCGACGTCGGACAACCACATCGCCCGCTTCCGCAACGCCTTCGACAACGTCGAGCGCATGGAGCGCGGCGAGGCCCCGCTGTGGGTTGTGGCCTAAACCCGGACTTCGCTCCCACCTATCCGTCTGCGTTCCCGGATAGCCGCGCACATGCGCGGCTATCCGGGATCTTTCGCGGTTGAGGAAGGTGAGGGCCTTCCCACATTCCCGAGGGTAAAGATCCCGGATGGACGCGCGTCGCGCAAATGCGCGAACGGGCCGCATCCGGGAAGCAAGCGGATAGGCTAGTAGCGCTCAGAGAACGATGGACACGCTACGTCCCCGCGCGCGC
>CADEFX010000143.1 GCA_902826715.1 uncultured Hyphomicrobiales bacterium | reverse complement strand
GTCGTGAGAACGGCGCAGACGCCATCAACGAGTATCTGCAGAGCAAGAGCGTGTGGATCTCGACGGCGTCCAACACCGGAAATCCGTTCATTATGAAAACGGCACCCAGCAGCTGAGCGAAAAGCAGTTTTGAAAATGGGCGCTACGGCGTTCGTGCCGATGCCATCGCCGTAGGAATGTAAAGAAAAGCCCGCGGCCGGGGGACTGGCCGCGGGCGTATTCGTGACGCCACTATGGGGGGATAGGTGGGACGGCGCCACGTTTCGGACGCCTCATAAAAGCCCAGGCGTGGCAAAAATGCAAGTGCCTGCTCGAAAAATCGTCTACAGCCCGTAAACGTGGAGCGCCATCAAAAAATATATAGCAATATCAGCATATTATACTATTTCCGAGAGGATGATTGATTTGGCGTCGCGCTTGACAAAGCGCCAAAATGTCCACCGAATCAACTTATTGAGCTTCCGAACGCTCTTCCGGAACGAGTTCGATCCGGACGATTGTAGCGTTGCGGACCACGCTGATGGCGATCTGCCGGCCAATCCGCTGCTCGTCGAGCAGGCGCGTGATATCGTCGACCCCGGTAACGGTTTCTGCATCCAGTGCCACGATGATATCGCCTGACACGAGGCCG
Organism: uncultured Hyphomicrobiales bacterium; assembly: GCA_902826715.1. Taxonomy (GTDB): domain Bacteria; phylum Pseudomonadota; class Alphaproteobacteria; order Rhizobiales; family Hyphomicrobiaceae; genus CADEFX01. The sequence goes on along the minus strand of CADEFX010000143.1, from coordinate 11,234 downwards.
GCTCGCGCCGCCGGGCTGTGCTCCAGTACAGTCGCAATACGGACCGCGCTCTTCTGATCGACGCCGGCCTGATGGCGCATGCGTTGCGTCAGCAGGATTTGCTCCCCTGCTATGCCGATGCGGCCTCGCCGCACGCGGCCGTGCTTGAGCACCTGTTGCAGCACATGGAGGGCCGTGTTCGACGCGACCGAAAAGCAGATGCCCTGGGCGCCCATGATGGTCGCAGTGTTTATGCCGATCACCTCGGCGGTAGACGAGACCAAGGGCCCGCCGGAATTCCCTGGGTTGAGCGCCGCATCCGTCTGTATAACGTCGCCGATCAGGCGACCGCTTTGCCCCATTAGGGTGCGCCCGACCGCGCTGACGATGCCGGCCGTTACAGTCGACTGAAAGCCCAACGGATTTCCAATGGCGATGGCAATCTGACCGGCCATCACCGCCTTGGAATTGCCGAGGCGCGCAGCCGGCAAGGTGTCGCTCGTCTCTGCGCGGAGGACAGCCAAATCGGTATCGGGATCACGCCCCAGGATGCGCGCCCGAAACGAACGGTCCCCAGCATGCGCGACCTCGATCTCGCGGGCGCCTTCAACAACGTGATTGTTGGTCAAGATCAATCCGTCCGGGCTCACGATTACGCCCGAGCCCGTGCCGCGGGCCGCGCGACCACCCAGCTCACCATTCACGTGGATGTGCACAACCGAGCGTGACACCGCCTCGACGACACCGACCACCGTTCGCGAATAGGAATCGAGCAGCGTTGCATCGCGCACGACAGGATCGGGGCGCGGCGCCTCGGAAACGTCGCCTGCGTTGCCCAACAGTCTGGTCAATAAGCCGATTGAAGCCATGTGCTTGAGCCTTTGATATCGTCCCGCCGCCCGCGTCCTGATATGGGGACGGTAGGGCAGGAATGCGACACCTAGGCTTTGCAGGGGTTGCCGCGTTGGCTTGGAGTGGCGGCTATTCAGCGGCCATGCGCGCTTGCGGTTCCCTGGCTGCGCCCTCGGCGAATAGAGTGTCGATCTCTGCCGCGGTGAAACCAGCTTCGGCGAGAACTTCGCGCGTGTGCTCGCCAAACAGCGGTGCCGGCGTCTGGATGGCCCCTGGCGTTGCCGAAAATTTCACGGGCAAACCGATGGTTTGCACGTTGCCGGCGATCGGGTGATCGACCGACGGCACCATGTCGCGCGCCAACGTCTGCGGATGAGTGTGCATCTCGGCGATGGACAGTACGGGACCGCATGGAATGCCGAGCTTCTCCAAGTCCGTCAGCCACTCGGCCGTCGTGCGTTTTTTGAAGTGCGGGGCGAGCGTATCGATTAGCACCTCGAGGTTGTCCATGCGGTCGCGCCCGGTGCGGAAGCGCGGGTCTTCAGCCAACTCTGGTACGCCCAGAAGCGAGGTGAGCTGGGGGTACATTTTCTGGTTGGAGGCCCCTACATTGATCCAGCCGTCCTTGGTCGCAAAGGCCTGGTAGGGCGCATTGAGAGGGTGGGCCGAGCCCATCGGCCCAGGCGAGATGCCGCTCGCAAAGCAGATGGCCGACTGCCAGTAGGTCAGGGTGATGCCCGCCTCGAACAGCGAGGTGTCGACGAACTGTCCTTCGCCAGTCTTGAGCTTGTGCGCATAGGCGGCGCACACACCCATCGCCCCGATGATGCCCGCGGTGATATCGCAGGCCGGCGAGCCCACTTTCACGGGCTGGCGCCCCGGCGCCTCGCCCGTGATGGCCATCAGCCCTGACATGCCCTGCGCGATAAGGTCATAACCGCCCTGGCTCGCGAAGGGACCCGTGCGCCCGAAGCCCGAGATCGCGCAATAGATCAGGCCAGGGTTGATCTTCTTCAGCTCTTCGTAGCCAAGCCCAAGTTTGTCAAGCGTATCGTGCCGGTAGTTCTCGATCAGCACGTCGGCGGTCTTGACCAGTCGCTTGAGCGCCTCGCGCGCCACCGGCTTTTTCAGATCCAGCACAACCCCACGCTTGTTGCGGTTCATCATCATGAAGGCGGCGGGCTCGCCCTTGATGTCGGGCGGGAGCATGCGGCGGGTATCGTCACCGCCATCCGCCTTCTCGACCTTGACCACGTCGGCACCCATGTCGGCCAGCATGCGGGCGCACGTCGGTCCCGCCATGACGTGGGCCAGGTCCAGCACGCGCATGCCGACAAGCGGCCCTTTGCGGTCGGTCTTCGCCACTTGCTCTCTCCTTCGCCGTCCTCGGGGTTCGCGCATGTTCTTCGATTGATCGATGATCGGCGATCAGGCTGGCGCCTTCAAGCCCAGCTCTTCGCCGTCCGACAGGGGCGCAAGCCAGTCGGCGACGGACACATCGGCGCTGTCCTCGATGGTCGGAGGGCGCCATTTTGGAGCACGATCCTTGTCGACTAGCAACGCCCGCACGCCCTCGATGAACTCGCCATGCTCAAAGAGACGCGTGCACAGACGGTACTCGACATTGAGCGCATCCTCGAGACTGCCGAGGGTGCGCGCGTTGCGGATGGCGGCGAGCGTGAGCTTGAGACTTAGGGGAGAGCGGATGGCGAGTTCGGCAAGGCAGGTGTGTGCCCAATCGCTGCCCATGCGCTTGAGTTCGGTGCGGATCTCCTCGATCGTATCGAAACGGAAGGCGTGCTGGATCGTTTCGGATCTCTGTGCCAACTCGGAGGCTGGTGGCTTTCCTGCATGGTCCCGGATCACGGCGTCCACGTCCGGCGCGCGCGTCAGAGCCGTGGCGAGGTCGCCAAGGCGGGCCGAGGGAACAAAGATGTCCGCGAACCCCGCAAAGATAGTTCCCGCCCCCCGCATGCGTTCGCCCGTGAGGCCGAGGTAGACGCCAACCTCACTTGGCGCGCGCGACAAAAGCCACGTGCCGCCCACATCGGGAATGAGGCCGATGCTGGTTTCCGGCATGGCCAGTTGGCTCCGTTCCGTGACGATGCGATGCCGGCCATGCGCCGACAGCCCGATGCCGCCGCCCATCACGATGCCATCCATGAACGACACGTAGGGCTTGGGGTAGCGCGAGATCAGGGCGTTGAGGCGGTATTCTTCGGTCCAGAACGCGCGCGCATCAGCGGAGCCTTCGGCACGGCTGTCGTAAAGCCAGCGCACGTCGCCACCCGCGCACAGGCCGCGATCTCCCGCGCCATCGAGCAGGACGAGTTCCACCTCGGGGTCGTCCTTCCAGGCGAGCAGCGCCGGCCAGATCTCGCGAACCATGCCGAGCGTCAGGGCGTTCAGCGCTTTCGGCCGGTTGAGGGTGATACGGCCCGCACGACCTTCCCGGCGGATGAGGACTTCGGGGTGTGCAGGAGGTTCCATCGCGAACTCAGAAAACGGACATCAGGGCGTGCCTGAAGACTTACCGTCTCGGGCCGGTCCCGCCAAGTCTGCGATCCGCCCGGGAGTGCCGCTAGAACTTGTAGCCGTAACGGGCGCCCAGTGAATCGAGCCCCTCGTTTGAGTTCTGCGTGTAGCCGTTGGAGATGTGCTCGAAATAAACCGACACGCTGTTGTGGCCGTCAAAGCGCCAGCCGATCTCAGCGGGAATATGGAACAGCATGCGCGATCCCAGCGCCTTCTTGCTGGGATCGATAGGATCGATATTGCCGTCATGGATGGCAGCGCCGAGGCCCAATCCGAAGAAGATGCCAGAAGGCGTTTCGATCTCCCATCGGGCATCGACATAGCCCTTACTGGTGCCGCCATCGGTATTGATCGAGCCGCCGACGGCCGGGCGAATGCGGCCGCCCAGAAACGCCGCGCTGGGCGCCAGCAGAGCCTCAATGTTGATGTCGATTGACTCGGGCTCCCGCCGAAAGCCGCTCCACAGGTCGCCCGGATCGTGCCACAGCGCGCCGACCTTGAGTTCCGAAATAATGCCGCCCCAGGGCTCACCGGCCAGCGCCGGCTCGACGCCCGCGGTTGCGCACAGCAACCATAGAAGTGCGACCAGGCAAGCTTTTCGCAACGGAACACCCCCGACTGGTGCGGCCTCGTCCCCGACAGACAACTGCACCGTGTGCGCTTATTCGATTTTCCCCGCAAATCACAAATGCCGGGGCGCGTGCGATTCCTTTAGGGCCTGTTTCCGCTCAGCACCTTGCGGGAGATGACGACCCGCATGATCTCGTTGGTCCCTTCCAGGATTTGGTGCACGCGCAGGTCGCGCACGAGCTTTTCCAGGCCGTAGTCCTTGAGGTAGCCGTAGCCGCCATGGATCTGCAGGGCTTGGTTGCAGATGTCGAAGCCAAGGTCGGTGGCGTAGCGCTTGCCCATGGCCGAGTACAACGAGGCCTGCGGGTCGGCTCGGTCGAGGGCGTCGGCGGCGCGATAGATCATCATGCGGGCCGCTTCGAGGTCCGTCGCCATGTCGGCGATCTTGAATTGCAGCGCCTGAAAATCGGAGAGGTTTTTGCCGAAGGCCTTGCGCTCGAACATGTAGCTGCGGGCCTTGTCCACGGCCGACCAGGCGGCGCCCAGGGAGCACGCGCCGATGTTCACGCGTCCGCCGTCGAGACCGCTCATGGCGAACTTGAACCCTTGGCCCTCGACGCCGCCGACGAGATTAGAGGCCGGTATGCGGCAGTTCTCCATGATGACCTGGCGCGTCGGCTGTGCATTCCAGCCCATTTTTTTCTCGAGGGCTCCGAACGTGAGCCCCGGTGTATCTTTCATGACCACGAAGGCGGAAACACCGGCAGCCCCTTCGCCGCCCGTCCGGGCGAAAATGAAATAGAAGTCGGCGGCGCCAGCTCCGGAGATGAACTGCTTCGTGCCGTCGAGGACATAGTGGTGGTCGCCGTCCTTGCGTGCTGAGGCCTTGAGTGCCGCCGCGTCCGACCCCGCGCCCGGTTCGGTCAGGCAGTACGACGACAGCCAGTCCATGGAGGCGAGCTTCGGCATCCACGCCTTGACCTGATCGGTGGTGCCGTACTTCGCCACCATCCATGCCACCATGTTGTGGATCGAGATGTACGATGCGATCGCCGGGCAGCCGTAAGACAGCGCCTCGAAGATCAGCGCGCCGTCGAGCCGCGAGAGTCCGGAGCCGCCCTGTTCCGCCGGCACGTAGATCGTCGCCATGCCGAGCCCGGCCGTCCCGCGGATCACATCCGCGGGAAAGTGTGCTGTCTCATCCCATTCCGATGCACCAGGCGCGATGCGCTCCTTGGCAAAGTTGAGTGCCATGTCCTGGATGGCGGTCTGTTCTTCGGTCAGGGAGAAGTGCATGGGCGGTCCTGATTATGGATTTCGCTCTGGCATCAGCGTCGCAGGCTATATCTTTTGCACGATAGACATGGACAGTCCTGCACCTACGACAAGGCCCGCTGCGGCGATCATGGATGGCAAGAAGAAGCTGCCGGTCATATCGAACCCATAGCCCGCGATTAGCGGGCCGACGATCTGACCCAGGCCGAACGCCGACGTCATCAGTGCGAATGTGCGACGGCGATTGCCGGACAGGGATTGTGACGCCATCAGTCCAAGCGCTGTCAAACCCATGAAGGTGCCCCCCAGCAATGCTGCTGATAGAAAAAGGCCCGTCAACGTAGGCCAGGCGACGCTGAGTGCAATTCCCGCAGCCTCGACAAGACAGGCCACCGCGAAGGCTTGTAGCACGCCGAAGTGACGGCCTACGGCGATCCAGGCGGCGACCGACGGGATGGCCGAGAGGCCGAGAATGAGCCACACCAGCGGCTCAGCGGTTCGCACGTCGGCAGAAGCGCGGACAATCGCAACGATGAAAGTCGCCGTAATCACGTATCCGAAGCCGACGAGGCCGTAGGCGGCCGCGAGGGCCGGCAGTCCGCGCTTGGATGATGTGGAGGCTGCGGGCCGGACCTGGGATTGTGCAGGGCTCGAGGATGGGATCAGGATGATGGCCAGCAAGGTGCCGATCAACGACAGGATGCCGCCTCCGAGCCACATGGCACGCCAGCCAAGATCGGAGGCTTGGAGGCTCCACGCCAGCAGTGACGACAATGCGATGCCGGCGCCGACTCCCGAAAAGTGGATCGCGGCCGCGTCACTGCGGCCGCTCGCAGCGAGCCGCTCCAGAACCACGGTGGATGCCAGGACCAGAACGAACGCGCTTGCCATGCCCCCCAAAAAACGCAGGGTCAGGAAAGGTAACATCGCATGCGGCAAACTCATCGCGCCGGTCGTCAGCGCGCTGACGGCAAGACCACCGATGAGCCATTGGCGAGGAGCGTTGATCGGCACGGCCGCCGCCGCAAGCGCCCCTAGGAGATAGCCAACGAAATTGGCCGACGCGATAAGCCCGGCTTGACCCTTGGTGAGGCCCAGGTCCTCCACCATAGGCGGGAGAATGGGCGTGTAGATGAAACGCCCGACTCCAACCGCGGCAGCCATGGCGATCAAGCCGCCAAAAGCCAGGGCTCGGGCGTTGACGGGCGAGACGCTCACGGACGATCCAGACATCGCGTCAGCGTCGCACTTGCGATGGCAAACGCCTGCCCGGCATCAGATCATAGGGGTCTTTCCAGCCATCGAGCGCCATGATGCGTCCGCGCCAGTCGTCGATACCGGGGTAGGACTTGGCGATGTCGATGCCGGTTTCGTCGGCGGGATAGAATACGTATCCGGCCATGGAAAAGTCGGCGATCGTGGGCTGCGCGCCGGCCACGAATGGGTGCGCCGACAGATGTTTGTCCGCGATCGAGTAGGCGGCGTCCGCTCGGGCTTTGAAGAAAGCCACGACCGCCGGATCGGTCCCCGGTGGCGCCACCGAAAACAGGAAGCGATGGGTCGCGAGGTAGCTCGTGAATTTATGGTTGTCAAAGAACATCCAGCGCAGCGCCTCGATGCGCTGATCGGCCGTCGATGGCGAGAACCTTCCCGTCGTCTCGGCTAGCCACGTCAAAATCGCGCCCGACTGCGCAAATTTCCTCCCGCCGACCTCCAGTACCGGGGCCTCGCCCATGGCATTGATGTCGGCGCGCCATACAGCGTCACGTGTCTGGCCATTGAAGAAGTCGACCTCTGCCGGCTCCCAGTCCAGCCCCGCGCAATTCAGGTAGAGAGCAACCTTGTATGCGTTGCCTGAGGCTCCAAAGCAATGAAGTTTGTATTTGGCCACGGTGTGCCTCCGGTCACAGGGAATGGCGCACTTAAGTTGTAATGCATGAACGGCGTCAACAGAAGCGCGGTGGTATCATGGATACTCGAATGGCGATCATTGGCACGGTTGCGCTGGGGATCGGAGCCGGCCTCGCAGCATTGGCGCTAAGTCCGCTCGCGGTGGTGTCGAACCGTGCCTGCAATCCGCCTTCGCAGATCATGTCGCGGCTAGAACTGCTGTTCGGCATGAAGAAGCCTGATGGCGGCGAAGTTGCCGAGGAGGAGTGGCACGCGTTTCTGGATGCGGAGGTGACGCCGCGTTTTCCGGAGGGCCTCACCGTCCTGACAGGATACGGCCAATGGCGCAATCAATCGGGCAAGGTCGGCGAGACGTCCCGCGTCTTGCTGATTTGGTTGAAACCTAGCGTTGCAAACAACGATAAAATTGAATCGATCCGTACCGTGTGGAAAAGCCACTACAAGCAGGAAAGCGTCATGCGCGTAGATGGTACATCTTGCGTTTCGTTTTAGGTGGATCGTTCATCACTCGATGTTATGACCGAAACGCGCGCGCAGTCCGATGCAGGGGGATCACTTGATCGACGATGTCATATGCCATCTCGAGCGGGAGCACGACGCGATCCTCGAACGGCTGAATGCGGTTCTGCGGTTGCCGAGTGTCAGCACCGATCCGGCCTACGCCGATGGCATGCGCGCCGCGCGCCAGCATTTCATGGACCGGCTCAAGGCGATTGGGCTCGAGCATGTGCAACTGTTGGATGGGGGAGGGCATCCGGCGGTCTATGGTTCGTGGGAGCACGCGCCGGGGGCGCCGACGGTCATCATCTACGGTCATTATGATGTGCAGCCCCCCGAACCGCTCGAGCTATGGAAAAGTCCTCCCTTCGAACCAACTATTCGGGATGGGCGCCTGTATGCGCGTGGCGCTTCGGATGTAAAGGGTTCCACCACCATCGCCGTCGAGACTGTGGGCGCTTTCCTTGCCGTGAGGCAACGCTGTCCGGTGAATGTTAAGGTTTTCATCGAGGGCGAGGAGGAAATCGGCAGTCCCAGCCTATTCCGGATTGTCGAGCGCCATCGCGATCTGCTGCAGGCGGACGCTTTGATCTCGGCCGATGGCGGTCGAGGCAGTACCGTAATACCGACGCTCAACACGGGCTCGCGCGGTATCGCCTGGCTCGAGGTAAGCATACGGACAGCGTCCAAGGACATGCACTCGGGGCGCTATGGTGGCGCGCTGCGCAACGCTCTGCATGAGATGGCGGCGCTGATCGCTTCGCTCCATGATTCGGAAGGTCGCATCGCTGTAGCCAACTACATGGAAGGTGCTCGTCCGCTGACGGATCGGCAACGCGCCGATGCGGCCGCCCTGGCTATTGACGAAGACGCCTTCTACGCCGAGTTGGAAGGTGTTCCCCGCGGTGACGAAAACTACTCCGTCGTCGAACGTTTGACACTGCTTCCCACCATTGACGTCAATGGCATGTGGGGTGGCTATACCGGCCCCGGCGGGAAAACGGTGCTTCCGTGCGTAGCAACGGCCAAGCTGACGATGCGCCTGGTACCAGGCCAGGATCCGCAGAAGGCGGCGGACGCCGTTCGCAGACATCTGCATTCGCGTTGCCCGAAAGGCGCGAGGTTGATGTTCTCGGCGGCTGGCGGCGGTTCTCCTGCCTCATCGCTTGAGGCAGGTCATCCTTTGCTTGTTGCGGCGGAAGCCGTCATCGAGCGCACGACCGGACGGCGTCCGGTCCATACCCGTCTCGGCGGCAGCATTCCGATCATGGCCATCTTCAAGGAGATGCTTGGGCTGGATGCGCTCGTGTTTGGCTTTGCCAAACCCGACGAGGATGTGCATGCGCCCAATGAGTTCTTTCACCTCTCGTCCATCCCGGAAGGATTAGCGTCCTGGACGATGCTGCTTGCGGAGCTTGCGAAATTCAAGCCGCATCAGTTCCGCGCCGCGTGACGAGCGGTCACGACGTGCCGAGCGCGGCTTCGATGGCGTTGATCAAGGTGTCCGACTGGGGCGTTACCGACGACCCGAAGCCACCGATCAACTTGCCGTTGCGGTCCACCAGATACTTGTGAAAGTTCCAGCGTGGTGTCGAGGTAAGCCCGAGAGTATCGCGCGCCCAGACGTAAAAGGGATGCGCTTCGCCGCCCGACACGACCTGCTTCGTTGTCATCGGAAAGTTTACCCCGAACGCACCCTGGCAAAATCCCAGAATCTCGCTTTCGTTCTTAGGCTCCTGCGCGCCGAAATCGTTCGAGGGCACGCCGATGATAACGAGGCCGCGCGCTTGATAGCGCTCCCATAGCTTCTGCAGACCTTCGTACTGGGGTGTGAAGCCGCAGAAGGACGCGACATTGACAACCAGCATTACCTTGCTGCGCCACTGCGACAGCGGAAGTTGGCCGCCCTCGATGGCTTCGAACTTGAAGTCGTAAGCCGACGACGTCATTTGAGTTGATGCTCCGCAATAAGTGGCTATCAGCAATGTCGCGGCAACTGGCGCGAGGAGCAATCGGCGCATGATGAAACCCTACGTTAAACCCCACGCGACGGAGATTAACTGCCGCACCGGTTGTGTGACAGCCGCTCCGCCCACACATTGACGTGATGGCCGGCTTGGCGTTGACCGGTACTCACAATGAAGAGGAGCGGAAGAGGCCCTATGAAACTTGCGGTTGTCCTTAGCGCCGTCGCCATGCTGGCAGCGGCTGAAGCACGTGCCGACGATCGACCGGTCACTTCGGAGGAAAGGGCACAGCTGGTCGCCGCCCTGCAGGCGCAAGGGTGTACGGGCGGCAAAATGGAGTTCGATGACGGAAAGTTCGAGGTCGACAACGCCAAGTGCAGCGATGGCCGCACATATGACCTGAATTTTGACGCATCCTTCAAGCTGCTGAAGAAGGATCTCGAGGACTGAGCCCTGATGCTGGAGCAGCTCCGAGGCTGTTCCCGGCGATCCACGATCATTTCATTGTCGGGATGACGAACTCCGCACCCTCTTTCACGCCGCTCGGCCAGCGGGACGTGACTGTCTTGGTCTTGGTGTAGAAACGCATGGAATCCGGCCCATGCTGATTGAGGTCGCCGAACCCTGACCGCTTCCAGCCGCCGAACGTGTAGTAGGCGAGCGGCACTGGGATCGGTACGTTGACGCCGACCATGCCGACATTCACTCTGGCGGCGAAATCGCGCGCCGCGTCGCCGTCACGTGTGAAGATGGCGACACCGTTGCCGTATTCGTGGTCGTTGGGGAGGCGTAGGGCTTCATTGTAGTCCTTGGCCCGCACCACAGAGAGCACAGGGCCGAAGATCTCTTCCTTGTAGATTCGCATCGACGGCGCGACCTCGTCGAAGAGGCAGCCGCCCATGTAGAATCCCTTCTCGTATCCCTGCATGCGAAAATCGCGTCCGTCGACGCGTAGCTTGGCGCCTTCCTTGATGCCAATGTCGACGTAGTCCTTCACCTTCCTCACATGCGCGGCGGTCACCAGCGGCCCGAAATCGGCGTCGTTGGATGTCGAAGGCCCGATCTTGAGGCTCTCGACGCGCGGCACGAGCTTGTCTATGAGGGCCTCCGCTGTCTTCTGGCCGACGGGAACGGCAACTGAAACCGCCATGCAGCGCTCGCCGGCCGACCCGTATCCGGCGCCGATCAGCGCATCGACGGCCTGATCCATGTCGGCATCCGGCATGATAATCATGTGGTTTTTGGCGCCGCCGAAGCATTGGACCCGCTTCCCCGACGCACAACCGCGCGTATAGACGTACTCCGCGATCGGCGTCGACCCGACGAAGCCGACGGCTTGGATATCAGGATCGTCGAGGATGGCGTCGACCGCTTCCTTGTCGCCGTTGACCACGTTGAGAATGCCAGGCGGAAGGCCTGCCTCCATCATCAGTTCGGCCAGCATCAGCGGCACGCCCGGATCGCGCTCGGACGGCTTGAGGATGAAGGCATTGCCGCAGGCGATGGCGGGCGCAAATTTCCACATTGGGATCATGGCAGGAAAGTTGAAGGGCGTGATGCCCGCGACCACGCCCAGTGGCTGGCGGAGAGAGTAGATGTCGATGCCGGGGCCGGCACCCTCAGTGTACTCACCCTTGGTCAGATGCG
>CADEFX010000142.1 GCA_902826715.1 uncultured Hyphomicrobiales bacterium | reverse complement strand
TACATCGAGGTGGCGCGCGCCGAAGGCACCATCGGCATGATCAACGCCTTGACCAAGGCGTTCGATGTGGATGCGATACCGGGCGTGGTGGACTTGTACCTGGGCTCCATTCCCGATGCCACCTTCTTCAACCGCACCCGCTCGCTGCAGTATTCGGACTTCACGCCCATCAACATCGGTTCGTTGACGCTGAAGACCACCATCGCGTTCATCGTCACCAACGTCAGCGGCACGATCAAGATGCGCGCCACGGCTCGGGCGCAGGCCCCGTCTTCGCCCACGACGCTGCACTTCAGCCAGCCTTATCCCCAGACGCAGACCGTCAGCACCGGCGGCGCTTCCATCGGCGCGCTGGTGACCAGCCTGCTGAGCAACCTGGAAATCACGGTGACGCTGAACGTGCTGCCCATCGTGAACCTGGACCTCACCGTCGCCGGCCTGCTCAAGCCCATCGTCGGCGGCGTGCTCTCGCCAGTGCTGACCACCGTGTTGAATTCCACCGTGAATCCGCTGCTCGACCTGCTCGGCGTGCGCATCGGCCAGGCAGTGGTCACGGCTTACGGCGTCTACACCCTGTGCTCGGTGAGCGGCTGGGCATACAGCGACGCCAATCACAACGGCACGCGCGAGCTGGGCGAGGCGGGCACCGGCCTGACGCTGTATGCCAAGCTGGTGAACGCGACCAGTCCAAGTACCGTGGCCCAGTACGCAACCGTCGATACGAGCACGGGCGCATACAGTTTCACCAACGTCGTGGGGGCGAACTATTCGCTGCTCATCGACAACAACACCACGACCAGCGATGTCACCGCGACCACGCCGGCGCTGTGGGTGCCCACCGATCCGCGCACGCAGAGCCGCTCCATCGCCGTCACCGTTTTCGACCTGCCCAACCAGAACTTCGGCCTGTTCAACGGCAGCATGCTGTCGGGCCGCGTTTTCCAGGACACGGGCGTGGGCAGCGGCACGGCCAACAACGCCGTGCGCGACGGCACCGAACTCACGCTGCCGGGCGCCACGGTGGCGGCTACCAACGCTGCGGCGTCCACGACGTACGACACCACCGTTTCGGCCACCGACGGCCTGTACACGCTGTGGATTCCGGCATCCGCAGGCGCAACCTCGGTGAAGATCACCGAGACCAATCCCGCTTCATATACGTCGGTGGGGGCGGCAGTGGGCACGACGAGCGGCACTTACGACCGCACCACGGACACGGTGACCTTCACCAACAGCGTGGGCGCGACGTACGCGAACGTGAACTTCGCCGACGTGCCGTCGAACCAGTTCGACACCGACGGCCGGCAGACCGTGCTGCCGGGCAACGTCGCCTTCTATCCGCATTCGTTCACGGCCGGCACCGCCGGCACGCTGACGCTGACCACGACACCGGCCGCGGCGCTGACCGGCTGGACCAACCTTGCCTACCGTGACGCGAACTGCAAAGGCGTCACCGACAGCGGCGCCGTGGCGATCAGGCGGCTGCGCACCGGCACGAGGCGGCGGCGCAGCCATTTGTCCGACCCGTCCGTGTAGCCGTTCGTTCCGGTGATGACGTGATCGCACGTCACTATGCCGCGCGCCGTCGTGACCTCGAACCTGATGCCGGTCGCGCGCACCTTTTCGACCGCCGTCTCGCCGTGCACCACCGCTCCACTCTCGAGCGCGACCCTCAACATGCCCGCATGCAGCTTGGCCGGATGCAGGCCGCCGATGTCGTTACGCATCATGCCGCCGTGATAGAAATCCGTGCCCAGAACCGCCCGCTGTTCGGCCCTCGGCACCGCATACGCCTCGACGCCGAGTTGCCTCGACAAGCGCTCCGCCTCGCGCGCAAGCCCTTCATAATCGGCCGCGTTCGACGCTCCGCTGAACCGCCCCGTCATCTTGAAATCGCAGTCGATAGTCTCACGGCGAATGAAATCGCTCAGATCCTCGCGCGCGATCTTGGCCTCGGTCTGGATGGCCGTGGCGCGCTCCTGGCCAAATTTCCTGGCAAGCTCGTCATAGCCCGGCCGCAGATTGCCGCTCGCAATGCCGCCGTTACGCGTCGACGCCCCTTCGCCCGGCCGCATCTTGTCGAACACCTGCACGGAACGTCCGGCGCGTGCCAGCGTCAGCGCGGCGGAGACCCCCGTATATCCCGCTCCGACGACCACGACGTCACACGTCGGCGTCACCGGGATCTGCGGAAGCGTTTGCGGCGGAGCAGCCTCCCACCAGAAGGGATCGGTTTGTCTCATGTTCGCCCCGGCCTCAAATGAACGTCGCAGCAGCGATACCGCGTGATGGTACGCCACGCAATCATCGCCTTTTCCCGAAAGCCATGCGCTGTGTGTGTAGGAACCCTGACGGTCTCGCGCTATATTGCCCGCTAGATGAACCGGCCATGACCAAGGTCGGCGAAGTCACCCGGAGGACGCCAATGCAGGACGAGACGTTCGCCCCGCGGGATTGGACCAGCCATCCACCGCTGAACCATCCGGCCTACAAGTCGACGCTGCTGCGGTCGCCCTCCAAGCCTCTGGTGCCCTTGCGCCAGACGCTGTCGGAGCTGTCCGGCCCCGTATACGGCCATGACACGCTTGGCCCGCTCGATGCCGACCTCACACGCAATGCACGCAAGACGAGCGAGCCCATCGGCGAACGCATCATCGTTACGGGCCGGGTGTTGGACGAGAATGGGCGCCCGATCCGCAACACACTGCTTGAGATCTGGCAGGCCAACGCCTCCGGGCGCTACATCGATGCCGTCGATCGGCACGATGCGCCGCTCGATCCGAATTTTCTCGGCGGCGGGCGCTGCGTCACCGACGCAGACGGCCGCTACCGTTTCACGACCATCAAGCCCGGCGCCTATCCGTGGGGCAATCATGCGAACGCCTGGCGCCCCGCGCATATTCATTTCTCACTGTTTGGGCCCAGCATCGCCACGCGCCTCATCACCCAGATGTATTTCCCTGGCGACCCCCTCATGCCGCTTGACCCGATTTTCCAGGCCACCCCCGAGGGCGCGCGCGATCGCCTCATCTCCGCCTTCTCGCTCGATGCCACGGAGAGCGGTTTCGCGCTCGGCTTTGCGTTCGACATCGTACTACGCGGCCGCCATAGCACGCCGATGGAGACCTGAACCATGGCCTTCCGGCAGACCCCGTCGCAGACGGTTGGCCCGTTCTTTTCCTTTGGCCTCGCACCCGAACAGTACGGCTATGCCTTCCGCTCCATCGCCGGCGCGACCCTGATCGACAATGGTACCCCAGGCTCGCACATCCGCGTCCTCGGCCGCGTTTTTGACGGCGAGGGCCAGCCGATGAGCGATGCCCTCATCGAGATCTGGCAGGCCGATGCCGAGGGCCGCTACGCCCATCCTGCCGATCCGCGCTGCTCCAATACTGCGTTCAAGGGTTTCGGTCGCACCGGCACCGGCACGGATTTCGAAAAGCGGTTCATCTTCGATACTGTCATGCCGGGTGCCGTCGCCGGACAGGCACCACACATCAACGTCATCGTGTTCGCCCGCGGCATGCTCAATCACCTCTATACACGCCTGTATTTCGAGGATCAGGCCGAGGCCAACGCTCACGACCCGGTCCTGCAATCGGTCCAGTCCGAACGCCGCGGCACGCTTTTGGCCCGGCGCGACGGCGCGACCGCTCCCACCACCTATCGCTTTGACGTCCGCCTTCAAGGTGAGGGCGAGACGGTCTTCTTCGATGTCTGACGCGACACCATCCATCTCCATCCGGCCGTTCCGCGCCGCCGATCGCGACGCCGTGCGCGACCTCTTCATCCGCGTCAACCGGTCGATCGCGCCCGCACCACTCAAGGAGAAATTCGAGGCCTACATCGCCCGCTCCCTCGCCGAGGAGATCGATCGTATCGCGGACTACTACGGCGATCGCGACGGCGGCTTCTGGGTCGCCGACAGCAACGGCACCATTGTCGGCATGTTCGGCATCGAGCCCGACGGGCCCGATGCTATGGAATTACGCCGCATGTACGTGGCGCCCGAGGCGCGACGCCGCGGCATCGCACGCCAGATGCTCGTCTTCGCCGAGGACGAATGCCGCAGGCGCGGCATGCAGTCGCTGACGCTCAGCACATCCGAGCTGCAAGGCGAGGCACTCGCCTTGTATCGCGCCGCCGGCTATCGGCTGCAGAAGGAGGAAATCGCGGAAGCCGCGAGCAACAAGACATTGGGCGGCGGCATCCGGCGCTATCACTTCGACAAGGCGCTCTGACGCATCGCAGCGCGCAGGAGCGTGGACAGATGCTGCACCGCGCATTGTCAGCGCGGTTCCGGCCCGATACTTAAGGCCGTCCCTTTTCGCCCATCCCGGCATCACCCCGTGAAATCCCAGTCCAGAGACTTCTGGCCCGTCGTGGCCGCCGCCACTGGCTCGACCATGGTCGGCTCCGTGCCGATGCTGGCCATGGGTCTGTACGGCCGCGGCATGGATCCTCAGTCGGTGCTGTTCTGGCGCTACTGGCTCGCGCTTTCCATTCTCGTGCCGCTGGCCGTCGCAACCAGCCCCGGTCTCAGTGCGGAATGGCGCAGTGCCGGCCGCGGACTGTTCATCAACGGCATCACGCTCGGCGTATTGCAGACCTTCACCTATTTCCGTGCCATTCAAACGATGCCGTCGAGCATCGTCGTCACGATCTTCTTCACCTACCCGCTGTTCACCGTCCTCATCGATCATTTCGCGTTCGGCCGCAAAGCACGCCTCCCGACCGTGCTCGCCGTTCTCCTCATCCTGATCGGTGTCGCCCTTACCGGCTGGCCCCACCTCACGCTGCACGAGATCGAGCCCGTCGGGCTCGCCTGCGCGATCCTGACGCCGCTGATCTTCAGCGTCTATATCGCCATTGCTTTTCGCTTCACCCGTCAGTCCTCGCCGTTCGCCGGCGCAACCTTCATCTATCTTGGGCTTGGATGCGGCTTCACGCTCATCGTCTTGGCACTCGGCCTCAAGATGCCTGGCGACTGGGGCGGCTGGGCGCGCCTTGTCGTCATCGCCCCGGTCGGCGGGGCCCTCCAAGTATCGTCCTTCGCCTATGCGCCGCACTGCCTCTCGGCCAGCGGCTACTCGATTATCGTCAGCCTCGAGTTGGTGACCGTCACTATTCTTGGCGTCGCCGTGCTCGGCGAAGACCTCACGACCGTGCAGAGCCTCGGCATCATCTTCGTTATCGTGGGCATCATCGTCGAACGGCTCCTGCGCCGCAAAGATTGACGCTGGCGCGCTGCTGAACGACGATTGGTAAAACAAGCCAGCGAAGGACGCAGCATGAGCGAGGGACAGGGACGGCGGGCCATCGTGGTGGGGGCCGGCATCGTCGGCGTATGCTGCGGCATCGAGCTCCGGCGCCGCGGCTTCGACGTCACCGTCATCGATCGCGTCCAGCCCGGCGAATCCTGCTCGTTCGGCAATGCCGGCATTCTCGCGGCCCAAGCCGTGGTTCCGGTGCCCATGCCCGGCATCATGTGGCAGGCGCCGCGCATGCTTCTCGACCCTGAGGGACCGCTCGTCGTGCGCCTGGGCTCGCTCGGCAAGACCATCCCGTGGCTCTGGAAGTTCTACCAGTCCACGGGCGTCGAGAAGGTCATGCGCACCGCCGATGCCATGAAGGCGCTCTACGGCACGACAGTCGAACTGCACGAGGGTCTGGCGCGCGAGGCCGGCGTACCCGACCTGGTGCAGACCAGCCGCTATCTCTACATCTGCCGTGATCCCCGCAATGCCGACACCGAGAACAGCCTGACCTGGCGCCTGCGCCGCGAGCGCGGCGGCGAGATCGAGGTGTTCGACGGTCCCGCGCTGCGCGAGGTCGAGCCAGAGCTGTCGCCCATCTACAAGCGCGGCGTGCGCCTGGGCCCCATGGCCAAGACGCTCAATCCGTTCCGTCTGACGAGCTCCTACGGCGGCCTACTGCGGCGCCAGGGCGGTACCATCCTCACCGCCGAGGTGAAGGCCATCCGTCCGGACGGCGCACGTGTGCATGTCGACACCAATGCCGGATCGCACCAGGCCGATGTCGCTGTCATCGCTGCCGGCGCCTGGTCGCTGAAGCTGCTGCAGCCGCTCGGCCTCAACCTGCCGCTCATCGCCGAGCGCGGCTATCACATGACCTTCGCCAATCCTGGCGTCGCGCTGAAGCACGTCATCAGCGAGATCGAGCGCCAGTTCGCGGTCTCCAACATGGAGATGGGCCTGCGTATCGCCGGCACCGAGGAATTGGGTCATGCCGACGATCCGCCGTCGTGGCGCCGGGCGGAGGTCCTGAAACGCCTCGGCAAGGAGATATTTCCCAACCTTAATGTCGGCGAGGGCACACGCTGGATGGGGCCGCGCCCCGGCACGCCCGACAGCCTGCCCGCCATCGGTCCGTTGCCCGGTCATCCGAATATCTACGTCGCCTGCGGGCACGGCCACTTGGGGCTCACGGGCGGCCCGAACACCGGCCGCATTGTCGCAGGTCTGGCTGCCGGCGAGCGCCTCAATCTTAATCTCGCGCCGTATGCGCCGGACCGCTTCGGTGCGGCGTCAGAGACCCGCAACGTGGCCTAAATTTAATGAGCCTGCGAGCGCAAATGGTCTACACATAAGGCCCCGTTTGGCAGGCACATCTTGACACTGCCAAAGTCTGTGCGTAACTGCCCGGGTCAAACAGACACCGCAGGGTTTCTTGCACAGACGCATGATCATTTCGTCTGCTGCGATGGGCAGTGCGGCAAGCTGTCGGGAGGTAAAGTCATGACGCTCCTGGTCGAAGCAGACCGGCTGAGTAAATCCTTTGGCGCCATCAGGGCCGTCGACGACATCTCGCTCAGAGTCTCCAAGGGAGAGGTGCTCGGATTTCTCGGTCCCAACGGCGCCGGCAAGTCCACCACCATGAAAATCCTGACCGGCTTTCTCGAGCCGGACTCAGGCTCCGCACGCGTGTGCTCGTTCGATGTCGTCGAGCACCCGAAGGAGGCCAAGGCCTGCCTCGGCTATCTACCCGAAGGCGCTCCGGCCTACGGCGACATGACGTCCAGGGGCTTTCTCGAGTTCATCGCTGAGATCCGCGGCTTCGAAGGCGCCGCCAAGAGCGCCCGCATCGCCTCTGCCGTCGAGCGCACAGGCCTGCAGGGCGTCCTCGGCCAGCGCATCGATACGCTGTCGAAAGGCTACAAGCGCCGCGTCGGACTGGCCCAGGCCATCCTGCACGATCCCGCCGTCCTCATCATGGACGAGCCAACGGACGGCCTCGATCCCAATCAGAAGCACCTCGTGCGTAAGCTGATCACCGACATGGCCAAGGACAAGGCCATCATCGTCTCCACGCATATCCTGGAAGAAGTGGAAGCTGTGTGCACCCGCGCCGTGGTCATCGATCGCGGTCGCATCGTCGCCGACGGAACCGCCGAGGACCTGCAGCGCCGTATGCCCTACCACAACGCCGTCGCCATTAAGGTGGATGCCGCACGCGCCGACGCGGTGGCCGGCGCCCTGTCGGCCCTGAGCAGTATCGAGCGCGTGGAGCGCCTGCCGTCGGCCAACGGCCATATCCAGCTCCGCGCCATGCCGCGCAACGGCTCGGCCATCGCCACCGATGTCGCCGCCTTGCTGCGCGAGAAGTCCATCACGGTCGAGGAGATGTTCGTCGAACGCGGCAAGCTCGACGACGTGTTCCGCCAGATCACCACATCCGACGTCGGGTCCGGCAATGCATAACATCTGGGTCATCACCAAGCGCGAGCTTGGCGCCTACTTCGGCACGCCACTCGCCTACATCTTCGTCGTGATTTTCGTCGCGCTGACCGGCGCCTTCGCCTTCTACGTCGGCAACTTCTTCGAGCGCGGCCAGGCCGACCTGCAGCCGTTCTTCCTCTATCACGTCTGGCTTTACCTGCTTCTGGTGCCGGCTATCGCCATGCGACTATGGGCCGAGGAACGCAAGAGCGGCACCATCGAGCTGCTGATGACGCTGCCGATCTCGACCATCGAGGCCATCCTCGGCAAGTTCTTCGCCGCCTGGATCTTCATCGGCGTTGCGCTGGCGCTCACGTTCCCGATGTGGATCACCGTCAACATCCTGGGCAATCCCGACAACGGCGTCATCTTCACCGGCTACCTCGGCAGCTTCATGATGGCTGGCGCCTTCCTCGCCATCGGCTCGTGCATCTCGGCGCTCACCAAGAACCAGGTTATCGCCTTCATCGTCGCGGCCACGCTCTGCTTCCTGTTCGTCATGAGCGGCGCCGAGCTGGTGCTGAACTTCTTCCGCCCCTGGGCACCGGAATTCCTGGTGCAGGCGATCGCGTCGATGAGCTTCATCAATCACTTCGACCAGATCGTGAAGGGCGTGTTCAGCCTGCCGAGCTTCATCTTCTATGTGTCGCTGATCGTTTTTTTCCTGTTCGCCAACGTCATCGTGGTCGAACAGCGCAAGGCCGCGTGAGGAACAACGTCGATGTCCACGCAATCTAAAGACTGGCGGGCAAATGCCGCCCGCATCGGCCACGGCATCTCCGGCTGGAGCCTGATCGCACCCGCCGAGATCTTTCGTGCCGCCGCCCGGCTCGACCGCAAGACGCTCGCCTGGGGCGCCATCGCGCTCGGCGCCGTCCTGCTCCTGTCGATCAACCTGCTGTCCTCGCTCCTCTTCAAGAACGTCAAGGCCGATCTCACGCAGGACCGCCTCTTCACCATCTCCGACGGCACCAAGCGTGTGTTGTCCAAGATGGACGAGCCGGTCAACGTCCGCCTTTACTACACCAAGAAGCTCGGCGAGGTGGCGCCGCTCTACGGCAAGTATTTCGAGCGCGTGAAGGCGCTGCTGGAACAGTACCGCGACCTGTCCAACGGCAAACTGCGTCTCACGCTGCTGGAGCCTCAATCCTTTTCCGACGCGGAAGATCGCGCCGTCGCCGCCGGCCTGCGTGGCGTGCGCCTCAACCAGGACGGAGAAACCGGTTACTTCGGTCTTGTCGCCTCCAACACCACCGACAACGACGCGACCGTCGAGTTTTTCTCACCCGATCGCGAGCGCTTTCTCGAATACGACCTGACCAAGCTCGTCAACGGCCTCGCCAACCCCAAGAAGCGCGTCATCGGCCTTATCGCCGGCATCCCGATCGATGGCGGCGCGGGCAATCCCATGCAGCCCATGCGCCAGCCCCCGCCCGCATGGATGGTGATGGACCAGATCCGCGAGTTCTTCGAGGTCAGGGCGCTGCAGCCCGACCTCAAGGAAGTCCCAGGCGACATTGACGTGCTGATGCTGGCACAGCCGCAAGGTCTGACGCCCGAAGCCGCTTACGCCATCGATCAGTTCGCCTTGAAGGGTGGGCGCATTCTGGCCTTCGTCGATCCGGTGCCCGAGACGAGCCCGATGCCCGGCATGGGTGGCATGAGCATGCCGTCTCCAGGCCCAGGCGAAGAGCTTCTCAAACTGCTGAAGGCCTGGGGCGTGACGCTCGACCCGTCCAAGGTCGCAGGCGATCCTTCGCTGGCGCGCCGCGTGCAGTTCGGCGCCGGCCGCCGGCCGACCGTTACTGACTATCTCGGCTGGCTGCAAATCGACAAGCCGCAGATCAATGACAAGGACGTGCTCGCCGCCAGCATTGAGCGCCTGAATTTCGCAAGCTCGGGCATTCTCACCAAAGCCGACGGCGCCACCACCGATGTGACGCCGATCATCCAGACCACCGCCCGTGGTGGAACGCTCGAGGCCGACAAACTGCGCTTCCAGCCCGATCCGATCGCGCTGCTGAAGGACTTCAAGTCCGGCGGTGCGCCGCTCATGCTCGCCGCGCGCGTGGGCGGCGAAGCCAAGACCGCCTTCCCGGACGGCCCGCCCAAGCCGGCGCCGAAGCCCGAGGACCAGGCTAAGGACACTAAGGATGGCACGCAGCCGGCAGATGCGAAAGCCGCCGAGGCGACCAAGAGCGAACCCGCCAAAGCCGATGCGACAAAGGCCGACGCGCCCGGCAAGCCCGAGATCGCCTCAGGCAAGGTCAACATCGTCATCGTCGCCGACAGCGACATGCTGAACGACCAGTTCTGGGTCGAGGCGCGCGACTTCATGGGCCAGCAGGTCGCCGTACCGTTGGCGCACAATGCCGCCTTCGTCGTCAACGCGCTGGAAAACCTTTCCGGCGGGGAGGCGCTCGCCGGTCTCCGCGGTCGCGGTATCAACGATCGCCCATTTGAGATGGTCAGCGAAATCCGCCGCGACGCCGAGCGCCGTTTCCGCGAGAAGGAACAGACCCTCGTGGCCCAGCTCAAGGAGCTGCAGGAGAAGGTCGGCAACATGGAGACCAAGGGGGGAGAAGGCGGCGCGCTTCTGCTCTCCGACAAGGACAAGCAGACCATCGAGGCCGCCCGTACCGAGATGATCGGTGTGCGCCGCGAGCTGCGCGACGTCAAGTTGGCGCTGCGGCAGGATATCGACAATCTCGGTGGCCAGCTCAAATTCTTCAATGTCGCCTTCATACCGCTGGTCATCGGGCTGGGCGGGCTCGCGATCGGGCTCGCACGGCGGCAGCGCAACTCGAAGTAGCCGCACGGGCGAGGAGAGAGACGTGATCAAGCCTCGGCAATTCACCGTTCTGGCCGGTGTGACGCTCGTCGGCGTCGTGCTGGCCGGCATCGTCTACGCCTCATCCAACCGCTACGCGCCGGGCCGCGTCGAAGGCCAGCCGCTGGCGTCCGACCTGCGCGCGCGCATCAACACGGCCTCTGCGATCGAGATCGTGCAGGGCGACAAGAAGCTGACGCTGGAGCGGAGCGGCGACCAGTGGAAACTGAAGGAACGCGCCGGCTATCCCGCTCTGGCGGAAAAGGCCCGCGCACTGGTGATCGCACTCTCCACGGCCGACACGGTCGAGCCCAAGACGGCCAGCAAGGACCGCTATGCGCTGCTCGACCTGCAGGACCCCAGCAGCAAGGATGCAAAATCGCGTGGTGTGAAGGTGCTCGACGATAAGGGCAAGCCGCTCGCCGATGTCATCGTCGGCAAGAGCAAGCCCGAGGCGTTCGGCTCCGGCCGCTCCGGCTTCTACGTGCGCACGGCATCGAGCCCGCAGACCTGGCTCGCCACGGGCGATCCCAAGGCGTCGGCCGAGGTCAGGGATTGGGTGCAGACCGGCATTTTCACCACCGTCGCCGACAAGATCACGCGCGTGACGATCGAACATCCCGGCGAGACGCCGCTCGTCGTCGAGAAGGGCACGGAGAAGGATCAGAAGTTCAAACTCGCTGCCATGCCCGACGGCAAGAAGCTGAAGCAGGGCGTCACCATCGACCAGATTCCACAAGCTTTCTCGTCCATCGACATGGACGATATGCGCAAGCTCGACGCAACGCCTGCCGGCGACAAGGTCAGCGTCCTGACGCTTGAGGCCGAGGGCGGCCTCAAGGTCACCTTCCGCCTCAACAAGGACGGCGATGCAAGCTGGCTCTCCTTCAGCGCGGCCGGCGAAGGCGATGCCAAGAAGCAGGCCGACGAGATCAATGCCAAGGCCGCCGGCTGGGAGTTCAAGATCCCGTCCTGGAAGGCCGACGCCATCGCCAAGCGCGCCGCTGATCTCTTCGAGACGAGCTGACGCGCCCGGCCCGGTTGGGTCCAGAGGTCCGGAACGGAGCCCGTCGGTGCTGGCCTTCGTGTTTTGCGCCCGAGGCACACGATACCGCCCTCCGCATGCGTTCCCGGACGTTTGGCGGTGAACGAATTCCGAGCTTGGGCAACCATCAACGAGCGTCCCCGGCCTGCGTGCGCAGCACGCAAGCAGCCGGGGTCTTCACACCTGGCGACGGGGTTATCCGCCCTCTCCCTTGAAGCGTAAGGGTGTTTCCAACACCAAACGCCTCGCGGCCTTTCGGCCCGAGGCTTTGCGTCACGTCACTGCCCCCGCAGGGGCGGAACGGCGAGGGCCGT
>CADEFX010000141.1 GCA_902826715.1 uncultured Hyphomicrobiales bacterium | reverse complement strand
CGAGCCTCAAGAGCTACGACATGAACCAGGAGATGGTGGCGCGCAGCCTCGGCGCGAGCCGACCGTGGGCGTTTCTCACGGTGACGCTGCCGCAGATCAAGATCTCGGTGATCTCAGGCGCGCTGCTGGCGTTCATCACGTCGCTCGACGAAGTGGTGATCTCGCTGTTCATCGCCGGCGGCGATAAGGCGACGCTGACCAAGCGCATGTTCAATGCGCTGCGCGACGAGATCGATCCGACCATCGCCTCCATCTCGACGCTGCTGATCGTGGTGTCGGTGCTGTTGCTGGGCCTCAGCCAGTTCACGCAGGCGCGCTCGCGCGCCCGCTAAAGTGCGTTGCGCAGCCGCGGATCGAGCGCGTCACGGATGCCGTCGCCGAGCAGATTGAAGGCGAGTACGGTGAGCGTGATGGCGAGCCCGGGGAACAGCACAAGCCACCAGGGCGGCACAAGGCCGGAGTTCAAGGCATCCGACAGCATGTTCCCCCAGGTCGGGCTGGGTGGAGGAATTCCGACTCCGAGGAAGCCAAGCGACGCCTCGATGACGATGGCAACGCCAAGATGGGTCGTGGCCAGGATGAGATAAGGCGCGACGCACTGTGGCAGGATATGCCGGAACATGAGCCGGCGGTTCGAGGCGCCGATCCCGCGTGCGGCTTCTACGTATTGCATCTCCTTAAGCGACAGCACCACGGAGCGAATGACGCGGCCGCCGAACGGAATGCGCGTGATGGCGATCGCCACTATGACTGTCCATGTGCCCGCACCGAGAGCCATGGCGATGGCCATGGCCAATATAAGATCGGGAAACGACTGCATGAACTCGATGAGCCGCTGGCTGATAAGGTCGAAGCGGCCGCCGAAGAACCCACACGCCAGTCCCCAAAGCGCACCGAGCGTGGTGCCGAACAGAACCGCGGCGAAGGCCACCATCAGCGACGTGCGGCTGCCGTGGATGACTCGGCTCAGCGTGTCCCGGCCAACCTGGTCTGTGCCGAACCAATTTTTCTCGTTCGGCGGCTTCGTCATTGCGCGGAAGTTGGATTTCAGCGGATCGTACGGAGCGAGCACGGGGGCTGAAACGGCCATGACCACGATCGCGGCCGCAACGAGACCCCAAAACGCCGACATCGGCGAGCGGCGCACGAACGAGAAAAAGCCTTCGCGCATGCGCCGCAGTCGCGACGGTTTGAACGTGGTAGGCGGCGCGATGTTTCCGGGATGGGTCGCCGTCATTGATATCGGATCCTCGGGTCCAGCCACGCGATGACAACGTCCACCACGATATTGAGGAGCACAAAGACGCAGGCGTAGAGGAATACCAGGTTCTGCATGACAAAGACGTCACGCTCCTTCACCGCGATGAACATCGCGTCGCCGAGGCCCGGAGCACCGAACGCGCGCTCGACCGGGATGGAGCCCGCCAGCACGAAGCCGAGCAGGATGCCCGAGAGCGTAATGACCGGCAGCAGCGCATTGGGCAGCGCATGCAGCGCGATCACAAGGCGGCTCGACAGACCTTTCGCGCGCGCGGTCCGGACATAGTCTTCGCGGATGACCTCGAGCAAGCTCGAGCGCGCCATGCGCGCAATGTAGGCGGCCTGGCCGAGCCCGAGCACAATAGCCGGACCGATGACGATCTGCAGATTGAGAAGCGGATCGGAGAAGAAGGGCGCTCCGGTCAGCGGCGCGCGATAGCCGAACCAGAACAGCAGAGCGAGAACGATCAGAATGCCGAACCAGAAGCCCGGGATGGCAAGGAAGAGGATCGAGAAGAAGCGCGTGACGTTGTCCCAGGCGCTGTTGGGCTTGAGGGCGCTGACGAGTGCCACCGGAATGCCGACGAGCCAGGAAAAGACCACCGACAGAAACGCGATCTGCGCCGTCAGCGGTGCACGGCGCGAGATCATCTCGGCAACACTCTCGGCCCTAAAAAAAGAGCGGCCGAACTCGCCGCGGGCGATATCGGCAACCCAAGCCAGATATTGTTTCCAAAGCGGATCGGAGAGGCCCAGGTCCGCCATGTATTGGGCCCGCTGCTCGTCCGTCAATTTGGTGAAGCCATCAGGCCCGAACAGCGCGACCAATGGATCGCCCGGCAGCACGCGCATGATGACGAACACGACGATGGACACGCCTATGATCGTCAGCACTCCGAAGGCAAGGCGGCGCGCGATATAGCTGATCATTGGCCTCGACCATTGCGCTCAGCAGTCGGCCGGTTTTTGGCTTTTGTCGTTATCCGGCAGCCGATCGTAGAAGCATCAGTTGGCTGCCAGGCCGTTTTGAAAGCGGCCTGGCGGCACCAACCTGTCGACAATCGCGCGACTATTTGTCGAGCCAGAACGTGTCGAACCGCACGACGTCGTAGATGCCGAAATAGTCGTTCGGCTTGTGCCCTTTGACGTAGTTGTACCAGACGTCGTTGATCTTCTCCCAGCAGATGGGGAAGACCGGCGGGTCCTGCTCCATTATAGCCTCCGCCTCACGAATGAAGGCCAGGCGCTTGGTGGCGTCGACCTCGCCATCGATCTTGGGGAGCAACTCGTTGAACTTGGCGTTGTCCCAGTTGGCATAGTTCTGGGGGCCATCCTTTTTGTACCACGCGTTGAAGTAGTCGGATGGATCGAGCAGGGTCGAGACGACGGCGCCGATGGCAAGCCCGTAATTGCCCGACTTGATGTCGTCGAACCAGACCGACTCGACAACGACGCGCAGCTTGGTCTCGATGTTGAGCGTCTCCTGGAGCATGGCCTGAATGGCTTGGCCCCAGAGCTTGAAGCTCGGCACGTCGCGCACAAGAATATCGACGTCCTTCGCACCGCTGGCGTAGCCGGCGGCTGCCATGAGCGCCTTCGCCTCCTTGACGGCAGCAGCTGGGTCGTCCTGATAGCCAATGCGCTTGCGCAACTCGTCGATCGGCGTGGCGAAATCGGAGAACGGATAGATGAAGCCACCGACCATCATCGGCGCCACATCCTTCACCACGTCAACCAACACTGCCTTGTCCATGACAAGATGCACGGCGCGGCGCACGCGCGGATCGTCGAACGGCTTCTTCTTGGCATTGGGCCAGCAGCCTTGAATCACGCTCTGATAGAAATTGAGCGACGACATGCCCTGCGTCTCTTTGGCCTTGCGTGCCGTGATAGGATCGACGATGCGCGCATAGTCCGTCCGTCCTGCCAGGACGGCCGAGCCCAGCTCCGACGAAAACGGCAGGCCGTGGTAAAATTCGATGCCGTCGAGATAGGGGAGCCCCTTGTTCCAATATTTCTCGTTGCGCTCCATCACCCAGACTTCGTTCTCGACGCGGCGCTTGCTCTTGTAGGGGCCGGTGCCCGGAATATCGACGACGCGGCGTAGGTTTTGCTGGTTGTCCTCGAGCGTCTTCTTGCGGAAGATGACGTTCCAGCCGCTGGCGAACGCCGACATGATGAACTCGGGCGGGCGCGGCTGGGACAGCTTGAACTCGATCGTGTGCTTGTCGCGCGCGTTGATCTCGGAGACCGCGGCGAAAAGAACGCTGCGCGGAATCGAAATGCCCTGGGGCGGTTTGGCGATGCGGTCGAATGTGGCTTTCACGTCCTCGGCGGTGAGCTCGGCACCATCGTGGAACTGCACGCCTTCACGAAGGAAGAACGTGTAGGTTTTGCCATCGGCCGAGATTTTCCAGCTGTGTGCAAGATCCGGGATGATCGTCTTGCCGCTGTCGCGCGGATCGCGGCGGATGAGATTGTCGAACATGCAGCCCTGGCAGCCGAGACTGTTGATCGTGCCCGACTGATGCACGTCGAAATGCGGCGGACGTGACGTGATGCCGTACTTCAGAACGCCACCGCGCTTGGGGTTTGACTCGGGCGCCGCAAGCTGGAACTTCGTGCCGTCGAATTCCGTAGGCACGGCGGCGACAGCCCAATCGGGCCGAAGGCCGTAGGCTGCGGCCAGGGCAGCGGCACTGCCCTTCAAGACGTCGCGGCGATTGGGCCGCGACCACGGGTGGCGAATGCGAGGCATGCGGGGTTTCCTCCTTTGACTTTTTGTTCTTTGCCAGCTTGCAGACCTATGGTCTGGTAGTCCCAGGGTCGCTTCTTTTTGCCGAAAGGCTACACGACGGCCGCAAGGGAGTAAACGAAAGTGTCTCAGGCAATGCCGACGTTTGCCGAGATCCCGCGCGCCCATGCCGTGCCGGGCGACGCCGTGCTCGAGGTCGACAAGCTCCAGACACATTTCTTTACGCAGACCGGCACCGTCAAAGCCGTGGATGGCGTTTCCTACTCGGTTCGTCGCGGCGAAACGCTGGGTGTCGTCGGCGAGTCCGGCTGCGGGAAGAGCGTCGCGGCCCTCTCCATCATGCGACTGGTGGCAAGCCCTCCCGGCCGGATCGTGGGTGGCGCCGTACGCCTGGAGGGTGAGGACCTGCTCAAGCTCGGCGACGTCGAGATGGAGAACGTGCGCGGCAACGACATCTCGATGATCTTCCAGGAGCCCATGACGTCGCTGAACCCGTTGTTCACCGTCGGTCGCCAGATCGCGGAGGCTATTGCGACGCATCAGCGTTTGTCACGCAAGGATGCGCTGGACAAGGCCATCGAGATGCTAAAGCGCGTTTCCATCCCCGAGGCAGAGAAACGGGCACAGGCATTTCCTCACCAGATGTCGGGCGGCATGCGCCAGCGCGTCATGATCGCCATGGCCCTGTCGTGCAATCCCAAGGTGCTGATCGCGGATGAGCCGACGACGGCGCTGGACGTCACCATCCAGGCGCAAATCCTGGACCTGATGCGCGAGCTGCAGGAAGCCTTCGGCACCGCGATCATTCTGATCACGCACGATATGGGAGTGGTAGCGGAGAATGCGGATCGCGTGGTGGTCATGTACGCCGGCAAGAAGGTCGAAGAGGCGGCGTCCAGCGTGCTGTTTGACCAGCCTGGTCATCCCTATACGATGGGGCTGCTGGGCTCGATTCCTCATCTCGACGACGCGGCGCGCGCCGGCGCCACGCGCCGCCGCCTCAACGAGATCAAGGGGCTTGTACCCTCGCTGGCTCGGCTGCCGCAGGGATGCAGCTTCGCGCCGCGATGCAGCTTCGCATCGGAGCAGTGCCGCAACGTCGAGCCGGCGCTTGAAGAGCATCGGCCGGGACATGTCATCGCCTGCTGGCACGCCGACAAAGTGTTGGGAGGTACGGCATGAACTTGGCGACACAGATCGCCCAGTCCAACGCACCGCCGGACCGCTCGCCGCAGGCCCCGCCGCCGCTCGTGCAAGTCACCGCGCTAAAGAAACATTTTCCCGTGCACCAGGGATTCTTCTCCAGGGTGAGCGGGCAGGTGTACGCCGTCGACGGGGTTTCGTTCGAGCTGCGCAAGGGCGAGACGCTCGGCCTGGTCGGTGAATCCGGCTGCGGGAAATCGACGGTGGGCCGCACGGTTTTGAAGCTGCTGGAGCCCACAGCCGGCCAGATCAAGGTGGACGGACGGGACATCACGCATCTCGACCAAAGCGAAATGCTGGCGTATCGGCGCCGCCTGCAGATGATCTATCAGGACCCCTACGCGTCGCTAAACCCGCGTATGACAGCCGGCGAGATTGTCGCCGAGCCGCTCATCATTCACGAGGTCGGGGGCAGCACCAAAGAGCGCACAGCGCGCGTGGCGACCCTGTTCGAACGCGTGGGCTTGCGGCCGGAGCACATCAAGTCCTATCCGCACGAGTTCTCCGGCGGCCAGCGACAGCGGATCGGCATCGCACGCGCGTTGGCCTTGTCGCCGGAGGTGATCGTCGGGGACGAACCGGTTTCGGCGCTCGATGTGTCGATTCAGGCGCAGATCATCAACCTGCTCATGGACCTGCAGGACGAGCTGAAGCTCACTTATCTGTTCGTTGCGCACGATCTTGCGGTGGTCGAGCACATCTCGCATCGCGTCGCTGTCATGTATCTCGGCCGCATCGTCGAGATGACCGACAAAGCCACGCTATTCGCGCAGCCCCTGCATCCTTACACCGAGGCGCTGCTCTCGGCAGTGCCGATTGCCAAGACGAGCTCGAAGCAAAGAAAACGGATCATTCTCAAGGGCGATGTGCCGAGCCCGATCGATCCGCCGCCGGGATGCCATTTCCACACCCGTTGCCCCTACGCGCACAAGCGCTGCAGGAGCGAGGCCCCGCCGTTGCGTCAGGTGACACACGACCATTGGGCAGCTTGCCATCTGCATGACGGCGGACCGAAGCTTCCACTGGCAAAGCCGGCATCAGCACTCGCTTAATCTCAGCAACGGAAATGTCCAACGCGACGGTTACGGCAGCTTTTTGGGCGCGGTCAGAACCGTTGTTACAAGGAGATTCGCTAGAATCTTGGCGGCTTCGATTTGTTGGGGGCCGTAGCTGTTGGCGAGGCCCGAGCAGTTGAGCGTGCCGAGGCGGCGGCCGGCGTGGCGGATCGGGGCATTGAGGATGGCGCCGGCGCCGAGGCTAAAGATCAGCTCGTGGTCGGGGAAGGTGTTTTTCACCTCTTCCTCGTTGGCGGCGAGGAAGATTTCGCCGCTGGCGGCCAGACCGTGGTCCTTGTTGATGGTCTTGAGCTGTTTGCGGCCGCCGACCGGATAGGCCTTCATGTCGCTCGAGTACAGGCGTTCGACTTCCTGCGTTTCCTCGACAAAGCGTAGGACCGTAAGAAACTTGTGGCCGACCGTCTCACGCACGAGCGCATCGACCTTGGCGTAGACCTGCATCGGGTCGGTCGCGGCGGCGGACAGGGTGAGGACGCCGGCGATGTCGTCGACAGTCAAGGCGCGCAAGATCTGGCTCATGTCATGGCTCCAGTTCGAGATGGTATGGCGTGGGCGGGCGATGGCTCGGCAGGAAGTGCAGGATGGGACAGGCGTTCGGGGATCAGGCCCTTCGTGTGATAGCGCAGGATAATGAGCAGCGTCACGCTGATCAGGATTTCGCGCAAGGCCGCACCCTGGACGTGTGTCAGCCACGGAATGAGCGGCACGATGAAGCGTGTCGACTCGAGGAAGAAGACGACGGCGACGGCCCCCAGCAACGCACCACGATTGTTGCCTAGCCCTCCGGCGAGCAGCGAAAGCTTGATGTAGAGCGTCAGCAAGGGCACGAACACATCGGGCGCGATGTAGGATGTAAAGTGCGCGTAGAGCGCGCCGGCCAGCCCCAAGGCACCCGTGCCGATGGCAAAGGCCTTGAGCTTGAACGCGAGCACGTACTTGCCCGCGACCGACGCCACCTGTTCATCATCACGAATTGCGCGCAACACGCGGCCGAAGGGCGAATAACACAGCCGTTCGGCAACGAAGAAGGCGACGGCCACTACGGCAACCACGATTCCCAAATAGAAAAGATTGAAGTTGTGAGGCCCGAGATCCGCACGCCATGGCCCTGGAATGCCGGACAGCCCGTCTGTGCCGTTGGCGAGCCAGATCTCGTTGCTGGTAACGATCCGCACCGACTCGGCAAAGCCGAGCGTCACGATGGCAAGATAGTCACCGCGCAGGTTGACGGTGATGAGGCCCACCAGGATGCCGACGCTGGCTGCAGCCAGCGCGCCCGCCGCCATGCCGGCGGCGATGGGCCAACCAAGCTTCAACGTCAGCAGGGCCGAGACGTAGGCGCCGACGCCGACGAAGCCGACGACGCCGAGGTTCACCATACCCGCCATGCCCCAAATGATGTTGGTGCCAAGCGCCATCAGGGCATAGAGCCCCGCGGTGATGGCCATGGCGATGAGATAGTGTTCCATGGCTAATAGGCCCGCTGCCCAAGGATGCCGCGCGGGCGCAGCGTCAGAACGAAAACGATGGCGAGGAAACCGACGGCGCTGCGATAGTCGTGCGACAGAACAAGCGTGCTCAATTCCTCGCCGATGCCGACGACGAGCGCCCCGATGACCGCACCCGGGATGCTGCCAAGCCCGCCGACCACGGCGGCGGCGAAGATCGAGAGCATGGCGCGGAAACCAGTCAGCGGATCGATGGTCGTATCGAGGCCGATCAGCATGCCGCCGAGCCCGGCCAATCCCATGCCGACGAAAGAGACGACGCGGCCGATCGCATCGGCGTTGATGCCCTTGATCGCGGCGAGCATCGGATTGTCGGCCACGGCGCGCATAGCCTTGCCCGTGCGCGTGAAGGCGAGAAATGCGAACAGCGCGGCCATCACGGCCACGGCGATGGCGAGGTTCTGCACCTGCTGCGGCCCGATGCGGATGCCGTTGAAGCGCCAGTCGCGCGTGATGGGGAGATCGTATCCTCGCAGCTCGTTGCCGAAGCCGAAACGGACGATGTTCTCCAGCGCGATCGTCAAGGCGATGGAGCCGATCGCCGTGGTGATGAAGCCGGCCGCCCGAAACGGCTTCAGCACCAATTCGTCCGAGGCGACGCCCACCATGCCGGCGATGAGAAATGCCGCGAACACCGCAGGCAGGATCGGCAAGCCGAAGTGCACGTTGGCGACGTAGCCGGCGAACGCTCCGATGGTGGCATGGGAGGCGAGCGCGAAGTTGGTGAAGCGCAGAACCGCGAAGATGGCGGTCAGGCCGATGGCGGGCACGGCGAGGATGGTCCCCGCCATGATCCCGTTGATGACGAGCTGCAGGACGTGCATGTGGACGACGGCGTTCCCGACTCAGGTGACCTTGAGAAACTTGAACTTGCCGCCTTCGACTTTGACGTAGCGGAACTTGCAGTCGAAGATATCGCCGATGTCCGTGAAATCGCACGGGCCGCTGGCGCCTTCATAATTGATCTCCTTGCCCTCGGCCAGCAGCTTCAGGCCCTCGACGGCGGTAGAAACCTTTTCGCCGTTACCCTGGGTGATCTTGCGGACGTTGTCGCGCAGCGCCTGACCCGTCGCTTCTTTCGCCTTGGCGATGGTCAGGGCGACGATGCTGATCCAATCGGTGGCCTGACACTCGTAGGAATCGGGCTCGGCGATGCCCAGCCGCTTGGCCGCGAGCTCGAACGGCTTGGAGCCGATGTCGGCCGAGGGCTGCCCGGTATAGACGTTCTCGGTTACCTCGGGTGGCAACGTCTCCAGCGTCTTGGCCGGCACGGCGTACGACTGGGCGAAGCGAGGGCCGTTGAAGCCCGCGCGATAGAGATCGCGCAGCGTGACGATGGTATCGGGTGCGTAGCCGTTGAGGTAGATGAGATCGGGTTTGCTCCTGAGTGCTTCGTCGACCTCGGAGCGATAGGTGGTCTTCTCCTTTTCGTAGATCAGACCGCCGACCAGCTCGGAGCCATTGGCCTTGAGAATTTCCTCGAGCCGGTTACGGGTCGGAATGGCGAACGGGGCCTGGATCGCCATGACGAACACCCGCTTGTAGCCCATGGAGGCAATGAACGTGGCGTGCGCCTTGCCCTGAAGCTGGCTGTTTGGCTGCGTGCGAATGAGAAAACCTTGGTGCGGAAGCTGGGTGATGCTGTCGGCTCCCGAAACAGTAGTGAGGAACGTTTTGCTCTCCCAGCACACCGGAGCAACGGCCGAGGTTACCGCTGAGGCCCAGGTGCCCATGATGACCGGCACCTTATTGACCTCGATCAACTTGCGCGCAGCGCGCACGGCCGCTTCGGGATTGGTCTGGTCGTCCTCGACCACCAGCTCGACTTTGCGGCCGAGCAGTCCCCCGATCGCGTTCACTTCGTCAACGACCAATTGCATGGCTTTCAGCATGCGCGGGCCGTCAGCGCCCCCCGCGCCTGTGAGCGGCGTCAGAACCCCGAGGCGCAGAGGTTCGGATTGCGCATACGAGCCGGACGGTAGGATGGAAGCTGCTGCCAGTGCTGAGCCAGTCTTCAGAACGGTTCGGCGGGTTTGACGGATGGCCATGTTTAATCCCCTGATCCAAGAGCAAAGCGTGTTCGTGTAGTGCGCGTCCTATCCCCCGAGGAAGATACGCCGGATTTCCGGGTCCTCGGCAAGCTCCTTGGCGTTTCCCGTGCGGCTGTTGCGGCCATCGACCAGGATGTAGGCCCGGTCGGATATGGCGAGCGCTTCGTTGGCGTTCTGCTCCACCAACGCGATGGAAACGCCGCTCTCGTGGATAGCAACGATACTCTCGAACAGCTTCTCGGCCGCCAGCGGCGACAGGCCGGCTGACGGCTCGTCGAGCAGTAGCACGGCGGGCTCGACCATCAGGGCCATGGCCATGGCGAGCATCTGGCGTTCGCCGCCGGACAGACCGCGCGCCGCATGGCGGCGGTTCTCGGCGAGGATCGGAAAGCGGGTGACGGCAACCGCGATGGCCATTACCGTTCCTTCCCGCTCGCTGTCGTCACCCGTCTTGAGGTTCTCGGTCAGCGCCATTGTCGCGAGAAGGTAGATCGCACGCGGCACGTAGGCGAGGCCGCGCCGGCTGATGTCGCGGGCGGCGAGGCCGGTGATGTCGGCGCCCTGCAGCTCGACATGACCTTGGCTCGGGCGAAGGAGGCCGGCGATCGCCTTGAGCAGCGTTGACTTGCCGGCGCCGTTGGGCCCGATGATGCAGACGATCTCGCCCGGATGCACCTCCAGGTCGACGCCTTTCAGCACTTCATCGGCGGCGCTATATCCGGCAACGATACTACGAGCAGAGAGCGTTCCCATCAGGTGACTTTGACCTTGCGGCGGCCCATGTAAGCGAGCTGCACAACCTCGTTGGAGGCGACATCCTCGAACGTGCCCTCAGCGAGATGCCTGCCCTCGGCCAGGACGATCACGTGGTCGCAAAGCCGGGCCACCATGTCCATGTGATGCTCGATAAGCAGAATGGTGATGCCGTCATTGATCAGGGTCCTCAGGTGCGTGCCGATCTCTTTGGCGAGCGTCGGATTGACGCCGGCGACGGGCTCGTCGAGGAGGATCAGCTTCGGCTCGGTCATCAGGGCGCGGCCGATCTCGAGCAGCTTCTTCTGGCCGCCCGAAAGATCGGACGCCGGATTGCGGATGACGTGCATGAGGTTCAGGCGGCGGGCGACGGCGACGGCGCGGGCAATCAACTCCTCCTCGCGCTGCCGGGCGGCGCCGGGATTGAACGCGGCCGTGAGGGCTTTTTCGCCCGGCTGGCGCGTGCCGTACAGAAGCAGATTTTCGAGCACGGACAAGCGCGGAAGGCCACGTGCAATCTGGAACGTGCGCACGAGCCCAGTCTGCGTGATCTGATCCGGCCGCAGCCCGGTGATGTCACGGCCATCGAAGACGATGCGGCCCTTGTCCGGCGGAATAACGCCCGTTATGCAGTTGAACAGAGTCGTCTTGCCGGCGCCATTCGGGCCGATCAGCCCGGTGATGCGGCCAGCCGGAACCTCGAGATCAACGCCGGCGAGCGCACGCACGCCATAGAAACTGCGCTCCACGCCGTTAACCGTCAGCAGCGTCATCAGCCATTTCCCCGAGCCTTCCGTGCCTTTCGCCGGGGACAGTATATCGGCTCGATGGCCATGGCTACGGCATCGCCTGCCTTTTCGCGCGTCACGCCACGACGCAATCGGCGCCGCTGGACTACACACCGCGAAACTGTGGTTTACGCTTCTCGAGGAAGGCAGAGATACCCTCCTGTTTGTCCTCGGTGGTGTAGATCGAGGCAACGAGAAAGGTTTCGAGTTCGAGGCCCGATTCGATGTCCGTCTGCAGACCGCGATGTACGGCGCGCTTGATGAGAGCGAGGCTCAGCGGGGCGCGCTCGGCATGAACGCGGGCTATGGCTAAGGCCTCGTTCAACGCACCGCCACAATCAACTTGGCGATTGATCAGCCCGATGCGGAGCGCTTCGGCGCAACCGATAGGCTCAGCGGCAAACAGCATCTCAAGCGCGTTGGCCTTGCCGACGATGCGCGGCAGCCTCTGCGTCCCGCCAGCGCCAGGAACGGTGCCGATGCGCGCGCTGGTGACGGCGAAGCTGGACCCTTCGCCTGCGACGCGCAGATCGCATGCCAGCGCCAGCTCAAGGCCGCCGGTCATGCAGAAGCCCTCGATGGC
>CADEFX010000140.1 GCA_902826715.1 uncultured Hyphomicrobiales bacterium | reverse complement strand
AGCAGGGGGATGAGGTAGCGCGCCGCATGAGCGAGATAGGGTTCAAGGTAGCTGCGGCCGACGATGCCTTCCTCGGTTTCGAGATCGATGAGGAGGATAGGCCACCGGTCGCACAGCCCAACCTTGGAAACGACCGGCCGGCGCAGCGGCACGGATACGGCGCGCACGCTAACGGACCGAAGCGTGAGCGGCTCGAACGTGGTCATGGTGCCGCTCCAACGGCGCTAGGCGGATCGATCAGCAGGATCAGCAGCGAGAGACGCCCGGCGGCAATCTGTGTGCCATAGAACACAAGCGGTGATGGGATGGCGAGAAGAGGCGTTCCGAGACAGGCATTCCAGTAAATGGACGCCCCTCGGATGTGCGCTTCGACAAGCTCCGGCAAGTGGGAATTTTGCATCGTGATACCTCCCTGCTTGTCGCGAATTCAAGCACTTCAACGCGGGGCAGCGGCGATGTAAATTCACTATGCAGTATACATTGGAGGTGGGCGTGCCGCGGTCTGCAACCGTCACGCGACAAGGCATTCTGGACGCAGCCTACGTGCTGTTCCGGCGCAAGGGATATACGCGCGTCAGTATGGATGAGATTGCCGCGGGAGCCAGGGTCACCAAGCGCACGCTTTACTACCATTTCGAGAGCAAGGATGCTTTGCTCGCGGCCATGCTGGAGGCGCAGCACGATCTGGCGCTGGCCGCGTTCAAGACGTTTGCGGACCGCTTGGGCGAGTCTCCCGATTCCATTATCGATGCATTGTTTCGGGGGCTCGAGGTGTGGGCGGACACACCGCGTTGGGCCGGCTCGGGCTTCACCCGGCTCGTCATCGAGCTTGCGGATTTGCGTGGCCATCCGGCGCGCACAATAGCGCGGCGCCACAAGGCGCTGCTGGAGGGCCACTTGGTCGAGCTGCTGGCCAAGGCCGGCGTTCGTGCGGCGCGGCAGCGTGCCCGCGAGGTTTGGTTGCTGTCGGAAGGGGCGATTTCGCTGATGCTGGTGCACGGCGACCGCAGCTATGCGGCAGCGGCCGCGCAGGCGGCCAAGCGGCTGATCGGCAGGTCCGCGGGAGAACGCCGGCGATGAGCGGCGCTTTATGCCGCGACCTGCGGCGCCGGCATCTGCTATATCGCCGTTACTGAGCAGAAAACACGGGAAGGAAGACGCATGCCCTCGCGCTGGAGCAATCGCCGCAAAGCATTCCGCAGTATCCTGGCGGGCAATGCCTGCGTCTATCCGGGGTCGGTGCACGATCCGATCGCAGCGCGCATTGCGGTGGAGCTGGGCTTCGAGGTCGGCATGTTCGCGGGCTCCACGGGCTCGCTGACGGTTCTGGGGGCGCCCGATCTCATCACGCTGACGCTGACGGAGTTTGCGGATCAGGCCCTGCGCATCGGTCGTGCGGCCGACCTGCCGCTGATGTGCGACGCCGACCACGGCTACGGCAACGCGCTGAGTGTCATGCGCACGGTGGAGGAGCTTGAGACGGCGGGCGTGGCCGG
Source organism: uncultured Hyphomicrobiales bacterium (assembly GCA_902826715.1). Classification (GTDB taxonomy): domain Bacteria; phylum Pseudomonadota; class Alphaproteobacteria; order Rhizobiales; family Hyphomicrobiaceae; genus CADEFX01. The sequence goes on along the minus strand of CADEFX010000140.1, from coordinate 10,482 downwards.
ACTATCGATTGAAGACACGGTGCTGCCGCAGGCCTTCGGCACGACTGACGCGCAGCAGATCCTTTCCGTGGAGGAAGGCATTGGCAAGATGAAGGCGGCGCTGGCCGGACGCAGCGACCCCGACCTCGTCATCGCCGGCCGCACCAGCGCGATCTTGATCACGGGCATCGAGGATACGATACGGCGTGCGCAAGCCTACGAGGCGGTGGGCGTGGACGCGATCTTTCTTGTGGGCGTGAAGACGCGGAAGGAGCTGGAGGCGATTGCGCCGAAGATCAAGCTACCGATCATTCTCGGCACGGCGACGCCGGAGATCAGCGACAAGGCCTATCTCGCGAGCCAGGGCGTGCGCGTGTGTTTGCAGGGGCATCTGCCGTTCCAGGCGGCGGTGCAGGGGATCTATGCGACGCTTAAGGCCCTGCGCGACGGTGTGGCGCCGAAGGATATCCAGAACCTCGCATCCGCCGACCTGATGCGTCGCGTGACGCGGGCCGACGACTACGATCGCTGGTCGCGGGAATTTCTCGGGACGCGGAAGTAGGCGGCTGCCTCCAAACATTTCGATCACGCTGCCGCATATGGTCAAGCGTGAAGTCTTTCCGACTTCATGCTGTTGCTGCATACTGACTGCATTCTGACGAAAGGCGTTGCGTGTTTTGCGTGTTGCGGGGAACGGAGATGCGTCTCTCGATCGTGTGCTTGTTCGTGCTCATTTCGCTGCTGAGGCCGGACAATGCCGTCGCACAGGCGGCCGATGTCGAGGCGCTGGCGAAGCAGTCGCAGGCAGCCTACTACGCCCAGGACTTTCGCAGCGCGATACGGCTGGCGCAGGAAGCGCTGAGCGCTAACAAGCTGAAGCCGAGCTCGAAATTCGAGACTGAACTGGACCAGCACGGCATTCTGGCGGCCAGTAGCGAGCTTCTGCGAGATTATGCAGGAGCGGAGCGCCATTACCGCGACCTGCTTGCCGTCATCGAGCGTACGTTTGGGCGGGACACCGTCAATTCGGCGTTTGCCATGGAAGGACTGGCGCGGGTCCTGCTCAAAAACGGCAAGGTCGCCGAGGCCGAGCAGCTTTATGAGCGCGTGGTCGCGGCGCGCAAGGTTCTTCTGCTGAGTGGTGTCGATCCGTTCAAGGCACGGCACCAGCAGAATCGGGCGCGCCTCGCACTGGCCAAGGGCGAGTGGCGCCGCGCATATGATGGTTTCCGTGAGGCGTTCCGCACGCTGACGAGCGATGGGCCACCACCGGCGCAAAGCACGGATTATCTTGCCGATCTGCTGTCGAGCGAGATGAATGCAGCGAACTTCCTGGGGCTGGCGCGCGCCGCCTGGACCTTGAGCAAGGCTTCCGGACCGGACGCCAACAAACTGCTCAGCGAGACGTTCGAGATCGTTCAGCTCAAATGGCGGACGGCAGCCGCGGACGCGATCATGAAGGCGGCGCGGCGGCGTGACGACAAGACGGGCGCAACCGAGCGCCAGCTCGATCGCGAAGAGCGCCTGAAGCAACTGCGCGCCCAGGAAGAGGACAACACGCAGGCCTGGTTCGCCACGCGCGAGAAGGATCCGGTATTTCGTGAGCTGTGGGCCAAATTCATGGACGCCAACAAGGCCATGAGCACGGAGAGCATCCTCCGCAACCAGAGCGAGATGATCGAGCTGTCGAACAAGCTCGTTGCAGCCTACGGAAAATGTCCAACGCTGGCGCCCTCGTGCATGAAGGAGGGTAAGGAGATCGAGGCGCGCATCAACGCGCTACAACAGCGTGATGCCGGGCCGTTGCAAGCGATGGAGGCCTTGAATTCGCAGGTGCAGGCGCGCGAGCGGCAAATTCCAGGCCACGCCGAGTATGAAAAGCGGCGCGTTGCGCTGGCCGTGGAGGCCGGACGACTTTCCGCGCAGGTTGAGCCGAGGCGGGTGGCAAGTAACCGCCCGGCGGCGGTACGCTTCAACGAAGCCAATGCGCTCGGCATGGCGCAGGTGCAGGCGCTGCTGGCGCCGAACGAGGCGTTGGTCACGTATCTCGTCAGCGATGACGATGCGTTTGTCTGGGCCGTCACGCGCAGCGAAAGCCAGTGGACGCCGGTGTTGCTCGATGGAGAGATTGTTTCAGAACGCGTTGAGGCATTGAGGTGCGGGCTCGATCAGCAGGCGTGGCAGGATGACAGCCGCGCCGAGCGATGCCGACAGCTTCTCGGTGTCGCGTTCAGCGGCGAGGATGCGGCGGCGGGAAAGCCGCTGCCGTTCGATCTGGCACGGGCGTACAAGCTCTACGAGGCGGCGCTGGGCAAGCTCGGAGCGGTGCTGCGGGATAAGCGCCTTATTGTCGTGTCGTCGGGCGCACTGGCAAATTTGCCATTGTCCGTGCTGGTGATGGAGCCACCGGCGGAGGCCATACCGTCGTCGCTTGCGGGCTACCGTGCCGCGAAATGGCTTGGGACGCAGCACGCCGTCACCGTGCTGCCATCCGTCGCGAGCCTCAATGCCTTGCGCGCGTCGGCGAAGGCGTCGCAGGCCCGCGAGGCGTTCATAGGGTGGGGCGATCCCGTGCTCCAGGGAACGCCCGATTGCCCGCCGGTGCCAGCCACGCCGGGTAGCTGTCCGGGCGAGGCGGCAGGCGCGCAGGCGCGGCCCGGTGCGTCGCGGTCCGTGCCGAGACGAACGGCGACCAGGGGTGTCGTGGACGTGGAAAGCCTGCGCGCGGTGTGTCCGTTGCCCGATACGGCGTATGAGCTGCGGTGCGTGGCGCGCAGTGTCGGTGCGTCGGGCAGTGCCGTGCATTTGGGCGCACGCGCCACGGAAACGGCAATCAAGCGGGCGCCGCTCGAGCACTATCGTATCATTCATTTTGCCACGCACGGCCTGCTCGCGTCGGAGTCGGGGCAGTTCACCTCGGGGTACGCGGAGCCCGCGCTGGTGCTGACGCCGCCGGATCGCGCCTCGAGCGACGATGACGGCCTGTTGAAGGCATCCGAGATCGCGCAGTTGAAATTGGACGCCGACTGGGTGGTGCTGTCGGCGTGCAATACGGCGGCCGCGGGCGGAAACGAGACCGAGATGCTGTCGGGCATTGCACGCGGTTTCTTCCATGCCGGTGCAAGGGCGGTGATGGTGTCGCATTGGGCCGTGGAGTCGGAAGCGGCCGTGAAGCTTACGACCCGGGCATTCTCGGAGATGCGCGCCGCGCCGGAGCTGGGGCGAGGCGAGGCCATGCGGCGTTCGATGGCGGCGCTGGTCGAGCGGGGGGCCGCGTATGAGGCGCATCCCTACTACTGGGCGCCGTTCGCCATCGTCGGCGAGGGAAGATAGGCCTCTAGAGCGCGATCGTTTCGCATGGATGCGCTATCGGCTTCCATGCGAAATCTGAATCGCACTCTGAACTCGGCAAAGAGCAGGATTCACGTTTCGGCCGAGGCGCCTCATGGATGCAGAGGCGATTCAATCCGGAATCGACCCTGCTAGGCTTTCTCGCCTTCCGGGGCGCTGTCCGGTGCGTCGCGGTAGTAAACTTCGACGGGCCCCTTGAGCTTGACGGTCATAGGGCGGCCGCGGCGGTCGCGCGTGTTGCCGACGGTGAGGCGAACCCAGCCCTCACTGATGCAGTATTCCTCGACGTTGGTTTTCTCGACGCCCTTGAAGCGCACGCCGACGCCCTTCTCCAGAAGGGCCGCGTTATAGTGCGGGCTCGTCTCGTCGGCGGAGAGACGGTCAGGAAGCGGTTCGTTCATTGGCTGCTCGGGGTGTGGTCTCGTTAGCGGCTGGTGATAGGGCGCTGCGTGCGATCCGCCAAATGAAATTTCTGGAACAGGCCCCGGAACCGACGACTGTCAGTAGGTCTCAACGTGATAACGGCCCTCGGCGCGCATCTGCGGCTTGAGCGACGCCCAATCGAGGCCGTGTGCGCTGCCGATGTCTGTGAGCGCGGCATCGACGCCGCCCTCCATGCCCTTGAGGCCGCAAATGAAGATGTGGGTGCCGGCGCCGCGCATGAGCTCGGCAACGCGCGTGGTTTCCACGCGCAGGCGATCCTGAACGTATTCCTTGGCCGCATCGGGGAGGCGGGAGAACACCAGATGCTGTTCCAGCAGCGAGACCGGTACCTTCTGCAGAGGACCGAAGTATGGCAGCTCCTGCGGTGTGCGCGCGCCGAAGAACATGATGAGCTTACCGCTGCCCCCGGCCGGCATGCGTCGCCGCCGCTCGGTGAAAGCGCGGAAGGGTGCGGAGCCTGTGCCGGTGCAGATCATGAGGATGTCGGCGGCGGCATCGTTTGGCATCAGGAACGTGGAGCCGTAGGGGCCGGTGACGTACACCTTGTCGCCGACCTTGAGGCTGCACAACCAGTCCGAGACGAGGCCGCCCGGCACGCGCTTCACGGTGAGGGACACGTTGTTGGCGTTGCGCTTCTCGCCGTCGCGCGCCGAGGCGATGGAGTAGAGGCGGATCGGGAATGGCTTGCCGTCCGCATCCGAGACCGGCGGGACGATGCCGATGGTCTGGCCTTCGAGCACCGGCACGACGGTGTCGCCGAACGACAGGACGATGTGGCGCACGTCGGTTTCCGCGCCGGCTGCGGTGATGCGGAAGTTGCCTTGCACGATGGCGACGGCGGGTTTCTGGCGGCTGTGCAGGTTGACTGTGGGTTTGGCGGCAGAGGCGGGAGCCACCGGTTTGCCGCCGCCGCCGGCGTGCGCCTGCTCGATGAGTGCGCCGACATCGGCTTCGGCGGCTTCGGCGATGGCGATCGCGTCCTCACCACAATCTTCCTGCTTCGGCAGTTCTGTCCAGGCGAGCTGCTCTGCGAGGGGATATGGGATTTTGACGATACGCCAGTTGTCGATCGAGCCGGTCGGGCAGGGAGCGATGCAATCCATGCAGGCATTGCAGATCTCGGCGTCGACGACGTAGTTCAGGTCGTCGTGCGAGACTGCGCCGATCGGGCAGGTGGCCTCGCACGTGCCGCAGCGGATGCAGATTTCGGGATCGATCAGGTGCTGCTTCTTGAGAACTGCAGATGCCGTCATGCGCGCCCCGCCGCATGGACATGCCTCAAGCACCAGCGCCAGACATTGCCGTCTTTCGGATCGTGGATCGGACGCAGAATCGCCGTCGAGGCAAAGTGGCCGATCGCCAGGACTGCGGCCGGCCGGGCGTCGAGCGAGAGCAAAACGATCGAGATCGGCATCGGGTGATGGCTCGGGCGCACTCGTCCTTTATTGGCCGGCATCGTGACCAGTAGCCATTTGGCATATTCATTCATCTGTCGCTTCCTATTTAAACCCTGTGCGCCTCGTCGTCACGCCCAAGAGGGCTGGGCGATCCTTGCATGGAAGGCATGAGGCCACCGGCCTTGCGCTGAGGTGCCAGATCGCCAATTAAGGGCTGGATATCCCATCCCTCGCCATGCAGCGCTTGAAGGAGAAGTTTGACCCGTGTCTGTCCAGGCCTCTGCAACTCGAACCACTTCGGTCGATATTCGCGCCCGCAAGGGGGGGGAACCCATCGTCTCGCTGACGGCCTACCATGCGCACACGGCCGCCATCGCCGACAAGCACGTGGATTTCCTGCTGGTGGGCGACAGCCTCGGTATGGTGATGCACGGCTATGAGACGACCGTGCCCGTGCCGCTGGACCTGATGATTATGCACGGTCGCGCCGTGGTGCGGGGCGCCAAGCGCGCGCTGGTGGTGGTCGATATGCCGTTCGGGTCCTACGAGGAGAGCCCGCCGGTGGCGTTCCGCAACGCCGCGCATGTGCTGAAGGAAACGGGTTGCGGGGCCGTGAAGCTCGAGGGTGGCAGGCAGATGGCGGAGACCATCCGGTATCTGGTCGAGCGCGGGATTCCCGTGATGGCGCATATCGGGCTGACGCCGCAGGCGATCAACACGCTGGGCGGGTTCAGGGCGCAGGGGCGGACCGAGGATCAGTGGGCGCGGCTGGAGGCCGATGCCATGGCGGTGGCGGAGGCCGGTGCGTTCGCGATCGTGCTCGAAGCCATCGCCGAGCCGCTGGCGCAGCGCATCACCAAGGCGGTGCCGGTGCCGACCATCGGCATCGGCGCGTCGGCGGCGTGCGATGGGCAGATCCTGGTGATGGAGGACATGCTGGGCCTGTCGCCGCGCGTGCCGAAGTTCGTGAAGGAGTTCGGCCAGGTCGGCGCGGCGATCGACGGCGCGATTGCGGCCTATGCGGCGGAGGTGAAGGGCCGCGCGTTCCCGGGAGTGGAGCATACGTACGCGATGAAGGGGAGCGGGAAGAAGTAGGTAGAGACGAAGCTCACCCAGAATTCGGCTAGTCCCTTCTCCCCGTTCTTACGGGGATAAGGTAAGGATGAGGGGCGAGAACTTACGCTGAGTATGCCGCTGCCCCTCATCCCGACCCTCTCCCCGTTAGAACGGGGAGAGGGGGAAGTGTGCGGCGTCGGCCGTGCTCGCGGGTTACGCCCGGTGGATCTTCACGTACTCGAAGTCGCCGGGCTTGCTGTCGATGCCAATTTTGGGGGCGGAGATCCAGGAGGCGTATCGGCCTGCCTCCCAGCAGGGTGCCATCAAGCTTTCGATGAAGGCGCCGTCGTCGGTGGAGGGCAGCCACCGATCTTTGCGGGCGGCCCATTCGCCGTCCGAAAGCAACTGGCCTTCAGGCGAGGCGTGGATGCCCTTGAACTCGCCGATCTGGCGATGGAATGTCACTGACGGCAGTTTCAGCTCGAACTTGATGCCAGCCTTCTCAATGACCTTGTTCCAACGCGAGACGCCGCCCTGGCAATCCTTCACGTAGTCGTCGCGCAGGCGCATGTTGATGGCGGTCAGCGCCGGCTCCTCGACGAGCTTGATGGCGCCGTCCACCAGCTTCAGCACGGGATAGGTGGCGCTGGTGAGCGCGTGATCATCCTCAATTCGCGTTTCCTGGAAGCGGCCCTTGAGGCCCGAGTTGTAGAAATTGGCGGCGTTGGTCGAAACCTCGGAGCCGAACAGGTCGAGCGACAGGGAGAAATGCAGGTTGGCCTTCTTCTGCAGTGTCGGCAGATCGACGACGCCGAGGGCGCGCACCCGGGCGATGTCGTAAGGGTCGTCGATGCCGGCCTGCTTCATGGCTTCGCAGGTACGCTCGATGACGCGGCCCACACCCGTCTCGCCGACGAACATGTGGTGCGCTTCCTCGGTCAGCATGAAGCGGCAGGTGCGCGAGAGCGGGTCGAAGCCCGATTGCGCGAGGCTTTCGAGCTGCATCTTGCCGTCGCGGTCGGTGAAGAAGGTGAACATGAAGAACGAGAGCCAATCGGGCGTCGTCTCGTTAAAGGCGCCGAGCATGCGCGGCTTGTCCTCATCGCCGGAGCGACGCTGCAACAGGCCTTCGGCTTCCTCACGCCCGTCCTTGCCGAAATATTTGTGCAGCAGGTAGACCATCGCCCACAGGTGGCGGCCTTCCTCGACGTTGACCTGGAACAGGTTGCGCATGTCGTAGAGCGAGGGCGCGGTCTTGCCGAGGTGGCGCTGCTGCTCGACGCTGGCGGGCTCCGTATCACCCTGGATGACGACGAGGCGGCGCAGCATGGCGCGATATTCACCGGGCACCTCCTGCCACGCCTTTTCGCCCTTGTGCCCCCCGAAGTTCACGAGCCGGTCCTCGGCGCGCGGCGCCAGCAGAATGCCCCAGCGGTATTCCGGCATCTTGACGTAGTCGAACTTGGCCCAGCCCTTGGGATCGATACTGATGGCGGTGCGCAGGTACACGTCGGAGGTCTGAAACCCTTCGGGCCCCATGGTCATCCACCAGTCGATGTAGCCCGGATGCCATTGCTCCAGCGCCTTGAGGACACGCTGGTCGTCCTGGAGACCCACGTTATTAGGGATTTTTGTCGAGTAATCGACGTGTGCGCTTTCGGGCATTGGGCGCTTCCTGTAGCCGCTTGGCAAAACTGGCCTTTGGCAGTCCAGAAACACCATTCCGGAGGGCGGTGCAAGGGACGGCCGTCGCCTCGCTCCGTCGCGACCGGGAAGGTCCCGGATAGCCGCGCGTCATGCCTTCGGCATGACCTCGCGGCTTCCGGGAACGCAGGGGAAGAGGGGGGATGTCGGATGGCGCAGAGAGACTTGTGGGCTTCAACCTCTCAACTTGCATCCCCGTCAGGGGTCTTTGCCGGTGCTACACCCGCTTCGGGTCGAAGGTGGCTTTGACGCCCGTGCCGTAGCGCTTCAGGGCGCCTTCCGCTCCTGCCGCATTCGGGCGCTGGAAGATCCAGTTCTGCCAGGCGGTGAGGCGGCCGAAGATTTTGGTCTCCATGGTTTCGGGACCAGCGAAGCGCAGGTTGGCCTCCATGCCCGTGAGGCCATCGCTGGAGAAGCTCGCGCGTTCTTCGAGGAAAATGCGCACCTCGTCGTCCCAGTCGATCTCGTCGAAGGCGGATGTGACAAGGCCGAGGCGCTCGCAATCGGAGGCGTCCAAAGGCGTGCCGACAACGGCGCGTGCCGTTTCCACGCTTTCCGGTTCGCCGATGAAGCGGGTAGCCAGCCGCGAAAGCCCGTTGCTCATGGGATAGCTACCGAAGTTCGACGCCGTGAGTGTCAGCGCGGCAGGCGCTCGGTTATCGCCTTTAAGCGCGCCGTCGAACATGAAGGAGCGGTCGCAGGCGAAGGCGATCTCCGCCAGCGTGCCGGCAAAGCAGGAGCCGGGCTCGATCATGGCGACGAGAGAGCGCGAGGTCAGATCGATTCGCTTCAGCACGCGCTTCCAATAGTGCTGGATTTCGCCGGCGAGCCAGTGAGACGCGTTGGCGTCGAGGAATGCATCGTGGCCGGCGACGCGGCCGGATTCGCCGATGGATTTGAAGACGAGCGTGCCGATCTCAGGCTCGTTGGCACGCAGATGCAGGATGGCGTCGTCGAGCTCGCGGGCGAGACGCAGCGGCCAGAAGCTGGCGCCCTGGGCCTGCATGTCGCCGGTCGTGGCCGGCGGCGCGGTTACGGGACCGCGGATCGTGAGCGTTGCGCGGCGGGCGCTGCGATCGATGTCCACGTCGAGCGATGAGTAGCGGATGGCGCCGTGCTCGAACGTGCGCTCGAGTGGTGTCAGGGCGATGCCGGTGGTCTCGGCAGGGCGTGCGGTGGCGTTGGTGAGACGCTGGACAGCCCGGGTGATTGCGGCCTCGAACTTCGAGTTCGGCACGGACTGATCGACGAGGCGCCATTTGACGGCACGGGAGCCGCGCACGCCCTCTTCCATGGTGCAGAAGGCGTCGGCCAGGTCGCGCCGGACCTTGCGCTTGTCGGTCACCCGCGTAAGGCCGCCGGTGCCGGGCAGCACGGCCAGCAGCGGCAGCTCGGGCAGCGCAACGGTGGAGTTGCCGTCGTCAGCCAGGATGATGTGATCGCAGGCGAGCGCCATCTCATAGCCGCCGCCAGCGGCGGTGCCCTTGATGGCGCAGAGATACTTCTGACCGGAGGTTTCGCTCGCGTCCTCGATGGTGTTGCGGGTTTCGTTGGTGAACTTGCAGAAGTTGACCTTGTGGGCGTGGGTGGCGCCGGCCAGCATGCGGATGTTGGCGCCTGCGCAGAACACGCGATCCTTGCCGGACTGCAGGACGACAACGCGGATCTGGGGATGCTCGAAGCGCAGGCGCTGGACAATGTCGGCGAGCTCGATGTCGACGCCGAGGTCGTAGGAGTTGAGCTTGAGCTGGTAGCCCTCGAAGAGCCCGCCGTTCTCGTCAACATCGAGAATGAGATCGGCGCGCGAGCCGGATACCTTCAGCTTCCAATGGCGATAGCGCGAAGGCTCGGTCTGGAAATCGATGCGCGCGGGCATTGCGCCTCTCTCTCGGCTCGACACTGGTGAGGAGGAGCGGACGATAGGGGATCAGTCCGGTCCGGTCGAGTGGGCGGCGGCCAAGGCCGGCTTCGGACGCAGGGGGACGAGGCCGGCAGGGCTCCGGGTATCGTCGAGGGCTGCAACCCGGACGGCGAAGGCGCCGACGTCGCGCGCCAGGGCGCCGGGGTCCAGCCCGAGGAGGCAGGAGTTGCGGCATTCGGCCAAGTGATCCTGGGACGCCCGGAGCAATCGAAGCGCGGCTTTGGGTTGGGCCATCTCGAGCTTGAGCGAGGCGTTAGCAAGTTGGATCAGGCCGGCCAGAAGATGGCGCTCCTGCCAGTTGGGCGCGGTGGCAAGCCAAACTGCTTCCCACACCTCGTGCGCCTCCCAGAAGAAGCCGTGGGCATGGAGATGAAGGCCGTAAGCGTAGGCCGGCGCGTCGCGCCAGGTATCGCGCGTCACGCGTTGCGGCGTCAGCGCTTTGACAGCATCGAGCGGTGCGCGATCGGGGACCGTGGCGGACCCCGGTAGGTGGCGCCGGGCGGGAAGGATAAACGTCATGGGCCGAGGCATGCGGCACTGGTCACACGCCGTCCAGGGGGCGTCATTATACTTTTCAGGGTATTCCGGGAGGCGCTTCGGTGTATGCTGCAAATGGACGTCGCCCTGCTA
>CADEFX010000139.1 GCA_902826715.1 uncultured Hyphomicrobiales bacterium | reverse complement strand
CTGACCGAGCCGAAGAACGCGCTGGTGAAGCAGTATCAGCGCCTGTTCGAGATGGAAGACGTCAATCTTACGATCACCCAGGACGCTCTGCGTGGCATATCCCGCAAGGCCATCGAGCGAAAAACGGGCGCGCGCGGCCTCAGATCCATCATGGAAGGCATCCTCCTCGACACCATGTTCGAACTGCCCAACCTCAAGGGCGTCGAGGAAGTGGTTATCGGGCCGGAAGTCGTCGAAGGCGGCGCTCGACCGCTGCGCATTTACTCAGAACGTGCTGAAGAAAAAGGATCGAGCGCCTGATCGCGCGGACGGCGTCTCGCTACGTCGGAAGCAGGTCTTGCGTGCGGGCCTCGGTGTTCCCATTTTCTTCTCAAGCCGATTGATGCGTTTGCCCTCTCGCGGGAGAGGCTGAATTAAAGTGCGGAAAGACACGCGACGTGCCGAGGTGTCGCGGTACAGGCGGGCGTCAATGGGTCAGAGTGGTTGACCGCGCGTGGGCGCATCTGGGGGACCGGGAACAGGAACCAGGATCATGGGCGAAGAAAAGCAAGCGAAAGACAAGACCGGCGGCGGGAAAGAGCTTTATCCGGTGCTGCCCCTGCGGGACATCGTCGTATTTCCATACATGATCGTGCCGTTGTTCGTCGGCCGCGAGAAATCGATCAGCGCGCTCGAGGAAGTGATGCGCGCGGACAAGCAGATTTTGCTCGCGGCACAGAAGAACGCCAGCGACAACGATCCAGCGCCTGACGCCATCTACAAGGTCGGCACGCTCGCCTCCGTTCTGCAGCTTCTTAAGCTGCCCGACGGCACGGTGAAGGTGCTGGTAGAAGGCACTGCGCGCGCACGCATCGTCACCTACACGGGCAATGCCGACTACTTCGAGGCCGAGGTCGAGCGTGTGGCCGAGACGGCAGGCAACGAGGACGAGATCGAGGCGCTCGCGCGCTCAACCGTGTCCCAGTTCGAGAGCTATGTGAAGCTCAACAAAAAAATCAGTCCCGAGGTGCTCGGCACGATCAGTCAGATCGAGGATCACTCCAAGCTGGCTGATACGATTGCCTCGCATCTCGCCATCAAGCTGTCCGACAAGCAAGACGTGCTCGAGATCACGCGCATCTCCGAGCGTCTGGAGCGCGTCTACACGCTGATGGAGAGCGAGATCTCTGTTCTGCAGGTCGAGAAGAAGATCCGCAGCCGCGTCAAACGCCAGATGGAGAAGACCCAGCGCGAGTATTATCTGAATGAGCAGATGAAGGCCATTCAGAAGGAACTGGGCGATTCCGACGAGCGCGACGACATCGCCGAGTTCGAGGAGAAGATCGAGAACACCAAGCTGTCCAAGGAAGCCAAGGAAAAGGCTCTGGCTGAGCTCAAGAAGCTCAAGCAGATGAGCCCGATGTCGGCTGAGGCCACTGTGGTGCGCAATTACCTCGACTGGCTGCTGTCGCTACCGTGGGGCGTCAAAGGCAAGGTGAAGAAGGACCTCAACGAGGCTCAGGAGGTGCTCGACAAGGAGCACTACGGTCTCGAGAAGGTGAAAGAGCGTATTCTGGAATACCTTGCCGTCCAGAGTCGTACCAACAAGCTGAAGGGGCCAATTTTGTGCCTCGTGGGGCCTCCGGGTGTCGGCAAGACCTCGCTCGGCAAGTCGATCGCCAACGCGACCGGACGTGAGTTCGTGCGCATGTCGCTCGGCGGCGTGCGTGACGAGGCCGAGATCCGTGGTCACCGTCGCACTTACATCGGCTCAATGCCCGGCAAGGTCATCCAGTCCATGAAGAAGGCGAAGCGGACCAATCCGCTCTTCCTTCTGGACGAGATCGACAAGATGGGCTCGGATTTCCGCGGCGATCCGGCGGCGGCGCTGCTCGAGGTGCTGGACCCTGAGCAGAACAGCACCTTCAACGACCATTACCTGGAGGTCGACTACGACTTGTCGAGCGTCATGTTTGTCACGACGGCGAACACGCTCAACATTCCTCCGGCGTTGATGGATCGCATGGAGATCATCCGTCTTGCGGGCTACACCGAGCTCGAGAAGTTGGAAATTGCCAAGCGCCATCTCATTCCCGGACAGCAGCAGGCGCATGGCCTGGAGCCCGGCGAATGGACGCTGACGGACGCAGGCCTGAGGGAGATCATCCGCCGTTACACGCGTGAAGCGGGCGTGCGCAGCCTCGAGCGCGAGATTGCCAAGCTCGCCCGCAAGGCTGTGAAGGACATCGCTGCGACCGGCGTGAAGTCGGTCGAGGTGACGCCCGAAAACCTGCAGGGCTATCTCGGCGTGCCGAAATTCCGGTACGGCGAGGCGGAACTGGAGGATCAGGTCGGCGTGGTCACGGGGCTGGCCTGGACCGAGGTGGGCGGCGAGATCCTGACGATCGAAGGCGTCATGATGCCCGGCAAAGGCAAGATGTCGGTCACCGGCAACCTGCGCGATGTCATGAAGGAGAGCATCCAGGCTGCCAGCGCCTATGTACGCTCGCGCTCGGTCGACTTCGGCATTCCAGCGTCGATGTTCGATAAGCGCGACATCCATGTGCACGTGCCCGAGGGCGCGACGCCGAAGGATGGTCCGTCGGCCGGCGTGGCCATGGTGACGGCCATCGTCTCGGTGCTGACCACGATTCCCGTGCGCAAGGATGTCGCCATGACCGGCGAGATCACGCTGCGCGGGCGCGTTCTGCCGATTGGCGGTCTGAAGGAGAAGCTGCTGGCGGCGTTGCGCGCCGGAATCAAGCGGGTTCTGATCCCCGAGGAGAACGTGAAGGATCTCGCCGAAATTTCCGACGAGGTGAAGAGCGTCCTCGAGATTATCCCCGTGGCACGCATGGATGACGTGTTGAAGAATGCCCTGGTGCGTATGCCCGATCCCATCGCCTGGGAGGTCGAGGGCGCGGCTGTTACGCCCGCCGACGACGACAAGACCGGAAGCCGCCCCACGGCCCATTGATACTGAAACTTAGGGTTGCAATTGGTTGATAGAGAAGCCCCGGCCTGGTTGTAGAGCCGGGGCTTTTCTATATTCTAGTTTCGTTCGCAGGGAACCCTTCACAATCGCGCGATTTGCCCCGCCAAATGGGGGCTTTTCCGCTTGACGCGACCCCCCATTAATCGTTGGTAGCGCCCATCGCTGCGAGGGCGCAGCGTTATCCTGGCCGAGCGGCTCCCCCTTTCGATTGCTGCCGCCGCCTTTACATCCCGAGGACATACATATGAGCAAGAAGGACCTCATCGACGCCGTTGCCAATACGGCCGAGCTCTCCAAGGAGAAGGCTACGGAGGCCGTCGACGCGATGGTTGCGCATATTCAGAAGGCCATGCAGAGCGGCACTGAGGTCCGGATCCCGGGCTTCGGCGTTTTCAAGGTCTCCAAGCGCAAGGAGCGCGTGGGCCGCAACCCCGCGACCAAGCAGGAAATCACGATCCCTGCGTCGATCGTCCCGAAGTTCCAGGCATCCAAGACGCTTAAGGACGCCCTGAACTGATGAACTCATCCGGTTGCGGATGACAGTCTCTTTTTGACCGGCGCCCCTGACCTCAGGGGCGCCGGTCGCTTTTCGGGGGCATGGCTTGGGCTGGGTCCTCCCGCCGCCGCGTCAACTCCAGCAGGAAATCGCGCGCCCGTACGGGCTTGGCCTCGATGAAGGGCAGCGGTCGCGTCACCTCGATGGCCGCCGTGCCGATGCGCGCCGTCAGCGCCCCGTTGAACAGGCCCTCGCCCAACCGGCGCGACAACCGCCGCAGCAGGTCCTGTCCAAGGAACTGCCCGAGCAGGTCGTCGGTCAGTGCCACGCCTCCGGTCGCCACGAGATGCGTGAACACCATCCGGCCCAGCTTGGCGGTGCCGAGAAGTCCCGGCCGCCCTCCGTAGAGGGTCGCCAGCCCCCGGATCAGTCGTACATTCTCCACCAGCACCCACAGCACCGCAAAGAGAGCCGCCGGGCTCATGGCCGTGGCCACGCTCACGCGCTTGGCCGCCCGAGTCACCAGGCGGCGCGCATCGTCGTCAAGCGGCGCCAGCAGGTCGCGATCGGTCAGCCGGAACAGGTCGCCCGGGTCGCGCACCCCGGCCTGATGCTCGCGCAGGCGGGCCAGCGGCCATTTGAGCTCAGGCCGCCCCGCCAACAGGCCGACGATCCGGCGCACGGCCTTGCGCTCGGCCGGGAGGTCCTGTTCGCGCAGGGCTCGCTCAGCCTCTTCCTTCAGCGCACCGAGCCGGGCAAGGCGCCAGAAGCCCACGCCCTCGCGCCCGATGATGACGACGGCCGCGAGCGTCATGAGCCCGAGCAACACGGTCGCCGCCCAGCCTATCCAGTCCTGGCGCTCGATCGCCACCGATACGAAACGGGCGAACCACAGGCTCAGCGCCAAGCCGCCCAGGGCCGCAGCCGCAGAAAGGAACAGGGCGCCCCAGCCAAAACGCCGTGCCGCCCGCCGCGCCATCGATACGGCGGGCACCGAAGCCGCCGCCTCCACACCTGCTACCTGCGCGACGTCGTCCGGCTGATCGGAGAAGCGCACGTCATCCAGTGTGAAGGCCCGTGGCGCCCTCGGCTTTTCGGTCTGCGTCATGCGAGGCGATCTCCGACCAGGAAATCCAGTGCGCGGTCGAGGCGAATATGCGGCCACGGCGCCGCTGCGCCGCTGCTCTCGGCCGCCGAAATGCGCGGCGGCCGGAAACGGATGACCATTACGTCGCGCGCCGCGGCGACCGCTGTCGCTTGGCTGCGTCCGCTCGTCCCCGCCGGCAAATCACCCGTGAAGATCGCTGCCGTCTCGCGGCCATCGAACGTGCGCCCGGCCATCTGCTCACCCGGCAGTGGCGTGCCCACGACGCAGGGGAGGGGCTCGTTCGCGCGCGTCATCTCCGCCTCCCGCGTCGCGCGCAACGCGGAGAGCGCCATCAGCTTGATGTCAGCGCCCGCGATGCTGGCGCGGTCAGCGGCTTCGTGCGCCATGTCGGCCAGGAGTGCTTCAAGGCGCGCGTGACTCGCATGGTGCACGTGGTCAGATTTTGCGGCCGCGAACAGGATGCGATCGATGCGCCGCGTCATGAGGGCCAAGAACCAGTTCGCCGTGCCGACCTTGAACGGCGCCAGCACCGCGGCCAGCGTCCGGCGTACGTCTGCCAGCGCCGCGTCCCCGCCGTTCAGCGCGGAGAGCGCATCCACCAGCACGATCTGCCGGTCGATGCGGCTGAAGTAGCCGCGAAAGAACGGCATCACTACGTGCTCCTTGTAGGAGTCGTAGCGGCGTTCCAGCATGGCTGCGAGCGATCCGCGGCGTATGCTGGCGCCTTCGGGCACCGGCACGGGGAGGAAGGTCAGCAGCGGCGACCCGTCGAGGTCGCCCGGCATCAGGAACCGTCCGGGGCCTGCGCCGTCGAACCCCGCGCTGCGCGCGGCGCGCAAATAGGCCGCAAACAGCTGGCTTCCGGCCCGCGCGGCCTGCTCGTCTGCCGGGCCGTCGGGATCGAGCTTTGCGACATGCGCCAGCCACGGTGCCGCAATGGCCCGATGCCGCGCGTCCTGCGCCAGTGCGCAGGCGCCCGCGGCCCAGTCGCGGTAGTCGAGATCGATCAGCCCAAGATCCAGCAGCCATTCGCCCGGATAGTCGACGATATCGATATGCAACCGGTCGATGCCAAAACTGCGTTTCAAGAGGCTGCGCGACAGGTACTCGACCGTCACGCGGAGCTGGCTCACGCGACTGGTGCTTTCGGGCCAGTCCGGTGGATCGCGACCCAGAACGGCCAGGTGCTCCTCGTAAGGAAAGCGGGGCACGTCGTCGTCGGGCTGCGGCGTGAGGTAGGCGCGCAGGATGCGCCCCTCGGCCGCCGGCCCGAAGAACGGCAAGCGCCCGCCCTCGACCAGATTGCGCACCAGCGCCGTGATGAAAACGGTCTTGCCCGAGCGCGCGAGCCCGGTCACGCCCAGGCGGACCGTGGGCGTCATCCAGTCCGTCACGTAATCGGCTGCACCGCGCAGGCGCGACAGCGTCGGTTGTGTCAGGTCGGATAGGGCCAAACGCCAGGGTTCCTTGCAGGCCGGTTCAAGCTCGTTGCAAGGTGGCCTTCGGGCCCGGGCCGCACAAGGGGCGGCCGGGGATCAAGCCTACTTCCCGGTGGACGCCGTGGGTTGCCAGTCCCTGGAGTGCATGGCGATCGTGTTGCGCCGCGTGCCGAGCTGTTCTTCCGAGAACCAGGGCAACGTCATCTCGAACGCGACGGGCTTGGGATCGACACGGCCTGCGAGCCGGTCCAGCAATCCAGGCTCGGGCGGCGTTGCTGTGTTGAGCTTGATGCGGAAGCGGTATTCGCCTTCCTCGTCCACCACGGACGGCAGCGGATTGCCGGCCGGATAGAAGCGCACGGTCTCGGTGAACACGGCCCGGCCGGCGATGCTCAGCGGCGCGAACTGACGGTTGAGCGCGTTGGTATCGCGCGGATGCTCGCCGAGGAACGCGCTATAATATCGCTTCGTCTTCTTCTCCTTGATCTTCTCGACCTCGAGCTCGATTGACAGCACCGTGCCGGTGCGGGCGCCGTCGTTGGCGATGGTAACGGGAATGGCAAACAGCTCGACATCGCCGCCGCCGTCACGCGCGTAGTGGATTGTCGGCGGGAGGTAAACTTCCAGATCGGCACCCTGCAGCGCACTCATGTAGAAGCTGAAGCCGGAGAAACCCAGCGCCGCCGCGGAGAAGATCGTCGCCAGCATCCCGCCATGGGACCCCGTTTCCGCTACGTTTGCCATGCTGCCGTCATCCCCGCCCAGCGGCGGCGGTTGGGTAATGGCCATCGCGTAATCCCCCTTCCGGCATGTCCGCCGGCAGCTCTAGCCAGCGTTTAGGGCCATGCGAGGGCATATCCAAGCCTGGAGGCGAACGCTGAGTTCAGCGCTTCGCCGCGGATCAGGCCTGGCCCTGCCGCCTGGCCATGAAGGCCAGCCGCTCGAACAGGTGCACGTCCTGCTCGTTCTTGAGAAGCGCGCCGTGCAGCGGCGGAATGAGCTTCCTCGGGTCGGTCTCGCGCAGCGTCTCAGGCCTGATGTCCTCGTTGAGCAGGAGTTTGATCCAGTCCAGCAGCTCGGACGTCGAGGGCTTCTTCTTGATGCCCGGCACCTCGCGTACGTCGTAGAAGATCTTGAGCGCCTCCGCCACCAGGCGTCCCTTGAGGTTCGGGAAGTGCACTTCGATGATCTCTCGCATGGTCTCCTGATCGGGAAACTTGATGTAGTGGAAGAAGCACCGGCGCAGGAAGGCGTCCGGCAGCTCCTTCTCGTTGTTGGAGGTGATCATCACGATCGGGCGCTGCTGAGCTTTGATCGTCTCACCGGTCTCGTAGACGAAGAACTCCATGCGGTCGAGCTCCTGCAGCAGGTCGTTGGGGAACTCGATATCCGCCTTGTCGATCTCGTCGATCAGCAGCACCGGCCGCTCAGGCGAGGAGAAGGCCGTCCAGAGCTTGCCCTGCTTGATGTAGTTGCGGATGTCCTTCACCCGCTCGTCGCCGAGCTGGCTGTCGCGCAGGCGGGTCACCGCGTCGTATTCGTAAAGTCCCTGCTGGGCCTTGGTGGTGGATTTGATATGCCACTCGATCAGCGGCGCCTTGAGGGCCTTGGCGACTTCCAGCGCCAGTACCGTCTTGCCGGTTCCGGGCTCGCCCTTGATCAGCAGCGGACGCTCGAGGGTTATGGCCGCGTTGACCGCAATCTTGAGGTCGTCCGTCGTCACATAGGTCTTGGTGCCCAGGAATTTCATCGATCCTCACGGTCGCAATCGCAAAAACCGCGGCAGATTAGGGGGTCGTCCAGGCCCCAGCAAGTTTTCCCGCGCCTGCCGTCCGTAAGGCTTGCGGCGGTCACGGCTCGCCTAGGTTGGAGCTGCCGTTGGAGAAGCGGGCACGACCTTATCAGGCGGCGCCGAAACGGCTCCCGTCCGCCGTCGGAATATGGCCGTTTCAGCCCTTCGCATATGCTCCGGCGGGCTCTATGGCGGGGCCTTCCGATCCTTGCTGATATATTTCTTGACTTGGAAAAACAGCGCCTTAGATAGGGGCCCCAGATGCGACTCGGGTTCTTGCTGATCGAACAGGTGCTGAGACATGGCTTCCCGAAAACGCACAACGGTGAAAGCCGGTAAGCGGGCAGTCGTCATGGGGAAGAGCAAGCCCAACGGCAAGCCTTTGAACGGCCGGCACGTCAAACACGCGAATGGCAAGAGTCATGGAACCGCCGGCACGCTGGCGGCTCAAGTGCCGAAGGCGCGCAAGGACCAGTTGAAGTCCAAAGCGCCGCCGGCCAAGCGGGGTGATACGGTGAAAAGTCAAATTGTGCTTCCCGTGGGCTATCGCCCTGTGGATGATGAGCCCTTCATGAACGAGCGCCAGCGGATCTATTTCCGCAAGAAGCTGCTCACGTGGCGTGAAGAAATCATCCGTCAGACGCGCGAGACTTTGCAGGGGCTGCACGAGGATTCCTCTCAGCATGCCGACATAGCCGACCGGGCGACGTTCGAGACGGACAGGGCGCTCGAGCTGCGCGCTCGCGACAGGCAACGCAAGCTGATCTCCAAGATCGATTCGGCCATCGCCCGGATCGAGGACGGCTCCTACGGCTATTGCGAGGAAACCGGCGAGCCCATCAGCTTGAAACGCCTTGACGCCCGCCCCATTGCGACGCTTTCGCTTGAGGCTCAGGAGCGCCACGAGCGCCGCGAGCGGGTCTTCCGCGAGGACTGACGCGCTTCAGTTCCGGTCAGCGCCGGTATTGGCCGCGGCCGCGCTCCGTTCCTCAGCGACCCGTGTCAGGAACGCCCGCAGCTTTTCCAGATCGCGCAGATGGATGTCGTGCTGGGCGTACGGCACTTCGATGCCGTGGGCGCGGAATTCGTTCAGGATGGCGATGCGCAGCTCCGACTGCACCACGGCCGTCCTTTCTGGATCCTCGATCTGCAAGTCGAGCGTGAAATCGAGCGAACTCTGTCCGATGCAGTCCAGGAGCGCCTTGGGCTCGGGTGTGTTGAGGACCATCGGATGCTCGCCCGCGCACTTGAGCAGAATGGCAATGACCCGCTCAGGTGCGGAAGAATGCGCGGCGCTCACCTTGAGCGACACGGCATTGGCAGCGGCCGCGACGACGGGGGCCACGTGAACGCCGTGCGAGCGAAGCGCTCGTAGGATCGTCGCGCGCATCTCCGATTGCACGTCGAGCGATCGGTTGAGGTCGCCGAGCAGGAAGCGCAGAGAGAAATCGAGCGTGCTGGCACCAAAGCCCTCGAACACCACCTTGGGCGCGGGGGACTGCAGGATTTCCGAATGGTTGGAGGCGCATTCGCCGAGCAGCTTCGTGACGATCTCGGGATCGGCGCCCTGGTCAACACTCACCTTGAGCACCACGCGGCCCAGCAGGTTGCGATGCGTCCAGTTGAGCACGCGGCCGGTGATGAGCTCCGAGTTCGGCACGATCAGGCTGGCGCGGTCGAAGGTCTCGATTTCGGTCGCACGCACGCTGATGCGCCGCACGTGTCCCTGCTCGTTACCCACCACGATCCAGTCGCCGACCTTGATGGGCCGCTCCACGAGCAGGATCAGGCCCGAGACGAAATTGTTGACGATCGATTGCAGGCCGAAGCCGATGCCGACAGACAGAGCGCCCGCAACAATGGCCAGGCTGGTGATGTCGAAGCCCGCATACGACACCGCGATCAATGCGGCAATGGCGGTTCCCGCGTAGCCCGCCACGGTATCAATGGAGTTGGCGATGCCCGAGTCCATCGTCGGCTGCGCCAGCACCCGGTCGCGCAGCCAGCGCTGCAGCAACCGCGTCAGCAACAACAGCGCCGTGAACAGCATCAAACCTATCAGGATACGCGCCAGCGAGATGCGAAATTGGCCGATCTCGAAACCAAAGAAGAGCGACCGGAACCAATCGCGGATATCGGCGCCCGAGAAGCCCCACTGCAACATGACCACCGGCAGCGCGCACATCACGAGGACCAGCCCGAGCGACATCTCGGTCAGGCGGGCGAGCTGGTTGCGGCGCGGCTGATCAAGCCCGAACCGGTGCTCCAGCATTTGGCCGATCGGATGCTCGGGCGCCGCCGGCTCGCGCGTGATGGCGCGGATCGCCAGGAATAGGAGTGCCGCCACGAGCGCGACGATGCCCGTCATCACCAGCTGCTGGGCGACGAACCGCGCCAGCGCCACATACCCCGTCAGCGAACCGGCCACGATGGCGACAGCCAGGATCCACAGCGGAATCTTCAGCCACCGGGGCTCGTGCCTCGACGGCATGGCGACCCTGGGTTCACGCGGGTCGAATGGCGTCAGGAGTAGCGCCACCAGCAGGCCGACATAGGCCAAGCTCGTCGCGGCCGTTTGCAGGATGCTGAGCGCCAGCGGAATGAAAAACGCTCGTGTCATCTCCGTCAACGCCAAGTCGATGGCATAGACGGCGACGATACCCTGCAGGATGCGATAGATGCGGCGCGCGCTTTTGTCCGACAAGTCGAACAGCCGCCATTGCGGCTCTCGGATCGCAAACACCGTCTGCAGCAGCCAGCTGAAGCCGATGAAGATCAGCAGGCCCTTGAAAAGCCCGTTGGAGAGCCCTTCCCATGGCTGATAGAACAAATCCAGGGCATCCAGCCCGGTGTAAAGCAGAACGACGGCAAGCGCACCGGGTGCGATCCTAGTCGGGGCCACCCATGCCGCGGAGACGGCGCGTTCCACGAAAAACGGCGGTGGATCGCGCGGAGGCCGTCGCGTCAGGCGGGCGACGATGATGCGCGCGATGATGTAGACGCCCGCCACCGACAGCAGCAACGCGAGCAGCGAACCGGCCTCCCGTCCGGCCCAGACGATCCAATCCCCGGCAAGATAACTGAGGCGCCGTCCGACCGCCGGTGAGTCGCCCAGAACACGCCGCCATAGCGTCGGCAGCAGCGGGCTTGGTTGTTGCTCGAACAGGTTGCGCGTGAACAGGGCGTGGCGCATCTCGGTAATGCGCAGGATGAGCTGACGCGCGCGCACCCAGGTTAGCTCCGCCGCTTTGATGGCACTGTCGAGCTCTGCGGCCTCTGCGCTGAGCCGCACGCGTTCGGCCGCGATGCTGGCGGCCTCCGGCGGCGCATCCTTTGCCGGCGGCGGTCCTAGCTTTTCGATCTGGTCCTTGATGGCAGCCGCGCGCGGCCGCAAGTCTTCGGCTGATTCACGCGATCCATTGAGAATGCCCTCGACATCGAGGCGCAGCCGACCCAGCTCCTCTTCCAACTCCTTGAGGTTCTGGACGGCCTTCTCGGCTTCCTCGATCCCGCGCGTCATCTTGTCGATCGGCGCAGTCAGCTCCGGCGGCAGCGCGGATTTCGCGGTGGCCGCCTGGCCTTGTGCCGTGTCTGACGGCGCGGTCTGCGTTTGCGCCGGCGCCTGTGCAACCGAGGCAGGCACGCTGCAAAGGCCGATGCCAAGCATCAGGCCGAGAATGAGGCAGAGGGCTTTGTGCGATCGCAGCATGACTTTCAGACGGTTGCGCACGAGCGGGCCTGTCTAACCAAGCCGTTGCGGTCCCCTATACGTCTTTGGGGCGCCGTTCGCGGCGCGACATATGGCGGCTATTCAGCCGCGTCCGTGCCAAGACTGCGCGGCGGGCGGCTGAACACCGGGGGATTGAGTTCTGCCTCAGCACTCTGCGGTGCCGCGTGGGCTCTGCGCTCGGGAATGCCGGTCTCGATCACCACATCGACCGGGCCGCCGGTCATGATGAGGTGCTCCACGTTGTCGCGCCTGAGCAGCACCAGACGCCGCCGACTGTCGACCGCGGCCTGGTCGACGATGGCGAGGCGTCGTTCGGGACGCGGCCCGAAGATCGACGCAACCGGCGACACGCCGTTGAGGTAGCTGCGCACAAGCCACACCCCGGCTACCACGATGAGAGCGAGCAGCGCCAACAGGAAGATGTAAAAAAGGAAATCGCCCATGTCACCTCACAGCCCAGGCTGTGCTCCCAGGTCGATGCTGCCCGTAGTCGTATCGGAATCAGCATCGCCCCACCGCGCGATTCCGTGACGCGAGACCTATAGCGCGGATTTAGCATCATTTTAA
>CADEFX010000138.1 GCA_902826715.1 uncultured Hyphomicrobiales bacterium | reverse complement strand
TCTCGACCCGGCATTGGAGTGTCCTCCCGCACTGGCGCCGCTGATTGATCCCAATGAGCACAGTTGCGGCACGGTGCGGCCGCATGGAGCGCGGGAACTAGTGCAGCCCGAGCCCGGATTCTACTTCGCAGGCATGAAAGCCTATGGCCGTGCGCCGACATTCCTGATGATGACCGGCTACGAGCAGGTGCGTTCCATTGTTGCCGACATTGCCGGTGACAAAGCTGCCGCTGAGCGGGTCGAACTGGTGCTGCCAGAGACCGGAGTTTGCAGCGGTCCCCCGCCCAATGCGTCAGAAAGCGCGGGTTGTTGTGGTGGTGCCGCGCCCGTTGGCGTAGATGCCTGCTGCAAGCTAGATGCAGACGCCAAAGCTGATGGCGCCGCAGGCTGCGGCTGCTCGTAAGAACGGCTGCCAGCGCGGCGCATTGACGCTTGAATATTACAAGAAATGTTGAAATACGTTCTGCATGAACGAAGGACGTATGGTTTCGGCCTTGGCTGCGTTGGCGCACGAGCATCGCTTGCGCATCTTCCGTCTGCTCGTCAGACAGGGGCCGACCGGAATGTTTGCGGGCGACATCGCGGCCAAGATCAAGACCACTGCGCCAAATCTGTCTTTCCATCTCAAAGAACTTGAGCGGGCTGGATTGCTCCATGCAACTCGCTCAGGTCGGAATATTCGCTATGCCGTTCACGTCGAAGGCATGCGACGGCTCCTGACGTTCCTGACCGAGGACTGTTGCCAGGGTCGGCCGGAGCTATGCGGCGCGGCGTTTACCGAAGCGGCGAAGCTGTGCGGGGCCAAGTGCAAATGACATCGCGGCCCTACAATGTGCTGTTTCTCTGCACGCACAACAGCGCACGATCCATCCTGGCCGAATGCATCACAAACCAGCTCGGTGGGGAGCGTTTCAAAGGGCACAGCGCCGGAAGCCAACCTAGCGGCCGGGTTCATCCCATGGCCGTCGATCTAGCACGGCAACTCAACTACGACATTGCCGGGCTGCGGTCCAAATCCTGGGAGGAATTCTCACGTCCCGATGCGCCCAAGCTGCATTTCGTCTTCACGGTCTGCGATAACGCCGCCGACGAGGTATGCCCGGTATGGCCGGGCCAGCCGATGACGGCGCACTGGGGCCTGCCGGACCCCTCGCGTGTCGAGGGTAACGAAGCTGAACGCAGGCTCGCCTTTGCCGAGACCCATCGCATGCTTCACCAGCGAATCAGCATCTTCACCAGCTTGCCGCTCATTTCGCTGGATCGCCTGAGCCTCCAGCGGCGACTTGATGACATCGGTCGCCAACGAACCTGACTCCAGTCAGAGAGCCAACCATGACGCTTTTCGAACGCTATCTCACCTTGTGGGTCGCCCTATGCATGGCAGCGGGCGTGCTGCTGGGCCACCTGTTTCCGGGACTGTTTCAGGTGATCGCTGCCGCCGAGGTGGCACAGGTCAACTTGCCCGTCGCGGCGCTGATCTGGCTCATGATCATCCCGATGCTTATCAAGGTCGATTTCGCGGCACTGGGCCAAGTGAGAGAGCACTGGCGCGGCATCAGCGTCACCTTGTTTATCAATTGGGCCGTCAAGCCGTTCTCCATGGCCGTGCTGGGCTGGCTCTTCATCGGCTATCTGTTCCGGCCCTATCTGCCTCCGGATCAGATCAACTCGTATCTGGCCGGACTCATCCTGCTGGCGGCGGCGCCATGTACAGCCATGGTGTTCGTCTGGTCCAATCTCACCAAAGGCGAGCCGAATTTCACGCTGTCGCAGGTGGCGCTTAACGACACCATTATGGTGTTCGCCTTTGCGCCCATCGTCGGCCTGCTGCTGGGGCTGTCTGCCATCACCATTCCCTGGCAGACGCTGGTGCTGTCGGTGGTCTTGTACATCGTCATCCCGGTCCTCGTGGGGCAGGTGATACGGAAGACAGCGCTGGCCAGCGGTGGCCACGCCACTCTCACGGCGCTGTTGGCTCGCTTGCAGCCCGTCAGTCTGGCGGCACTGCTTGCGACGCTAGTGTTGCTGTTCGGATTCCAAGGTCCCCAAATCCTCAAGCAGCCGTTCGTGATCGCACTGCTGTCGGTGCCGATCCTCATCCAGGTCTATTTCAACGCTGGATTGGCTTACGTGCTCAACCGTATTGCGGGGGAGCAGCATTGCGTGGCCGGGCCTTCCGCTCTGATCGGCGCCAGCAACTTCTTCGAGCTTGCCGTCGCAGCCGCCATCAGCCTGTTCGGGCTCAATTCGGGCGCCGCCCTTGCGACCGTCGTCGGCGTTCTCATTGAGGTGCCCGTGATGCTGACTGTGGTCTACATCGTCAACGGATCGAAAGGTTGGTATGAACGTGGTATCGCTTCGACAGGGCGATCAACACAAGCGCGGTGACCTAGTAATTCGGCAGCGTCCCAAGGCATCGTCCGCTTCAGGTGCAAATTGGACGGGGAGGGAGTGCGAACCCACGGCAGATGTGCCATTGAACGCGCGGGCATGGCCGTACGCGGGCTTCGGCGCGCTTATGCGTTCATGACCTAGTTTCGGAACTGTCGGTTCGACCGGAAACCCGAAACGGACTTGCTACTTGCTTTCCAGAATCAGCACCTTGCGCACTAGCTCGGCGACGTTGCCGGCCTCCATGCGCTCCATGACCCAGGCGCGGTAGTTCTCCACCGTACGATGGCTGATGCCGAGGCGCGCCGCGATCTGCTTGCTGGAAAGGCCGGTTGCGACCAGGTCCATCACCTCGCGCTGCCGCGGCGACAGCTCGGCGGCGCGCTGGCTGAGCGACAGCCTCTCGCTCTCGTCCGTTTTGATCTTTTCGCTGGTGATCAGCGTCCGCTCGATGCTGGCGATTAACCGATCGGCGTCATAGGGCTTTTCGATGAAGTCGCTGGCACCCTCGCGCATGGCGGCGACGGCCATGGCGATATCTCCGTGGCCCGTAATCAGAATGATCGGGGTGGCGATGCCCTTGGCTGCAAGCATGCGCTGCAGGTCGACGCCCGTCATGCCCGACAGGCGCACGTCGCTGACCACGCAGGCAGCCGACTTGAGCTGGGGGCTGGCAAGAAAAGATTCGGCCGACGAGAAGGCCCCTACTGAGAAGCCACGGCCCTGCAGAAGCATGCGCAGTGAATCGAGTACGGCCTCGTCGTCCTCGATGAGAGCAATGGTCATGCGCTGTCCTTGGCCGCCGCTGTGCGCGGCAGTGTGAATGAGACGGAGGCGCCGAACGCGCCGCTTTCGATCGACAGCGTGCCGCCATGTGCCTCCACGATGGAACGTGCCAGCGAAAGGCCAAGGCCTAACCCTTCCTGCTTCGTTGTGGTGAACGGCTCGGAGGCGCGCTCGGCGACATCGGGGTCGAAGCCCGGCCCGTTGTCGCGCACCTCGACGATGACAGCATCTTCGGCGCAAACTGCGCTAACTACGATGCGGCCGTCATGGCGTCCGGCGTCGACGAGCGCCTCGACGGAGTTGCGGACAAGATTGACCAGCACCTGCTCGATCTGCACGGCGTCTGCACTGACCGCAGGTACATCGCGCGCAATCTGCTGCTCGACCTCGACGCCATGACGGTCTAGTTCGGCGCGGCAGTATGAGAGCGCGGCCTCGACTAGGCCGCGCACTTGCGCTGGTCCGGTTTCGCCGCTGCCGAGGCGGATAAAATTGCGCAGGCGTCGCACCACCTCGGCTGCGCGGTCCACTTGCGCGATGACCCGCTCGGCGGCTTCCGTCGCCGCCGCGACATTGGACGCGTCGCGGGCGACACGCGCGTAGTTAGCGACCGCGGTGAGCGGCTGATTGATCTCGTGCGCCAGGGCGGCGGCAAACTCGCCCATGCTGCCAAGCCGGAAGGCACGATTGAGTGCTTCCTGGTTGATGCGAAGCTGCTGCTGCGTGGGCTGCTGCTCGCTCACCAGAACGCCTACGGCAAGGCCGGTCATTGTGAGCACCACCCTCAACGCCTGGTATGAGGTCACGTCCGCAGCCGTGTCCTCGGTGTAGTGGATGGCAGTGATCAGGCCGATCTGGGTCAGCAACAAGCCAAAGGTTACGCCTTCAAGACCGAACCGCACGGCAGTCCAAATCACCGGTAGGAAGAACAGGTAGAACAGTTGGAAGCGGTATGCACCTGCGAAGCCGAAGACAGCAAACATCGCCGCGACCGCGACGGCCAAAAGAGCAGCAGCCTCCCATGACAGAAGCGAACGTCGCCGTCGGGTCATCAGCACCAGCAGAAACGGGGTCAGCACGGCAACGCCGATCATGTCGCCGACCCAGAAACGAAGTGCTGCGCTGGCGAACTCCGACGCCGGCAGCAGTCCGAACCCCACCAGCATGAGGACGTAGAGACCAGCCACCACCGCGGGTCCGACAATGGCAGCCGTGAGCAGCATGAGCAGGGAGGCTTGCGTCGTAAGAGCCACGTCGAAGCGCAAACGCTGCGACAGGAGCAGGGCCGTGGCCGCCGCGTAACCGCCGCCGATGATGACGCCGGCCGCGATTTCGACCGGAAAGGACAAGGCAAAGCCGCGCACGAGTCCGTCGGCGAGCAGAGGGGCAACGAACAGCCAGGGGAGAAATTCGGCGCCGAACAGCAGGATCAGAGCGAAGCTGAGCCCCGTCGGCGGATTCCACGGCGTGATGCCAAACGCCCCGTACGGGTGCACATAGCTCAGCCAGTCGAGCAGTGCATACACCGCAAGATAGGCCATCGCGATCTCGACATGAGGCCGCGAAAGCAGGCGCACAACAGGCATGCTGACCGAAACCGCTGAGTGAAGCTGCCTCTGTGCCAATGTCCTACTCCCGCGCAGGCTTCCCCGCTTGCGTAGTTCTACTTAGGTGCGCTCACAGCGGCAGCGATCCCTGCGTAAACAGCCGGAATTGCGCGGTACGCGGGCAAATGGCCATCGTCTGCAGCATCAGTGAGGATCACATGGCCACCACCCCGGGGCTGGTTGAGATTGCCGCCGTCGCGATCTTTGCGATCGCGTTGCTGCACACGTTCAGCGCACATTACTTCCAAGCACTCGCCCATGCCCAGCCCAACCACGCGGGGCTCTGGCACCTTTTAGGCGAAGTCGAGGTCGTCTTTGGCTTCTGGGCAGCCGTACTTCTCGTGTTTCTGGTGACCCACAGCGGCACTGGCCACGCGTTGCAATACCTAGAGAGCCGCAACTTCACCGAACCCGCGTTCGTGTTCGTGATCATGGTGATCGCCGCTAGTCGGCCGATCATCGACCTGGCCGGGGCGCTGCTGCACGTGATGTCTCGTGCGCTACCGCTGGAGCGACCGGTTGCCTATTACTTCACGCTGCTATCGATCGGTCCGCTCTTTGGGTCGTTTATCACTGAGCCGGCCGCTATGACGCTCGCGGCCCTGCTGCTGCGTCAGCGCTTCTTCAGGCGTGGCGCGCCTCAGAGCTTTTTGTACGTCACAGTCGGCGTGCTGTTCGTGAACATTTCGATCGGCGGAACGCTGACGCCGTATGCCGCCCCGCCGGTGTTGATGGTGGCCGACAAGTGGGGGCTCGACCTCGCCACTATGCTCACGACGTTCGGCTGGAAGGCTGCGATCGCAGTCCTCGTCAACGCAGCGGCCGCGACCTTCGCCTATCGCGCGTTCCTCGGGCGGCAGACAACGATGACCCCGGCGCTGGCCAAGCTCGAGGCGCCGGGATGGGTGATCGCTGTGCACGTCGCCTTCCTCGTCTTCGTCGTGATCTTCAGCCATCACGCCATCGTGTTCGTAGCGTTGTTCCTGTTCTTCCTCGGCTTCACAGAAGCCTATCCGCGCTACCAGAGCCGGCTGATGATTCGCGAAGGTTTGCTGGTGGCCTTTTTCCTGGCGGGCCTGGTGGTGCTCGGCGGCCAGCAAAAATGGTGGCTTGAGCCCCTGCTTACCAACATGGGACCGACAACGCTCTATTTCGGCGCAACGCTGCTCACCGCCATTACCGATAATGCGGCGCTGACCTATCTGGGTTCGCTTGTTGAGGGGGTCTCCGAGGCTTTCAAGTATTCGATGGTGGCCGGCGCGGTGACAGGGGGCGGTCTCACGGTTATCGCCAACGCGCCCAACCCGGCCGGCTACGCCATCCTCAAGGATAGCTTCGAGGACGGCTCCATCGGTGCACTCGGCCTGCTGGCGGCAGCAATCCCGCCAACGCTCGTTGCCATCGCTGCCTTCCAGCTTCTTCCAGGGTGAACGTCATGGTGTCGCTCACATCGCCGACCGGCACGATTGAACAGCTAGTCACGGAGGCCGCCGAGCCGCGCCTCACGGTGCTGGCAGTCATCGACGGTACCGAACGGACCGGGCGCATCATCGAGTATGCAGTGGGGCTTCAGAGCCAAGGCAATGGCCTGCAGGTTGTGGTGCTGGGTGTAGTGCAGGAGCCGGCCACCGGCCGGCTGCGCGGTTACGGCAGCTTCAAGCAGGCGCAGATCTACCGCGGGCTGATCGACACCATGCGCCAGCGCGCCGTTTCCGCCGTCGCCCGCCGCCTTGATCAGGAGATGATCGATCACATTGAGCGCGTCGAGGTAGGCGATCCTGCTGAGACCATCCTGCGGGTCGCCCAGGAAGAAGGCGCTGACCTCATCCTACTCGGCAACGGCCCCCCAGGCGTCTTGCAGCGCATTTTGCCGACCATCGGACTGTCGATTGCAACCGTTGCGAGCCAGATCGTGCAACTGGCGGACGTTCCGGTGGTCGTCGTCAAGTAGACAACCCGAAGGGAGTACATGACAACGTTTGCTCTGGGCGTCGGTCTGCTGATTTCTAACGGCCATTCTTTTCTGGGTCTGTTCTCCTAGGGGCGGCCGGGTTGCTCCGTTTCTTGACGATGTGGCACATAGCTGCCCAACCCGCTTAGGCCGATAAGCAGACCTAATTCAACCGGCATCAATCCATAGTCCTTCATCCCACAAAGCGATGGCAGAATCGCACCTTCCCAAAGAAAATTCACAGAAACCAATCGCTTCCAAAAGAGATTATGGAACCTGTGTAGAGTTTCATGGAACGAGAACAGGAACATAGTCCGTCACGCGGCATTAGACCTTGAATGTACAGCGCTGAAGAGACCTACAGGCTTAAGGAGCCATTGCGCCTGATCGGGAAGCATCTGGATCGCAATTATCCAATGCCGGATATGCCCGATCAAATGGCAGACTTGCTTCGACGCCTCGCTGAAATTGAAGTTCCCAAGCAAGGCCAGCAGTCATCCAAGTAAAGGGCTACAATGCCAAGATCGGGCAATAGCTCATGGAAATTAGGGCTGTCGGAGTAGTTCTGGGTTCGCAGCACCTTCGCATTTTGAGCAACGGCTCCGTCGCCGAAATTCAGTGAGATAGCCGCAATCAACGCGGCAGATGCAATCCTAGCGTCCAACACGGCTGGCCTCCCGCTCGGATTGACAATGCCAACACTGGCGGGTGTGGGACGCGTATACGTCGTGCGAGCAATTGTCAGTGCTGCCGTCTTCTGGTTGTCTAGCGTGCATGATCGAGCGGATGCGAAGACTTGTGAGGGCAACACCGGACTGGCGGGGGCTGACGTTTCTTTTGGCCATCGTGGCCGCCTTTCTCGGGGTCTCTTTCTTATTGCACATGCCGCATGGGCCGCAGCATTGGACGGCGGACCTCGTAACGGCCTACAAATCAACGCACTCCGCGACGCAGCACAACAAAATCGCGCTCGTCTACGTCAGCGACAAGACACTTGATCCATATCCCTACCTGTCGCCGACCCATCGCGGACTTCTTGCCGAGCTTCTGACGGCCGTGGATGCGGCCAAGCCTGCGGCCATTGGCTGGGACTTCGTGATCGACCGCAAGACCGACCCTGCGCTCGATCAGGCTTTGGACGACGCGATTCAATCGGCACAGTCCAAGCTCGTCCTGGGCGCGGCGCTCATGGCGGACGGAGCCGGTTCAGCTTATCAACGCAAGTACCTCGACAAGGCCAACCGGCCTATCGGACACCTCCATTTCGGCGGGCACCACAATCCGCTCGTGGTCAGCGACGACGTCGTCCGCCACATGTCGGGCGACAAGGGCTACGACCCATACCCCAACAGGTTTGCCAGTGCCCTTGCGGATCAGGTCAATGTGCATTTTCATCCGAAATCGCACTATATCTCCTGGTTGCTCGAACCCGAGGACAAGAGCGAGCAGTTTCTGACGTTGTCGGCCGAGCAGGTGCTGGGACGAGCGGGAGGCCCGCCCTTGCCGATCGCCGACATGCTGCGCGACAGGATCGTGCTCGTCGGAGGCAATTTCTCCGATCGCGATCAGCACCTCACACCATTGTCGGTCAGAAGCCACGAGCGTTCGCCGGGGCTGTTCATTCACGCTCAGATTCTGGCGCAGATCCTGGACACGCGCACCATGCGCGAGGCGGGCACGGTCATGCAGGTCGTCATCGTGATGGCGGCCTTCGTTTTCGGCTTCTGGGTCGGGCGGACGTCGAGCCGGCTGCCGATCGTCATTGAGCTGGCGAGCGTCGCCGCTTTGGTGCTGGCCGCCGGATTGGCCTTTATGTGGTTCAGCTTTATTCTTCCGTACAACGCCATTGTCATTGCGTGGCTGGCCGGTGTCGCGGCCGGCCATTATGGCAAGCACGCACACGCATGAGGCGCGAGATGCAGAATTGGATCAAAGTCGGGCTTGTGGCCGTTTCCTGCCTTTTTGCGCCGACCGCTTTTGCCGGCGACATGCAAGTCATCGAGTCGAACGTCGACAAGTATCCCGTGGGCCTGATCCTGCCCGACACCGCCCCCATGCAGGATCTGCCAACGGACGGCCGCGTGCGGGTTCTGAAACTATCATCGCAGACGACCAGAACGTATGAGGGAAGACGAAGCGATCGTGCTGGCCCGATTGGCGGTACGCGGGGTATCAAGCCGAAGAAAGGTGAGTAGCGTCCAGCGGCGTAGCTGGGCGAGAGCCGGGCATCACGACAGGCGAAGTGCTTAGACCTGGACGATCCGACAGTTTGGCGGGCGCCCGGGATCTGCCATGGTTGAACCATGACACAAGAAGGCACGCCCCTCATTGCCTGGTTCGGTCTGAGTGCGCTCTGGGTGCTCCTGTGCACCTTTGCCATGGGCTGGAGCATGCCGGACCCTCAAATTGTCGATGCCCTGACGCAATCAACTGGGCCGGCGCACACGGCCGCGAAGGACATGTGGATTGCCTATCACGAGCAAGAGTTTCGGCATCTCGCCCGCTGGACCGTGTTCGGCTTCGTGCCGCCGCTGCTGCTGTTGGTGGTTGGGTCTTTCAAGCTTGCCAGCGCGCGGCGCCATGAAGGCACAGACGGTCCTGCGGATGGAATGCCGTAGCGCTTTGGGGCGTCAGGTATCCGCACCCGTCGGCCATGTCCGTTAACGATCGCTCTGGATGCCACGATCTTTGAGCGGTGCATCAGCAGCCAGCGTGCCGAAGTTTAGGCATTGCGCGCTATTGCGCGTACGAAGTTCTTGGGGAATGCTATCGACCGGTTGCAATCCGTTAACGCACTTTGTGTGCGTTACGCACCTGGGAGGTTTTTGCATGCGTGTTGGATTCGCCGCGGCGGTGTTCGCCGGTACCGTTGCCTTGGGTGGGGCTGCGCAGGCGCAACAGCTCGACAAGAAGCAGTTCAATGTCGTCGGGACCTGGAATTTCCTAACCAACTGGCAGAAGCTCGAGCAGCCGCTCTGGGCTACTGAAATGCCCGCCGCGTCGAACGGCGCCATCACGGGCAACATCAAGTCCATCACTGAAGTCAATCTAAAGGGCACGGAGCTGCTGCGTTTGATCCGGCAGGGCGTGTTCGACGTCGGCGCGGCGTTGCCGATCTACGTCGAGGATGGCGGCGCCATCATCGAGGCGTCGGACATCGCGGGCGTGGCCAAGGACTTCAAGATGGGCCGGGATATCGCGTCGTTGTGGATGCCGGAGATGCAGAAAGTCATGAAGGAACGGCACGGATCGATGATCCTCGCCACCTTCCCGTTTCCGGAGCAGGTCATCTTCTGCCGCGGAGAGATTAAGTCCATCGAAGATCTGAAAGGCAAGAAGATCCGGGTGCAGGGCACGTCGCAGGGTGATTTCGCGGCGGCGGTCGGGGCGGCCGGTGTGACGATCGCGTTCGGCGAGGTGGTGCCGGCGCTGGAGAAGGGTGTTGTCGACTGCGGCATCACCGGTACCATGCCCGGCTACAAGGCGAAGTGGACGGAGGTGACCAATACTCTGTTCCGTTTGCCGGTGGGCTACACGGTCGGCATTTGGGTGGTCAGCCTGAACGTCTGGAACAAGCTCAATCCTGCGACGCAGGAGTTCCTGCAGAAGCAGATGAAGGCGCACGAGGACAAGGCCTGGAAGATCATCGAGGAAGAAACGGATGAAGGTGTTGCATGCAGCACCGGAACCGGGGCGTGCTCCGTCGGTCCGGCGGCCAAGCTCAAGCTGGTCATTCCGTCGGAAGCGGACGTCAAGGTACGTGAGAAGGCATTGAACGAGGTTGTGCTGGCACGATGGGCCAAGCGGTGCGGGGACGCCTGCGCTGCGACCTGGAACGAGCTCGTCGGCAAGAAATACAACCTGACGGCCAAGGCCAACTGAAAATTTGCGAGGGAGGGGAAGGGCCCGGTGCTGAACACCGGGCCCTTATAGCATCATGGAAAAGCTTTGGAACGCGGTCGCGATGGTGTCGCGAGTGGCGATCTGGATCGGCGGCGCGATGCTGTTCGTGGCGGCAGGCATCGTTACTTCGGAAGTGTTGCTTCGCAAAGGCCTCGGCGCGATTTTCGGGACAGGCTTCACGTTCTCCGGGTCCGATGAGATTTCGGCTTATTTGTTCGCCGTGGGGACAAGCTGGGCGATGGCGCACGTGCTTATGACGCGGGGTCATGTGCGTATCGACGCATTGTATGGAAATTTCAGTCCGAAGCTTCGCGCCTATTGCGATGTGTTCGCATTGCTGGTGATGGGGATCTTTTTGCTCGTGCTCCTAGAGCGGGCGTGGGACGTGGCGTTCACGAGCTGGAGCGAAAACATCCGCTCGAACACGCCGCTGAGAATTCCGCTGGCCTGGGCACAGCTCCCGTGGTTCGCGGGCCTAGCGTTGTTCGGCCTGGCGTTGGCCCTGGCCGTTTTGCGTTCGTTGCTGGCGATTGCGCGCGGCGACTATGCCGCGGTCGCCGCTCTTGCCGGCGCGTCGACCCAGGACGAGGAGATCGAGACTGAGCTTGAGGGACTGGGTCTTTCCAAGACCCGAACGGGCGCAGGGAATTAGGGAATGCTTGCCACAACGCTCTTTCTGCTGATCGTTCTGCTTGCGATCAGCGTTCCGGTCGCGGCCGTCATGGGCGTGCTGGGGTTGGCGCTCAACCAGTTCTTTTCCTCCATGCCGCTGCATCGCGCCATGGGCGAGATCATCTGGAACTCGTCGAGCGAGTATATCCTGATCGCCATTCCGATGTTCGTGATGCTGGGCGAGATCCTCCTGCGCGCCGGGATCGCCGAGCGGGTCTACAACGCCATCGCGCAGTGGTTGTCGTGGCTGCCTGGTGGGCTGATGCACGCCA
This sequence comes from uncultured Hyphomicrobiales bacterium, assembly GCA_902826715.1. Classification (GTDB taxonomy): domain Bacteria; phylum Pseudomonadota; class Alphaproteobacteria; order Rhizobiales; family Hyphomicrobiaceae; genus CADEFX01. The sequence continues at coordinate 572 of CADEFX010000138.1, read as the reverse complement.
ATATCGGCGCGTCGGCGATGTTTGCGGCGACGTCGGGATCGAGTGTCGCGACCGCGGCGACCATCGGCACCGTGGCGCTGCCGCAGATGACGCAGCGGAAGTACCACGAGCCGCTGTTTCTGGGCTCCATCGCCGCCGGTGGGACGCTTGGGATTCTTATTCCGCCGTCGATCAACTTCATTCTGTACGGCCTGCTGACCAACTCCTCGGTGCCGCGACTTTGCCTCGCCGGTTTCATTCCGGGTTTCGCGCTGGCCTTCTTCTTCATGGTCATCGTGTTCATCGCGTGCGTGATCGATCCGAAGAAAGGTGGCCTGCCGATCGAGACAAGCTGGACGCAGCGCTTCCGCGTGCTGCCGAGCCTTATTCCGCCGACATTCATCTTTCTGATTGTGGTCGGGTCAATCTATGCCGGTGTGGCGACGCCGACCGAAGCGGCATCGCTGGGCGTGATGGCGGCGCTGATCTTGGCCGCATACCTGTCCATCGAGCCAACCTAATCGAGGCGAGGATCGACAGAGGCCGAGGCGTCGACAATCCTGCTTGGAACAATGTTTTTACGTCCTATCCCC
>CADEFX010000137.1:5104-12187 GCA_902826715.1 uncultured Hyphomicrobiales bacterium | reverse complement strand
ACCGTTGGTGCCTCCTGCATGCGCTTGCCGTTGATGAAGAACGTCGGCGTGGAGCCTACGCCGAACTTGTCGGCCGCTTTCGACCGGATGCTCGTCACCTGCTCCAGCAGCTTCTGATCGGTCAGGCACTTGTCGAAGCTTTCCTGCGTGAAACCCGCCTGCTTCGCCACCTTGAACAGCTCCGGCACGGGATTGCCGCGCACGAACGCCCATTGCTCCTGCTGCTTGAACAGCACCTCGACCAGCGGATAGGTCTTTTCTCCGCCCGCGCAGCGCGTCAGCATCGCCGCCGCCGCCGCCAGATTGTCGAGCGGAAACTCGCGCAGGATGAAGCGCACCTGTCCGCTGTCGACGTACTTCTCCTTGATCTTGGGGAATACCGTGTTGTGGAAGGCGGCGCAGTGCCCGCACGTCAGCGACGCATATTCGACGATCGTGACGGGCGCATCGTCCTTGCCGAGCGACAACTCCGGCAGCGGCCCCGGCTCCATCAACTCGTTCACCGGCACCTCCGCCCGCGCCGGCGGACCCTTGCGTTGCGCGGAAGCTGGCAAACCCGGCAGCATGGCGGCAGCCGCCACGCCCACGGCGCCTATCAGTACGGCGCGGCGCGTCGTCACGATTGAGAAAGGTCCGGACGCAGTATCGGTCACATCGATCTCCTTTTGGGATCGTCGAATTGGCTCAGCAGGCACACTGCCATCGTGGCCTAGCCAATAAGGCAAAATGGCACTGAATGCCACTTGAACGCCTGCGGCTGACGGTTGCATTTAGGTGAGATTCGTACGGCGAAACCGTGATCAGGCGCCTTTGCGCATCACAATTCCGTGCGCCATCCGCTCCAGCGCGGTGCGCAGCGCGCCGTCCGTGACGGCCGGCAGCGCAATCTTCGCGGGTTCCGCGCGCGCAACACGCACTGGCGGAGGCGCCTTGCCGATCGGCGCCTGCACGAGCCTCAGGTCGGCGACCGCGCGATAGCCGAAATAAGCGTTGATCCGCTCCACCAGCTGCCGCGCCCGATACTGCACGTCGAGCGCACGGCCCGCATCGACCCGCAGGATGAGCGTTGCGCCGGGCCTGCCCTCGTCCTCATTGTCTTCACTGATCGGAGCTTGCGCGCGCACGGGCCACTTCAGGCGCTCGGGCTCGGTATATTGGGCGAGATCCGCGCCGACGATCGACTTCCAGTCCGTCAACAGCGTTGCGGCCGAGAAGCCGTACTTGGCGAACGCCGACTTGGTCAGGCTCGGGATGTAGGAGCCGACGGCGCGGGCATACACGCCCCCCTGCACGCGGGGTGGGTGGCTGAACTGCACCGTCTGCCGCGGCGTTGCCGCCGGCTTGCGCGCACCACTTGAATTACGCATGGAGTTTCGCAGGTCCCGTATGAATCCCCTGCTGGCCTGCTTAACATGGGCAAACTGATTCGCGACCGCCGACTCGGGGATGCAATGGCCGCTGTGGCGCGAAAACAACAGATCCTGCCCATTGCCGGCCCGCACACCGCGCCGGCCCTGCTCGATTGGTACGACGGCGAACGCCGCGAGCTGCCATGGCGCTATCCGCCCGGCGTCAAGGCAGATGCCTACCGCGTCTGGCTGTCGGAAATCATGCTGCAGCAGACCACGGTGAAGGCCGTTATCCCCTTTTATCTGCGCTTCCTGCAGCGCTGGCCGACCGTGACCGCGCTCGCCAAGGCCGATCTCGATGAGGTGCTCGCCGCCTGGGCTGGCCTCGGCTACTACTCGCGCGCCCGCAACTTGCATGCCTGCGCCCAAGCCGTCGTCGAAAGGCACAAGGGGCGGTTTCCCCGCAAGGAAAGCCAGCTTCTCGAGCTGCCCGGCATCGGCCCCTACACAGCGGCGGCCATCGCCGCGATCGCCTTCGGCGAGGCGGCCACGCCGGTTGACGGCAATGTCGAGCGCGTGGTCGCTCGCATGTTCGCCGTGCGCACGCTGCTCCCCGACGCCAAGCTCGAGCTGAAACGCCTCGCCGCCACCCTGACGCCGGACCATCGTCCCGGCGACTTCGCGCAGGCCATGATGGACCTCGGCGCCACCATCTGCACGCCCAAGCGCCCCTCCTGCCTGATGTGCCCGCTGCAGATCGATTGCGCCGCGCACGCGCTCGGCATCGAGGCAACCTTGCCCGCCCGCGCTGTCAAAGCCGATCGCCCCAGCCGCTACGGCGTCGCTTTCCTCGCCGTGCGCGAGGATGGCCATATGTTGCTGCGCCGCCGGCCCAACGCAGGTCTGCTCGGCGGCATGCTCGAGGTGCCCTCCACGGACTGGGCGGACGAGTGGATCGGCGCCGACCAGGCGCTGCGCTCCGTGCCCGTGCGCGGCAACTGGCTCCCCATTCCCGGCTCCGTCAGCCACACCTTCACGCACTTCAAGCTGACGCTCATGGTCTATCAGGCGGTCGTGCCGCCGCACACTGCGCTCAACCTGTGGACGGAGCCCGATCGCTGCCGCTGGGTCCACCGCCGCGACCTCGACACCGTTGCCCTGCCAAGCGTGATGCACAAAGTCGTCGCCCATGCGCTGGGCGCGCGGTAGCGCACATGCCTTTCCCCCTCGTGGCGCGTCATCCCGTCGGAGTGCGGCTCCGCCACGACGCACAAGCGGGACGGGGATGACGCAGTGGGAGGCGGCTAACCCCGCCTCACCATCCCCCACACCTTCGGCCCAACCAACGCCAGCACCGCAATCAGCAGCAGTGCCAGCGACAGCGGCTTCTGCACGAAGATCATCAGGTTGCCCTCGCTGATGGTCATGGCGCGGCGGAATTCCTGCTCGGCGAGCGGCCCGAGAATCATGCCGATGATGACCGGCGCCGTCGGAAAATCGAAGCGCCGCATCAAGAACCCCATGCCGCCCATCAGGTACAGCAGCAGCAGGTCGATCCACGACTGGCTGATGCCGTAGGTGCCGATGGTCGCGAACACCAGGATGCCGCCGTACAGCAGCGGCTCGGGAATACGGAGCATCTTCACCCACAGTGCGATCAGCGGCAGGTTCAGCACCAGCAGCATGATGTTGCCGATGTAGAGGCTCGCGATCAGCCCCCACACCAGCGCAGACTGTTGTTGCAACAGAAGGGGACCCGGATTGATGCCATAGCTCTGGAAAGCCGACAGCATGATCGCGGCCGTGGCCGACGTCGGCAGGCCCAGCGCCAGCATCGGCACGAGCACGCCCGCCGCCGATGCGTTATTGGCAGCTTCCGGGCCTGCCACCCCTTCGATGGCGCCGTGACCGAACTCCTCGGGCTTCTTCGCCAGCCGTTTCTCGACGAAATACGACAGGAAGGTTGGCACCTCGGCGCCGCCCGCCGGCATGGCGCCGATGGGAAATCCGATCAACGATCCGCGCAGCCATGGCTTCCACGAACGCGACCAGTCTTCGCGGCTCATCCAGACCGAGTCCTTGACCTCGATCACCTCGCCGCCGTCCGGGCGCTTCTTCTGCGCCGCCAGATGCAGCGCCTCGCCTACCGCGAACAGCCCCACGGCGACGACGATGACGTTGAGCCCGTCCAGGAGCTCCGTCACGCCGAAGGTGAAGCGCGGCTGCCCGGTCTGCAGATCGATGCCGATCAGCCCGAGGAAGATGCCGATCGCCAGCGCTGTAATCCCCCGCACCGCCGAGGTCCCGAGCACCGCCGACACCGTCACGAAGGCCACGATCATAAGCGAGAAATATTCGGCCGGCCCGAACCTCAGGGCGAAATTGACGACCGGCTCCGCCAGGAACGTGAGCCCGATGGTGCCGATCGTACCCGCCACGAACGAGCCGATGGCCGCTGTGGCGAGGGCCGCGCCCGCCCGGCCCCGGCGCGCCATCTTGTTTCCCTCCATTGCCGTGACGATGGTCGCGCTCTCTCCCGGCGTATTGAGCAGGATCGACGTCGTCGAGCCGCCGTACATAGCGCCGTAGTAGATGCCCGCGAACAGTATGAACGCCGCCGTCGCATCCACCTTGTAGGTCAGCGGCAGTAGCAGTGCGATGGTCAGCGCCGGCCCCAATCCCGGCAGCACGCCGATGGCTGTGCCGACGGTCACACCGACGAAGCACCACATTAGATTGTAGGGCGTCAGTGCAACGGCGAATCCAGCGATAAGCTGGCTGAGCGTGTCCATCAGAACAGACCCTCGATCAGCCCCGACCCGATCTTGTAGCCAAGGCCACGGTCAAATCCGAGATAGGCTACGAGCGCGAGCACAAATCCGATCGCCGCGTCGCGCGGGATCTGCCGGCTGCCGAAAGCGCGTGCCGTCAGCGCGAACAGCACCGTCGATGCAATGATGAAGCCCGCGAGATCGATCAGAACGATATTGAGAATGAGTCCCAGCGCCAGCATGCCCAGCGACCGGTAGTCGGTCTCGCCGGTGTCCTCATGCTCCCACCCGCCGCGCAGGCCCATGACGGTCAAGGCGATACCCATCGCCGCCAGCAGCGCCGTGGAGAGCCACGGAATCACCTTGGGCCCGACCTTGGCGTAGATCGCATTGTCGGGAATGACTGTTGTCTGCCAGCCGACGATCACGGCCAGCAACATCACGCCAACGCCTATGGCGACATCGTCCCAGGCTGGCTGCTGCCGCATGTGTCCCCCGGTCGCCGGTTCAGGTGGCCAACCCTAGATCCTTCAATATGCCCGTGATCCGCGTGATCTCCTCGCCCAGGAACTTGCCGAACTCGGCCCCTGGCAGATAGATGCCGGTCCAATCCTTCTTCTTGAGTTCCGCCTGCCACGCCGGTCCCTTGACCATGCGTTCCATGACGTCCACCAGTGCCTTCTGCTGCTCGGGCTTGATGCCGGGCGCGCCGAACACGCTGCGCCAGTTGAACAGTTCCACGTCCACGCCCTGCTCCTTCAGCGTCGGCACGTCGATGCCGTCCTGCCGCTTGTCGGCCGAGATGGCAAGCGCCCTCAGCTTGCCGGCCTTGATCTGCTCGGAGAACTCGCCCCACCCCGAAATGCCGGCCGTCACCTGATTGCCGAGCAGCGCCGCCTGCGCCGGCCCCCCGCCGGAATAGGCCACATAGCTCACGGCCTTCGGATCGGCCCCCATGGCGCGGGCCATCATTCCGGCGAGGATGTGATCGCTGCCGCCCGCCGAGCCGCCGGCCCATGAGACTTTACCGGGCGCCGCCTTGAAGGCCGCCGCCAGGTCCTGCATCGTCTTGTGCGGACTTGCCTCCGGTACCACGACAACCAGAAATTCGCCCGTCAGCCGCGCCACCGGTGTCAGGTCCGTCATCTTCACCGGCGACTTGTTGGCGATCAGCGCGCCCACCATCACCATGCCGCCGACCATCAGCGCATCGCCCTGGCCCTTCTTGGTGCCGATGAACTTCGGCAACCCGACGGCCCCTCCGGCACCGGGAGCATGCTCGAACTTGAAATCCTTGACGATGGCATCCGTGCGCAGCGCATGCTCGATCGAACGCCCCGTTTGATCCCAGCCGCCGCCCGGCGCCGCCGGCACGAAGATCTGCAAGCTGCTCAGCGCTTGCGCCTCCGCGTGTTGCGGCCGTAATCCCAGCGTCGCCGCCACACCGGCGCCAAAGCCGCATTGCAAAACGTGCCGGCGTGTTTGCATGATCAACCGTCCCAGGTGTTTCCTCGAAGAATTTGCAGGCAGAATACTCCGGCGCGGAACCGTAAGCCATCATCCATTGGGACCAAGTTGCGCCCTGACCAGCGGGAATCGTAATGAGTACATTGGCCGAGTTGGAGGCCGCGGCGGATTTGGTGCACAGCCATTTCCCGCCGACGCCGCAATACGCGTGGCCGCTGCTCGCGCGCCGCACCGGCGCCGAGGTGTGGGTCAAGCATGAGAACCACACGCCCATCGGCGCCTTCAAGGTGCGCGGCGGCCTCGTCTATATGGACCACCTAAAACGCGCCGGCGCGGACGTCGCCGGTGTGATCACCGCCACGCGCGGCAACCATGGCCAGTCGATCGCGCGGGCCGCAGCGGCTGTCGGGCTTTCTTCCACCATCCTAGTCCCGCATGGCAACTCGACCGAGAAGAATGCGGCCATGCGTGCTTTCGGCGCCGAACTGATCGAGCACGGCCGCGATTTCGACGAGGCCAAGGACGAAGCCCACCGCCTGGCAAGCGTCCGGAAATTGCATATGGTGCCGTCGTTCGATCCTTTGCTGGTCCGGGGCGTCGCCACCTATGCTCTGGAGTTCTTTCGCGCCGTCCCGGATCTCGATGCCGTCTATGTGCCGATCGGCATGGGATCGGGCATTTGCGGGCTCATCACCGCCCGTGACCTGCTGGGTCTCAAGACCGAAATCGTCGGCGTGGTCGCCGAGAACGCGCCTTGCGTCGCTCTGTCGTTCGAGGCGGGCCGGGCTATTCCTACCAACGCGGCTCAGACCTTCGCCGACGGCATGGCTTGCCGGGTGCCGAGTTCCGACGCCCTCGACATCATTCTGAAGGGCGCAGCCCGCATCGTTCAGGTTGCGGAAACCGAGATTGCAGACGCCATCCGCGCCTACTTCGAAGATACCCACAATCTGGCCGAAGGCGCTGGCGCCGCATCTCTTGCGGCGCTAATCCAGGAGGGTTCCCGGCAGCGGGGCCGGCGCATCGGGCTCGTCCTGTCGGGCGGAAATATCGATCGTTCGGTCTTCGCTCGGGTACTCGCTGGCGAAACGCCGGCCGCCTGAGGGTGTTGTTGTCTGTGGGCAACTCGCCCGCCGACGGATAATCGGTCGCGGTGCATCGCAACACAGTGGTCAACACTGCGCCTTGTTTGCTACGCTAATTTCGGAATCACGGGGCATCGCCATGATGTTTGCCCACGCGAGGTCGGTCCATGCCAATCGTTAAGACGAAGATCGTGATCGGGGCAATGCAGGCCGTCGTGTGGCTTGCGTTGACGGGTCCGGGGGCGTTGCCGGCCGCGGCAAGAATAGGCGCCTCGGGCGAGGCGGCGGCGTCGCACTTGGGCAGCTATCTGGCCGGGCGGGTGGCCCGCGGCCAACACGATACGATTGCGGCCGCCGACTACTACAGCAGCGCACTGGTGCTCGATCCTGACAATGAGGTCTTTATCCAGC
>CADEFX010000137.1:0-5094 GCA_902826715.1 uncultured Hyphomicrobiales bacterium | reverse complement strand
GAGCAGGCTCTGCTCATGGATGCGACTGAGGCGCGATGGGAGCAGGCACTTATCCTGGCCGACCGCCTTGCCAAGACTCAACCCACGCACCGCATGGCTCGTCTCGTGCTGGCCTTGAGCGCGGCCAAGTCTGGCCGCTATGCCGAAGCGCAGGAGCATTTCAAGGCGAGTGGCACAGGCCTCATTGGCGAGCTGACGAGCGCAATGGGGCGTGCTTGGGTGTCTCTGGCCGAGGGCAACGTCAAGGCTGCCGTCGACGTCATCGATGAAGCCAAGCAGGCGGAGTGGGCTCAGTCCTATTTGCGCTATCACAAGGCTCTCATCAATGACATCGGCGGACGCCGCGCTGAAGCCCGCGCGCTGTATGAGCGCGCCTTCCGGGGCGATCCCAAGTCATTGCGCGTTGCCATGGCCTACGCTCATCACGCCGCCGCCTCCGGAGAAATCAAGCTCGCCCGCACCATTATTGAGGAGCATAGCCGCCGGGCGGCCAATGGTTTGCATCCGGTCGCGCGCGCTCTTCTGGAGCAGTTGAAAACAGGTGAGAAAGTCGGTTTGCTGATCGACCAGCCGATCGATGGTTTGGCCGAGGTGTTTTATGGCCTGGGCGAAGCGCTGTCTGGCGAGGGTGGTGTCAGCGTCGGTGCCGTATATCTGCAACTGGCGCTCTACTTGAAGCCCGATTTCCCGTTTGCCCTGGCCGCGCTCGCAGGCCTCTACGAGAACACCAAGAAGTACGATGAGGCCATCGCTGCCTACGACCGCATTCGGAAGGGGACGCCGCTGCAGTCCGCCATCGATATCCGCAAGGCCCTCAATCTCAACCAGCTCGAACGGATCGATGAAGCGAAAGTGCTGCTTGAAAAGTTGGCGCGCGAGGAGCCTACGGACGTCCGTCCCGTTGAGGCGCTCGGCAATATCATGCGCGGTCACAAGCGATACGAGGAAGCCGTTGAATTTTATTCTCGTGCCATTGCGCTGATCGGCAAGCCGGAGAAGAAGCACTGGACTCAGTTCTACGCCCGCGGCACCTCCTACGAACGTATCAAGAAGTGGCCGCAGGCCGAGGCGGATCTGCAGAAGGCCATGCAGCTCTCGCCCGACCAGCCGCTTGTGCTCAATTACCTCGGCTACTCGTGGGTCGATCAAAACCGAAATTTGAAGCAGGGTCTCGCGCTCATCGAGAGGGCCGTGCAGCTGAAGCCCGACGACGGCTATATCGTAGACAGCCTGGGTTGGGCGCACTATCGCATGGGCAACATTAAGGAGGCCGTGCGTTTCCTGGAGCGCGCGGTCGAGCTCAAGCCGGAAGATCCGGTTCTGAATGATCATCTTGGCGATGCGCTGTGGCGCGTCGGTCGCCAGCAGGAGGCGCGCTACCAGTGGGAGCAAGCGCTGACGCTGAAACCCGAGGCCGAAGAGGTCGAGAAGATCAAGCGCAAGCTGGCGAAGGGTCTGCAGATCAGGACACAGGCCCGTGCGGTCAAGCGCGCGAAAGAAGTGACGCGCACCGATCTCAAAAAGCGCACCGAGACCAAGCTTCTTCCTAAAGCGGCATTTGAATAATTTATCCGGGCGCGGGTTCGCCGCATCATGCCAGGGCTTATCGACGAGCTGGCGCCGGCCAAGATCAATCTGTCGCTCCGTGTGCTTGGCCGCCGGCCGGACGGCTACCACGAGCTTGAAAGTCTCGTGGTTTTTGCAGCGTTCGGGGATCGCCTGACGTTGCACCCGGGGGAAAAGTTCGCACTGACGGTGGCCGGCCCCTTTGCGGCCGCGCTCGACACGGAAAACCTCGTCACAACCGCCGTGCACCGCGCCCAAGCGGCCGATCCGCATCTCGGGATCGGCGCATTCCACCTGGAAAAGAATCTGCCCGTTGCAGCCGGCCTCGGCGGTGGCTCGTCCGATGCAGCCGCGGCCTTACGTGCGTTGCGCCGCGCCAACCCGGGGCGCGCCGCCGCGCTCGATTGGTCCGCCCTTGCCGCGACTCTCGGTGCCGACGTGCCTGTCTGTTTCGCCGCCAAACCGGCGCTGATGCGCGGCATCGGCGAGCGCCTGCATTTCATGGAGCGGTTGCCGCAGGCCTCTATCGTTCTCGTCAATCCGCGCCTGCCGCTCGGCGCGGGCGAGGTGTTCCGCGCACTGGATGCAGCATCCCTGCAAGCATCTGCAGTGACGAACGCGCCACCGCCATCGTTCACCAGCTTCGACGAGCTTGTGGATTACTTGCGTTCGAGCGCGAACGATTTGGAAGCGCCCGCGAAAATCCTGTGCCCCGAGATCGAGCGCGTCCAGGCCGCCCTGAGCACGCAACCCACCGCGCGTCTGGTGCGCATGTCGGGGAGCGGCCCCACCTGCTTCGCGCTTTTCAACACTCGCCCAGAAGCCGCTGCGGCCGCCGCCGCCATTGCGCAGCATGAACCCGGCTGGTGGGCCGTCGCTACCGAGATTGTGCGGCAGTAGCTGCGGGATGAAGCGAAGAGGTGCCAGGGGCGCAGATGGCGACGGGAAAACATCGATCCCATCGTCCCCTCCCCCCTGGTGGGGGAGGGACAGGGTGGGGGGGATCCCAGAGGGGTGAATGTGGGCCACGCCCCTTCTTGAACTTTACCAATCGATGCTGGGAGTCCCCCCACCCCTAACCCCTCCCCACGAGGGGGAGGGGAAGCGCCTTCGGCGCGAAAAGTGAGTCGGAGATGGGTGACGCATGCCCCTGAGTAAGGAGACGATCGCGCTCTAATCGCGCTCGTGAATTTTGAACATCAGCCCGCCCTTTGGCGTCAGCGTCACGGTCGCGTTGATGCCTGGCGGCGTGTTGCCGACATACTCGGGCCGGAAACGCCGCAGGAGGATCGACAGCGCGAGTGTGTTCTCCACCTGGCTCATGGCGCCGCCGATGCAGGAGCGCTTGCCGCCGCCGAACGGCAGATAGGTATAGGGCTTGCGTTTCTTGGCCGCATCGCCGAGCCAGCGTTCGGGCAGAAACTGCTCCGGGTTCTCCCAGTACTTCTCGCTGTGGTGCGCGCCGTATGCAAACAGTGCGACGCGGTCGCCGGGGCGAATCTCCTTGCCGTCGATGACATCCGGCTTGGACGCCACCCGCATCAGCATCCAGATCGGCGGAAACAGCCGCATGGTCTCCTGGATGACGGCACGCGTATAGGCGAGCGCCGAATAGTCGGACGCGGTCGGCGGACGGTCGCCGTAGGTCGTCTCGCCCTCTTTGCGGATGCGCTCGCTGGCCTCGGGATGCTGCGACGTCAGGTACAGCGCCCACGCCAGCGTCAGCGCCGTCGTCTCCGTGCCGGCCCAGAGATACTGTTTCAGTTCATCGACGGCCTGCTGCTCGTCGAACTCCGGAATCGCCGGATCTGCGGCCGCTGCCTCAATCATCTTCAGCAGCGTGCGCTCGCGCTCCTCGCGCGGATCGGCATCGAACACCATGGGTGGCACGCCGGCCCACACGTCCATGGCCTTGGCGGCGTCCTCCTCCGTGATCTCAAAATCCTGGCCGGCCACCTTCTTCAGCCGGATCGACTTGTGGTTCATCACGTCGGTGTATGTCTTGACGCACTTGAACACGAAGTGCGGATTGAATGGCATGTCGCGATCGAACAGTGCTTTGCAGATCATGTCCGCGGCGAGCGTCCACGTCTGCTCCACCATCTCGACGCTCTCGCCGGTCTCAGCGAGCTTCGTCCACAGCTCCATCTTGCTGCGGATGGCGTCGAGGAAATACGGGATGTATTCGGCAAACATGTCGGGATGAAACGCCGGCTGCTGCGGCATGCGGATCTTCTGCCACAAGGCGCCGTCGTGCGTGATCATCGACTTGCCGAACACCGGCTTCAGGCCATCGAAGTATTTGATGTAGTCGTCGGCCTTCGTCACCAGAACGCGCTTGAAGTGATCGGGGTCCGACAGCAGCACGACGCGCTGGTCGCCCATGTTGACCGGAATCACACCGCCGTAGCGCTCGGCCATCTGCATGAGCACGGACATGGGATTGTCCGGCCCCTTGAGAAGCGGCGTCAGCTTGAACCAGATACTCGACGCTTCGCCGAGCTGGTGTGCGTGGGGTGGAAGTGCGTTCATAAGTCTGGGCCTTTGCGCCTACCGAGCCTGCAGAACCAAAGTGCCGGTTGCCTGCAGATCAGTTCGCCGACAGTTCCCTTGGCAAACTCGCTACGCCTCTCCCCGCATACATTCGGTCGCTTGATGGGGTGTTGTGGTTCACAATCCCATGTCGGCACGTAGCATTTAAGCTGCTGCAGTGTCCATTCAACCTCCTGCCGCAGCCATGCGCCTGTGTCAGGGGTGTGTTGTCGATGTAACGCGCCTTCATGGTGCTGGCGAGAGCAGCGGACCGCCCTGGTTAACGCTGTTGGGGAGCGTTACTCTGTCGCCCTTCAGACTCGCTGCGCCGGATGCCGCCAGACGCAGCGCGTGCGGATACAACTGGTGTTCCGCCAATAGGATACGGGCTTCCAGCGTTGTCACGGTGTCGCTCGCCAGCACCGGCACGGCCGCCTGTGCGACAATCGGACCAGCGTCGAGTTCGGGCGTCACGAAATGCACGGTGCAGCCCGAGATGCGCACACCGGCGTCGAGCGCCTGTTGATGCGGATGCAACCCCTTGAACAGCGGCAGCAGCGAGGGGTGGATGTTGAGCTGGCGGCCGAGCCAGCGCGTCGCGAACGGTGCCGATTGAATGCGCATGAAGCCGGCTTGGCACACGAGCTCCACCCGTTCAGTCAACAGGGCCGCCTCAATGGCCTCGTCGAAGGCCTCGCGTGACGGAAAGGCCTTGTGATCGATCACCGCCGTCTTGAGCCCCAGCGCCTGCGCGCGTTCTATGCCCGCAGCGTTGGCCCGGTTCGAGATCACCAGCACGATGTCAGCCGGATAATCCGGCGCGCGCGCAGCCTCCGCCAGCGACACCATGTTGGTGCCCCGGCCCGAGATCAGGATGCCGACGCGCCGCTTGGTCACGATGCAAATCCCGGCTTGCCCGACACGCGCACGGCCTCGGCTTCGCCCTTGCCCTTGGCCTCGGTCCTGACGCCCCGCCCCGGCCCCACTTCACCGATA
>CADEFX010000136.1 GCA_902826715.1 uncultured Hyphomicrobiales bacterium | reverse complement strand
CCGCGCGAGATAGGCGATCTGGCAGCCTACCTATGTTCTTCGCGTGCGGCGTTCATGAACGGCTCGGTCATTGATATCGACGGCGGGCAGACCAAGGCACTGTAGAGCATCATGTACCCGACCGGTGCGGCGCCTGGGCGCCTATGCCGCCGTCGCGCCGCGAGCCCGTCGTGACGGCATAGGCATGCGTAAGTTCGGCGCCGAACAGCACAATCTGTGCCGAGAAGTACACCCAGACCAGAAGAACCACGATGGACGCGGCCGCGCCGTAAGTCGATTCCAGGCCCTGCGTACCGATGTACCAGCCGATAGCGAACTTCCCGACATTGAAAAGCGCGGCGGTCGCAATAGCGCCCGGAACAACATCGCGCCAGGCGATGTCGGTATCAGGAAACCATTTGAACAGCATGGCAAACAACACAGACATGACGGCAAGCGAGACCAAAAGATCCAGCGCCGCGCCGAGGCCGCTGTAGGCCAGCCCGAGCCATGACGACAGGGCGGCTACGCCCGCGCTGACGATCAACGAGATTGCCAGCATGAACCCGAGCCCGAGGATGCCCGCGAACGAGACTAGGTAGGTGCGCAGATACCACCACACCCCGGCATCTTTCGGCTCCGCCACGTTCCAAATGGTGTTCATCGCGTCCTTGAGCTGAACGACTACGCCCAAGGCGGCCACCAGCAGCAACACGATGCCGGTGGCGGCGGCCAAACGTCCCGATTGCGGCGAGCTGGCGCCGGCCAGCATGGCCTCTACAGCCTTGCTGCCCGTCTCTCCGAGCATCGATCTGAACTGGTACGACAGGCTGCCCCGCACGGCATCCGCTCCAAAGACGAGGCCGGCGATGCTCGTAATGATGAGCAACAGAGGTCCCATGGAGAAGACCGAGTAGTAGGCCAGCGCTGCGCCCATGCGCGCGCTGCGATGGGAGAACCACTGATCGATTGCCGTCTTGACGACCATCCACGTCACGTCTTCGTTTCCACCTGGCTGCCTGCGATCGGCTCCTCCGCTCGCTCCTTGCGGCGCATGGCCAAAAATTGCCGTTCGATCTCGTCAAGCTCCTCGTCACTGCATTTCTCGAGATCGATGAGACGGTCGCGGGCCTTTGCCACGCTGTGCAGCAATTCATCCAGCTTGAGATGAAGCGCACGCGCATCGCGGTTCTGCGTGTGCTGGACCAGGAACACCATGAGGAACGTCACAATCGTCGTGCCGGTGTTGATCACCAGCTGCCAGGTGTCTGAGTAGCCGAACACCGGCCCGGATATGAGCCACACCACAACGACGCCGCATGCCGTTGCGAATGCCGCCGGGGTGCCCAACAGGTATGACACCTCGCGCGCGACCGCAGAAAAGCTCCACTCTGATTTTTTGCTGTCGGCTGGCATTGTTAACCCCTCACTCCGCTTTCCGGCGATGGGACCGACGCGTCTGCCGCGCCTTTTTCTTGCGCGCTGGAGTCGCCTTGCGGGCGGCGGACCGCCCACCTTTCAGGCTTTTCCGAAGAACTTCCATGAGATCAATGACGTTGGAGCGATCCTCTGCCTGTTCCTGCCGCTCGATCGTCTTGCCCGACGCCTTGCGCCTGACGAGCTTGCGCAAGGCAAGTTCGTACTCGTCCTTGAGCTTGGCCGGGTCGAAGTGTCCAGCCTTGCTGTCGAGGATGTGCGACGCAAGCACAACCATATCTTTGGGCACACGCAGCGAGGGCAGGCCTTTGAAAAACGCGCGTTCGTCCCGCACCTCGTAGTCGAAGCGCAAAGTGGTACCGAGCATGCCCTTGTCCCAGGCCTCGATAGCCATGATGTGTTCGCGGCTGGCGAAGACGATGCGCGCCAGCGCAACGCGGCCTTTGTCCCTCATCGCATCGCGGATGACGGCGAAGGCCTCCTCGCCGCTCTCCGCGTCGGGCACGATATAGTAGGGCCGCTCGTAATAGCGCTTGTCGATCTCCGCCTCGGGAACGAATTTGTCGATGTCGATGGTGTGCGTGCTTTCGATCTCGACCGCCTCGAGCTCCTCCGGCTCGATCTCGACATAGCGCCCCTTGGAGAGTTCGTAACCGCGTCCCTTGTCCTGCGTGTCGACGGGCTTGCCGGTCCCCTCGTCGATCATTTGCTGGCGCAAGCGATTTCCGGTCTTGCGGTTGATCTGGTGAAAATGGGTCTTCTCGGCTTGAGTGGAAGCCGGGTAGAGCCCGACGGGACAGGTCACAAGCGACAGCTTGAGAAAACCCTTCCAGTAGGCACGGCGTGGGGCCATGACCTCTCCTTCATCAAGCCGGTGGCGACGTGCAAAGGAACGCGCCGGCGCTAAAACCGTTGCACGCGATCGATGTTCGGCCGGAGGACCGAGCGCCCGCTACGATGCATGCGGGTCTCAGCGCCCGCCGCTCGGCAGGGCGGGATACAACTGCTCGGCAATGGCTTTGAGTTCGCGGCGCATGACCTTGCCGGTCACGGTCAGGGGCAGGCTGTCGCTCAAGTCGATGCGATCCGGCACCTTGTAGCGGGAGGCAACCGCGCGGCAGTGAGCGATGAGCGCATCCGACGTCGGTTTGGTCCCGGGCTTGGGTACGACGAACGCGACGACGATCTCACCCTTCTCCCGATCCGGAAGCCCGACCACGCCGGCGATGCCGACCTCGGGATGCTGCTGCAGGATATCCTCGATCTCGGCGGGCGAGACGTTGATCCCCATGCGCTTGATCATCTCGCTGCTGCGGCCCGCAAACTGGAAAGTGCCATCGGGCGCAAGGCTGCCTAGGTCGCCCGTGCGAAAATAACCATCCGTAGTGAAGGCCTCGGCATTTTGCGTTGCACTGGCGCCACCGTAGCCGCGTGTTTGGTAGCCGCGCACCTCGACATGTCCGACGACACCCGCCGTGACAGCTCCCCCAGCGTCATCCACGATGCGCACGCGCACGCCAGGTAGCGGTTCGCCCTGGCAACTGGCGCGGCGCGCCAGCGGCCAGTGGTGCCAAGTCACGCAGCAGTTTCCGTAGGTCTCGGTCTGACCGTAGATATTGCACAACTGCGAGGCCCCAAGCCCCTCGGCGGCGTTGATCACATCCTGCGGGCTGCCGATTGTCAGCCCCGTTCGCAGCGAGCCTGTGCGCGCGCGCGAAAAGGCAGGATGCGCCAGAAGCGCGTTGGTCATGGCCGGCAGCGTGTAGATCACCGTACAGCGATGCCGCTCGATGAGATCGAGGGCTTCTCCCGGCTCGAAGCGGCTCTGCAGCACCAGCGTCGCGCCATGCGTGATGGTGGCGGGCAGCGCGTTGATGCCGCCGTAGGCCCAGAACAGCGGCGGCGCAACGAGCACGCGGTCGGCGGACGTCAAGCCCTGGCGCTCGCCGATATTGAAGCCGTTCTCGATAACGCCAAAGTGGTCGAGCGGCACGGCCTTGGGCCGGCTGCTGGAGCCGGAGGTGTAGAGAACCAGCACCGGATCGGTGGCGCTCGCACCTTCGCCTGGCGCCAGCGGCGGCAACGGCTCGCCGGTGACGAAGTCGGCGTAGGCCAGTTCACCTGCCGAAGGCGCGCCGCCCACGCGCACCACGAGTTCCAGCGGTCGATGTTGGGCATCGGCACGCAAGGCGGCAACATCAGCCGCAAAATCCTGCTCCCCGAAACCGCCGATCGTGAACAGGGCGCGCACGCGCGAATCTTCGAGCACGAAGTCGAGCTCTGCCCGTTTCGACCAGGTGCTGAAGGGCACCACGATGGCACCCAGCGCTGCTGCGCCAAAGAATATCTCGAGCCATTCGATGCGGTTGTTGACGAGCAGACCAACGCCATCCCCGCGCCGGATGCCACGGGCGCGCAATGCGGCCGCCACCTGCCCGGCCCGGCGCGCCAGGCCGGCGTAGGTCATGCGTTCGGACACTGTGACGGCGGCGAGCGTCTCCGGCGCGCGTCCGGCCTGCTCGATCAGCAGTTCATAGACAGTGCGACTGAAGGGAGGCTGCATGGTCTGTGCAAATGGACGGGTTGGCGACGTTTCAGACGCAGTCATACAACCGGCCCGGGTCGACGTCACCCACGGTCACAATGACTGCCGTCAACCGTCTGAGCCTTTGCGGTGCTCTTCCAGCCGCGGCATGATTTCAACGAAGTTGCAGGGCTTGTGGCGGTTGTCGAACTGCCACTTGAGGATGCCCTCCCACGCGTCGCGGCAGGCCCCCGGAGAGCCCGGCAGGCAGAAGATATACGTCCCGCCCGCAAGCCCGGCGCAGGCTCGCGACTGAATGGTGGACGTCGCGATCTTCTGGAACGAGATAATGTGGAAGACGGTCGAGAAGCCGTCGATTTCCTTCTCGAACAACGGCCTGACGGCCTCGGGTGTGACATCTCGGCCCGTGAACCCGGTACCGCCGGTGGTGACAACCACATCGATTCCAGGATCGGCGATCCAACCCTGCACCCTGGAACGGATGTGGGCCGTGTCATCCCGGACGATACCGCGCGCCGCCACCAGATGGCCCGACTCCGTGATCATGCGCGCCAGCAGGTCGCCGGACTTGTCGTCCTTCTCCGTGCGGGTGTCAGACACCGTAAGGACAGCGATGCGGACAGCAATGAACGGGAGACTTTCGTCGATCTTGGACATGGCTCTGGACCTCGCCCGGCCGCCGACGGCCGGCCTCATGAGTGTAGTGCCATTGTCTCAGGTTCGCTGTCCCGCGTCACCACGTGCGGTTAGTGCACGGCGTCGTCCGCGATGGGTACCACCGGCACACACACGTCCGTCAGGAGTTCTGTGGCCGGCGTGATAGCAGGATCGTTGAGGTAGATCTCGAGATAGGGCCGGCGCGGATCGACCCTGAGGCCATGGCCTGGAACCCACTTGCGCTGTACATACGAGAAGCCCGCGCCAATGGTACGATGACGACCGACATGCCGGTGCACGACATAGGCCCCCCCGGGCACGGTGCAGCGTGCCAGGTCGCAGACTGGATCCGCCGGCAGATCAGCGGGAATTTCGATGCAGGCGTCGTAGCGCCTCAAGTGCGCCTCGTTGGCGGCGGGATTGTCGTGGATGACGCCATAGCCGCGCGTCAGGTTGGCACGCAGCCCCCTGTCGTCGAGCCACGCTAGCATCCTACCCCAGGCCTGAGCGGCGGAAATCTTGTAGGGGCCGACCGAGCGGATGCAAAGCGCCTCCACCGGCCTGATGTAAAGGTAGCCGATCTGCACGTCTGGCCTCTTGTCACTGTGTCCGCGAGGGTTCCCGCCCGTCCCGCGACCGACGTTGCTTTCATAAAGATTAGAATACGCCTTCCTCCATTCACTTAATCCAACGGCTGAAAATTAGCGCAAATTGAAACCTATCCGGCGGACGAAGGCTCCGAAATCGGCGCGCTCGGGGTCCGCATATTGGCGGGCCTTATCCTCGCTCCAGCCGTACGTGGGGCTCGTTCCGAAACGGGCCACACCGCGCTGCGAGCGATAGGGGAAGACACCGTTGCGCCGGGCGTCGTAGCCATCGACGACAGCTTTGGCGCACTCCGTATAGCGATTGCGATGCACGGTGGCCGAGAGCGGCAATCGGAGGCTCATGTGCGGACGCTGCGAGGGCCAGCCAAAGCCAAGGCCGGCAACGGCGAAAACGTGATCGGGCAATCCAAGCAGCGTGCTGATCTCTGCGCTGTGATTGCGGATGACGCTGACCGGGCAGCAGCCGAGCCCGGCAGCCTCAGCGGCGATGACGAAGGCCGACAGCGCGATGCCCGCATCCACCGAAGCGTTGAAGAACGCATCCAGATGATCGTTGGCAAATGGAATGCCGCGCCACTCGTGGATCTGGCGCTGGCGCCGGTTGTTGCCGAGAAAGACGATGAAATGCGGCGCGGCCTTGATCCACTCCTGGTCCGCGAGAAGCGTATTGATGCTCCCGCGGATCGCGGCATCCGCTATGATGACGATGTCGCGCTGCTGTAGGTCACTCTTGCTCGGCGACGCAAGCGCCAGTGCGCACAGCGTATCGATCAGGGCAGGCAACACCGGCTCGGGCTTGAAGCGGCGGCAGGAGCCCCGCGCCGCAAGCTGGGCGAACAGGGCAACGTCAGGGGTCTCGCCTTCAGGCGCCTCGCCATAGCGATGCAGAAGGTCGCGACGTACCGTGCTCATGAGACTTTCCCTATTCAGCCAGCGCCGCGCGGACGGCCAGGAGATCGCGCCACGTGAGCCGCTTGGCGGCCGGCGTGCGCAGCAGATAGGCGGGATGAAGCGTCGGCATGGCCCGAACGGCGCGTCCCGCGATCTCGATCTCACGCCACCGGCCGCGCGACTTCATGATCCCACCTTCCACTCCCAATACGGCACCTGTGGCAGGGCCGCCAAGCGTCAGCACAACCTTCGGCGCCACGAGCTCCATCTGGCGGTCGAGGAAGGGGCGGCAGATCTGCGCCTCCTGCGGCGTCGGCGTGCGGTTGCCGGGCGGGCGCCAGTACACGATGTTTGTAATGTGCACGTCGGCTTCGCCGAGATTGATGGCTGCCAGCATCTTGTCGAGAAGCTGCCCGGCGCGGCCGACGAACGGCTTGCCCTCGAGATCTTCCTCGCGGCCCGGTGCCTCGCCGACGATCATCAGCGGCGCGTGTGGGTTGCCGCGATAGAAGCACAGGTTCTTGGCCGTTGCCCTGAGGCCGCAGCCCTGGAAGCCCGCTAGAGCGTGGTACAGCGCGTCGATGGTTGCGGCGGAGCGCGCGATCTCGCGTGCGGCCATCGTCGCGGCGTCGGGCGCCGCGGTCGGGAACTGCCGGGCTGCCGGAGCCGCAGGCGATATCGGGGAACGGGTGGCCGGGCGCGTTGTGGGCATCGGCGCATCACGCCGCGACTGTGGGTCGGCGCGCGCCGGGGCTTGTTCCATTCCGATGGTGGGTTTCATTCCGCCCAACCGGAAGTTGCCGCCCGGCGTTGCGCCGCCCCCCTCCAGCCAGTTCGCGGGCTCGTCGGCGAGTGCCGCATCGATGCCCATGTCGCGATACCACGCGAGCATCGCAGCAAGATCGGCACGTTGGCTGCTATCCGGCATGGCCCGAAGATAGCGTTGCGCCCGACGAATGCCACCACGGAATGCACGGGGAACGGAACGCGCGGCTTGACGCTTGCGCCATGCTCGACCTATCGAACGAGGCACAGCGGAGCGAGGCAGGGAAGGAAGTCAGAAATGGCCAGCGACACGGACGCGTTGCCGCCACGCGAAGGCATGGACTTCGACGTGGTCGTCGTCGGCGCGGGCCCTGCGGGCTTGGCAACGGCGATCCGCCTCCGGCAGCTTGCCGCGGAGCATGAGCGGGACGTGTCGGTCGTGGTGCTGGAAAAGGGGTCCGAGGTCGGCGCGCATATCCTGTCGGGCGCCGTGATCGACCCGATCGGCATCAACAAGCTTATTCCCGACTGGAAGGAAAAGGGCGCGCCGCTCGAGACCCAGGTCACGGACGACCGGTTCTACTATCTCGGCCCTGCTGGAGAGGTGCGGCTGCCCAACATCGCCATGCCGCCGATGATGAGCAATCACGGCAACTATATCGCCAGCCTCGGTAACGTGTGCCGCTGGCTCGGCGAGCAGGCCGCCGAGCTCGGCGTCGAGGTCTATCCGGGCTTCGCCGCCGCGGAGGTTCTTTACGACGAGAGTGGCGCCGTGGCCGGCGTCGCCACCGGCGACATGGGGCTAGGCAAGGACGGCGAGCCGACAGACCGTTTCACGCGCGGCATGGAGCTGCGCGGCAAGTACACGATCATTGCCGAAGGCGCACGCGGCTCGCTCGCCAAGCAGCTCATCGCCAAGTTCGACCTGGCCAAGGGCAAGCAGCCGCAGAAATTCGGCATCGGCCTGAAAGAGCTTTGGGAGGTCCAACCCGCAAAGCACAAGCCGGGTCTCGTGCAGCACACGCAAGGCTGGCCGCTCGACGACAGGACCGGCGGCGGATCATTCCTGTACCACTACGGGCAGAATCTCGTGTCGGTGGGCTTCGTGGTGCACCTCAACTACACGAACCCCTATCTCAGCCCGTTCGAGGAGTTCCAGCGCTTCAAGACGCATCCGACCGTTCGCGATCTCTTCGAGGGCGGGAAGCGCATCGGTTACGGCGCGCGCGCCATCAGCGAAGGCGGGTGGCAGTCGATCCCGGAACTTGTGTTCCCGGGCGGCGTGCTCGTCGGATGCTCGGCGGGCTTCGTCAACGTGCCGCGCATCAAAGGCTCGCACAACGCCATTCTGTCCGGCATTGACGCCGCAGAGGCGGCGTTCGAGGCCTTGAAGGCCGAGCGTGCGCACGACAGGCTGGATGACTATGCGGAGGCCGTCATGACCGGGCCGATCGCGGCCGACCTCAAGCGCGTGCGCAATGTGAAGCCGATCCTATCGCGTTTCGGAACGCGCTTGGGCACGGCGCTGTCTGGTGCGGAGATGTGGCTCAACACAGTCATCCCGGGAGTTGGGCTCGGCTACACGCTCGGTCACAGCAAGGCGGATCACGCGACACTCAAGCCCGCGAGCCAGTGCAAACGCATCGAATATGCGCGCCCCGACGGCGCCTTGACGTTCGACAAGCTCACGGACTTGTCCTTCTCCGCCACCAACCACGAGGAAGACCAGCCGGCGCATTTGAAAGTGCGGGACATGGAGTTGCAGAAGCGCTCCGAGCACGATGTGTATGCAGGACCGTCGAATCGCTATTGCCCGGCCAATGTCTATGAATGGGTGGAGGACGGTGCCGAGCCGCGCTTCGTCATCAACGCGCAGAACTGCGTTCACTGCAAAACTTGCGACGTGAAGGACCCCAACCAGAACATCACGTGGACCGTGCCTGAAGGCGGCGGCGGGCCGAATTATTCGGGGATGTGACCCAGGGTACGCGCAGCGCGACAGAGCCGTGCCTGGATGAAGCAGTCTTATCGACACGCGCCGCATTGACGCTCGATACTTCGCGGCACACAATGTCCGGACAAGATGGGCAGGCGTGTCGGGATAGATAACAATTGCGGAGGAATGCCTCATGAAACTCATGTGGTTCCACCTGATGCCCTACACCGAGCTGCCGGACGATTTCCGGCACAAGCATCCCTCGGTGTGGGTCGACATTCATTCCTCGCTGTTCGATCCCAAGCGCGCGCACCTGATGTACAACGACTTCATGGATGAGCTGGAGTACGCCGCCGAGTGCGGCTTCGACGCCATCTGCGTGAACGAGCATCATTCCAATGGCTACGGCCTGATGCCATCGCCGAACTTGATCGCCACGGCGCTGTCGCGGCGCACGAACAACGCCATGATCTGCGTCATGGGCAATTCGCTGGCGCTCTACAATCCGCCCACGCGCGTCGCCGAAGAGTTCGCCATGATCGACTGCATCTCGGGTGGACGGCTGATCGCCGGCTTCCCGGTCGGCACGCCGATGGACACCTGCTATGCCTATGGTCAGAACCCGAGCATGCTGCGCGAGCGGTATCTCGAAGCGCATGACCTGGTGATGAAAGCATGGACGGAGAAGGAGACATTTTCTTTCGACGGCCGCTTCAACCAGCAGCGCTACGTCAACATCTGGCCGCGCCCGGTGCAGCAACCGCATCCACCGGTCTGGATTCCAGGCGGTGGATCGGTCGAGACGTGGCGCTGGTGCGCGGAGATGGACTACGTCTACTGCTACCTCTCCTACTACGGCTACAAGGCCGGGGCTGCGACTATGAAAGGCTTCTGGGACGAGATGGATCGTCTCGGCAAGGACCGCAATCCGTATCGCGCAGGCTTCCTGCAGTTCGTCGGCGTGGCGGAGAGCCGCTCGGAGGCGATGGAGCGTTACGCGGAAGCGGCGGAGTATTTCTACGGCCGATGCCTGCACGTCGATTCAAGGTTTGCCTCGCCGCCAGGCTACAACACCGAGGCGACGCAGCGCGCGGGTCTGGAGAGCCAGATCGCCCAGGCGTCGAAAGCGGCCGCCGAGGAAAACGGCAAGGATAAGCTCTCAGGCGGGACGACGGGGACGACAGCGGGCTCGCGCTTCAACATGGTGGCGCGCGAAATGGCGGATATCGTCGAGCGCGGTTACGTGGTCGTCGGATCGCCAAAGGACGTGATCGAGCAGCTCGAGCATGTGGCCAAGACCCTCAACGTCGGCCATTTCATGTTGCTCCTGCAGTACGGCAACATGTCGAAGGAGCTGACAAAGTACAATACGAAGCTCTTTGCCGAGAAGGTGAAGCCGGCGCTGTCCAAGCTGTTCCCGGAGTGGGAGGACAAGTGGTGGCCGAAGCCTATGGCACAATCCACACGGGCGGCTTTGCCGGCGTTCCAGCCCGGCGCCATTGCCGCGGCGGAATAGCTACTGCCTAACACGTCAAGAAAGTCCCAGGGAGTGAACTCTTGAGTGAGCCCAAGACCGAGACGGTCGACGTCAACGGCCATCCCTGTCGCGTGTGGAGGAAGGGCAACGGCCCGAAGATCGGCTTTCTGGCGGGGTTCGGCGGCCTGCCGCGATGGGTGCCGTTTCTCGATCGCCTTGCGGAGAAGCGCGAGGTGATCGTGCCATCGCTGCCGGGCTTTCCTGGCGCAACGGGGCATACGCTGCTCGACACTCATCTCGATTGGTTGATTGCTGTGCGCCAGCTCCTGTCGAAGTCAGGGCTCGACGGTGCGGACCTCGCCGGCAGTTCGGTAGGCGCATCATTCGTGGCCGAAATGGCAGCGCTATGGCCCCAGTCTGTGAGACGGATCGCCATCACGGCACCGTTCGGACTCTACGACCCGAAAGAGCCACCGGCAGACGTGTGGGCACAGAAGGCCGATGCGGTGGCGGGCCTGCTGTGCCTCAACGAAGCGACCTACAAGGACATGAAGGCGGTGCCGTCCGGCGCCAATTCGGTGGAATGGCCGATCGAGCAGGTGCGCGCGTCGGAGGCGGCGGCCCGTGTGTTCTGGCCGCTCGGCAATACGCGGCTGCACAAGCGTTTGCCGATGATCGAGGCGCCGACACTGATTCTGTGGGGCGAGCAGGATCGCCTTATGCCCCGCAGCTACGCCGATTGGATCAAGCGCAGCGTCCAAGGCAAATCGGAAATTCGCGTCGTAAAGGATGCCGGCCATCTCGCCGAACTGGATCAGCCCGATGCCGTGGCCAAAGCGATCCTTGAATGGATGGCGTAGCGGTCCTCAAAACGAATGTGACATCCATGAAAATAGATCCCGGTGCGCAGCAGGTCATCGATCTCATCAAGGCCGCGGGGCGGCAGCCGTATGAGACCATCGGACATATGGAGGCGCGGCGCCTGTATCTCGAGGCGCGGCGCGTACTGCAGCCGGAGCCGATGCCGATTGCGGAAATGCGCGACCTGGATGCTCCCGGACCGGCTGGCCCTATCACCATCCGCCTCTATCGCGCCCGCGCGCCGAAAGAGGGTGAAGCGCAGCCGGCACTCATATACTTCCATGGCGGCGGCTGGGTGATCGGCAATCTCGACAGCCATGACGGCGTGTGCCGGGGCCTCGCCAACGGCGCGGATTGCACCGTACTGTCGGTCGATTATCGCCTCGCGCCGGAGCACAAGTTTCCGGCCGCCATTGACGACGCCATCGCGGCAACCGAATGGATCGCCGGCAATGCCAGGTCCCTTGGCATCGATGCCAATCGCCTCGCCGTCGGCGGCGATAGTGCGGGCGGCAACCTTGCGGCGGTGGTGGCGCTCAACGCGCGCGATCGCAGCACGCCGAAGCTCAACTTCCAGCTCCTGATCTATCCGGCGTGCGACATGTCGATGACGTCGCCGTCGATCTCGGAGCTGGCCGAACAGCTCCCGCTCACACGCTCGACGATGAAATGGTTCGTCGACTTGTATCTGCGCGATGGCGCGGACGTGGCTGACTGGCGCGCCTCGCCGCTCAAGGCCAAGAGCCTCGTCAATCTTCCGCCAGCCTATGTGCTGACGGCCGGCTGCGATCCGCTGCGCGACGAGGGCGAAGCATATGCGGCCGCGCTGAAAGCCGCAGGCGTGCCCGTGCAGGCCAAGCGTTTCGACGGCCAGATCCATGGCTTCCTGACGATGGGCAAGTTCATCCCTGACGCGGCGAAGGCCATGATGGAAATGAGCGCGGTCCTGAAACGCGCGCTCGGCTGAGCTAAGGCGTGTGCCTTGGGCCGACGCGGACAGCAAGCAAGACGCGGAGGACGACGATGAGCAAAACGAAGTGGGGCGTCTTCAGCCTGAGCCAATTTCCCGACCAATCACGGCGCGTGGAAGCGTTCGACGACGAT
>CADEFX010000135.1 GCA_902826715.1 uncultured Hyphomicrobiales bacterium | reverse complement strand
GACGTCGCGGTGACCGTCGCTCAGACCGTCCCTCACATCGCCGCCCAGCACGGGGCCGCCCTGCATGCTTTCGACCGCTTCTGCGTGCTGGTGTTTGCCATTGAGTATTTGATCCGCCTGTGGGCTGCCGCCGAGCATCCGCTCCTGCAGCGGTATGGCGGGCTGACGGCGCGCTGGCGCTTCGCGCTTACGCCGCTGATGATCATCGATGCGTTGGCGCTCGTGCCGTTTCTCCTGGAGATCCTGTTTCCCGCCAGCGCGCTCATGCCGCTCATACGCCTGGTGCGCTTCCTGAAGCTGACGCGCTACTCGCCGGCGCTCGCCACCATCGGCCGCGTCATCGGTAACGAGCGCCGCGCGCTGCTGGCCTGCATCGTCATTTCCGGTGGCGTACTGTTGATGGCCGCCGCGGCCATGCATGCAGTCGAGGGCACCGTACAGCCCGACCGCCTGGGCGACATGCCCAAGGCCATGTGGTGGGCGGCGACCATGCTGGCCAAGATCGGCGGCGGCGAGATCGTGCCTCTGACCACGCTTGGCAGCCTGATTTCGGCGTTGACGGTCATGCTCGGCATAGGCTGTTTCGCCCTCCCTGTCGCCATCATCGGTCGCGGGTTCTACGAGGAGATCCGCCGCCATGATTTTGTCGTCACGTTCGCTATGGTCGCGCGCGTGCCGCTGTTTGCGCGCCTTGAGGCTGCCGCTATTGCCGACCTTGTGAGCATTCTCAGCGCGCGCACGGTTCCTGCCGGCACGACCATCGTCCGCAAGGGTGATCGCGCCGATGCGATGTACCTCATCGCCAGTGGCGCGGTCGACGTGGACTTGGCCGGCGGCAAGGCGGTGCGCCTTGAGGAGGGCGCCTTCTTCGGCGAAATGGCACTGCTGTTTCAAGGCCCCCGCTCGGCCACGGTGACGGCCGCGCGCTCCACCGATCTTCTCATCCTCGACGCCGAGGACTTCCGCCGCCTCCTCGACCGCCTGCCCGACATCGGCGCCGCCGTTCAGTCCGTTGCACGCGAACGCATGGCGCATTATGAACTCGGCGGCGAAATCGAGCAAACGTCGCTGCGATCGTCATGAAGCAACATGCACAGCCGCGACACTCGGGTGCAGGAGCTTGAGCGTGGGACCGCGCGCGGCTACGCTGTTTGCCATTGCCATGAGCGGTGGGGAGAGCCTATGGCCATCTTAGTCGCTACATTCGGGACGGGGGTCATGGGACCGGAAGACGGCGCCGCCTGGCGGCGAGCGGGCAGCCGATTTCCACATCAGTTTGTTGAAGCGTCCCGCAAATGACGATCGCTGCGCTTTGTTTGGTGGTGTTCGCTGCACTTGCTGTTTCGGAGCGCGGCGTCGATCATCTAAGCTTCGCGGTCGCCGCTCTTTGCAGTCTCATCGGTACGCTGCTGTTGATCGTCGCCGATTTCGAGCGAGCGATACTGCTGGCCGCAATTCTGGCCACAGCCATCGTTGCGGCCTCGAAAGTGAAGCTCCATCACAGCGGCATCAAGTTGACGGCAGCCGACTTCGCGCTGACGTTCGCCGGCACAATTCCATTTCTCGTGGTGCAATATCGGCGCACCGCGGTGGCTGTCCTAGCAGGCAGCATGGCATTCATGTCCGCTGTGGTCGGCACGCTCCTCCAGGCGGGCGGTCCGCCGCTGTCGCTCGACTTCAGGGTGTTGTTTCTCGCCGCAGCTGCAGGGGTCTGCGCTTTGTCCTTTAAAGTCAGTGGAGGTTCTCGACCGCTTCAACTGACGCTGACACAAGGCGGTTATTTTTTCTCCACGTTCATGGCCTCCGTCATCGACGTACGTTCATGGTGGCCATCCCGCGGACTGGGCCTCAGGGGTATGACGAACGATCCCCTGCCGCTCATGACGGCCATACCTGCGCGTCGCACCGGCACGCCTGACATCATTCTTATCCAACATGAATCGATCTTCGACCCGCGTCTGTTTGGCCTCGCTGTGGAGCCGAACATCGAGGCATTCCTGTCACCAGCGGATGGCCGAAGCGGCAAGTTGAACGTGGAGATCTACGGCGGCGGCTCCTGGCAATCCGAGTTCAGCGTGGTTACTGGGCTTTCCAGTTCAGCCTTCGGGTCCGATGCCTATTTTGTTTTTCAGAAGGGGGTCGATCGCTTCCATCACACGCTTCCTCGAGCCCTCGCGGCCCTCGGGTACAAGACGATGCTGACGTCCAGCTGTCGTCGCAGTTTTCTCAATTACGATGCCTTCTACAGGTCGATTGGCTTTGAGGAGCGTATTTTCTCAGATGATTTCCCGGCACCTTTCGATGTCGACCGCTTCGAGAAAACGAACTCCGATGCGGTGTTTCTGGAGGCGGCTCTCGGTGCGTTCGCCGAGCGCGCTGCCGGCGATCCAGCGCCGCGATTTGTCTATGCGCTGACCAATTTCAATCATGGCCCGCACCATCGGCGGTTGGTGCCGCCCGGCAGGTTCGAGCGGGAGCGAGCATTTGCCGCCGCCAACCTACCCGATCCGCAGTATGGCGAGTATTACGCAAGGCTGGCGGAGACTGCAGCGACCTGGCGGCTCGTGAAAACCAAGCTCGCCAGTCGGTTCCCGAAGCGGTCAATGCTGATCGTGCATTACGGCGATCACCAGCCCGTCATGACGAGGCGCATCGAGCGGCTCCTCGGGCTTCCGGAGGATGGGCGGCGCTGCTTCCAAACATTCTATGCCATCGAGGGTGTGAATTTCGCGATTGATCAGTCCGTCTCTCGAAGCGGCTCCGTTCTGGATATCGCGTTTCTCGGGACCGTTGCCTTGCAGGCCGCCGGCCTGCCGCTCGATGAAATATCGGCAACCCGTGCCAGCCTGATCGATGACTGCGGTGAAAGCCATTCTGCATCGAACAGCGTCCGAATGCGGCGCTTTAACCGCACACTCGTGGACCTGTCCTTGATCGACTTGGCGCCGGTGGTCCTGCAAAGGTCGGATCCTGTGGCAGCAAGAAAGCCGGGCATTTCCAAGCTTGCTGCGCGGAGCAGATTTTGATGAGGCGGCACGCGAGCCCTGTGGCGCTCTCGCTTTGAACCCACGTGATCTCGTCGGATCAATGCAACCAGTCCGGCGAGCGCCGGGTCGCCACACCGACCTCGCGGCCCAACCCGATGACGATGCCGATCTGCGGGTCTCAGTCCGGCGCTTGCGCACGGCCGGTCGCGGTAAATGCTGGAATAGATCTGGCCGCGTGGCGAAACTGTTCCTGAAGTAACAGCAGCCTTTGAAGCGCGCGGGTTAGGCTCAAGGCACCAATTTTATGCTTCGCTGACGATGGCTTGACGCCGCTCGTTGACGATGTCGCCAGCAAATCCGGACGCCCTCGTTCAAGTCAAGCTGGAGAAGACAGACATGAATGCGCCTTTTGCTGCCACCCTGGCGGTTCTGGTCTTCACGGCCAGCGCGCATGCAGATGGCCTGGCAGACTGCTCGCAACGCACCGATCCGCAACGGACCATCAGTGGCTGCACCCTCGTGCTGGACAGTGACATTCTGAGCGATCGACTGAGGGCCATGACACTCAATAACCGGGCCAATGCATTTGCAGCCTTGTCACAGGTCGACAAGGCGCTGGCCGACTACGCCGCGTCGATTGCTGTCCATCCCGAACTCGCCCGGACGCACCTCAACCGAGGGCTGACGCGCATGAACACGGGTGAGCCAGCAGCCGCGATTGCAGATTTTGATCGCGCTATCGAGATTGACCCGACGCTGGACACTGCCAAGGTCAATCGCACTCTTGCGAAAGTGCTGGGTGGCGGGACCGATCACGCTATGCTTGATACTGCGATGATCCACGCCAACGGAACCAGCGAAAAGTCCTATGCGGCCGGTGCCGATGCGATCGACGAAGATTATGAGCAAGCCCGCCGAAATCTGCTTCTGAAATCCGCCCCGAAGTAGGCCGCGGATAGCTTCACCCACGCGCGGCGGTGGAATGCTTCGCGGCATCAACACTCGGGGCGCTGGACGCCGCGTCGCAGTGGAAGCGCTGAAACCTCTGCTGCCCCGACGCGCGAGAGTGCCCAAGGGCTAGATTTGGCTGGGGCGGGAGGGTTCGAACCTCCGCATGGCGGAATCAAAGTCCGCTGCCTTACCACTTGGCTACGCCCCAACTAGACAGGATCGCTTCGGATTAATTCGCTTTGTATGAAAGCTGAATTTCCTCCATACGAAACGATTGCACTCCAGGAACGTGCCTTCTACGCGCAACAGTACGCGGATTCAAGGCCTGGAAATGCGCCTGGCGGGGCTCAGCATTGCGTCGGCCGATCACTTCCCCTCGTGGCGAGACTTGAGATCCTCGATCTGCCATCCATCGCGTGTATATAGACACTCATGCATCATTCTATCTCTCGCCGGACTCTTCTCACCATCGCGGGTCTTGGCGGCCTGTGTGCGTTGCCTTTTCCCGGCGGGGCTTCAGCCCAGTCCTCGCGCCTGACCTTTGCACAATGGGTCGACAGCTTCCGTGCCCGCGCCATCGCGCGCGGCATATCGGCGGCCACCTATTCCCGCGTGATGAGCGCCATCGTTCCCGATACCTCCGTGTACGCCTTGGATCGCGCCCAACCTGAGTTCAAGGAGGTTGTCTGGCAATATCTCAACCGCCGCGTTTCCGACTGGCGCATCGCGACGGGCAAGGTGCGCGCCCGCGAGCATGCGAAGCTCCTCGAGCGTGTCGAGCGCGAATACGGAGTCGACCGCTACGTCATGCTTGGGCTTTGGGGCATGGAGTCGGCGTTCGGCGATGTCGTCGAAAATCCAAAGCACATGCGCCCTGTCCTCCCTGCGCTGGCGGCGTTGGCGTGGGGCGAGCCGCGGCGCCGGTCCTATTGGGAACAGGAGCTCCTCAATGCGCTTACCATTGTCGAGCGCGGCTGGGCGGCACCCGCCGGTATGATCGGATCGTGGGCCGGTGCCATGGGCCACACGCAGTGGATGCCCGAGGTCTGGCTGAACACGGGGGTGGATTTCAATGGCGATGGACGCATCTCTCCATTCGGTCCTCCTGACGATGCGCTCGCTGGCACGGCGCGCTATCTTCAGCGGCGTGGGCAGTATCGCCGCGGCGAGATCTGGGGTTGCGAGGTAAGGCTGCCGGCGGGGCTCACCGCAAAAACGGGTGGCTCGCGCACGGTCGCTGGCTGGGGTGCTTTGGGCATAGCGCACGCCGATGGGCGACCCCTCCCGCCGTCGCAAATACAGGCTCGCTTGTGGCAGCCGATGCCCGGGGGTCCGGTATTGCTGATCACTCGCAACTTCGACGCTGTTAAATCCTACAACCCGGCCAATACGTATGCGCTCGCCATCGTTCACCTGGGCGATCGTATCCGCGGCGACGGCCCTTTTCTCCAGCCGTTTCCCGGCGGGGAGCGCATTCCGACGGTAGCGGAAATTCAGGAAATCCAGCGCCGCCTGACAACGCAGGGTTTCGACACCGGCGGCACCGATGGCCGGGTCGGGCGCGATACCATGCTTGCAATCCGCGGATATCAGCACAAAGTCGGGCTGCAGCCCGCCGACGGCTATGCCGGCCTGAAGCTGCTGGCGCGCCTTCGCCAGGGCGGTTGATGGCTAAGCTGCTGTGGTCCTCTTTCGCAGCAGGTATCGCTGCAATCCCTCCAGCACCAGCTCGCCGTCCTGATTGTGCACGGTGGACTTCAACGTCAGCACGCCCGTAGTACGCTGGGCCTTCAGCTCGGCCACCACGAGCCTTGGATAGAGCGTGTCGCCGGCATAGACGGGCTTCAGAAAGCGTGACGACTGCTCGATGAAGCCCATCAGGCTGTCCTCGACCAGGAACGGGAAAATGCCGGCACCTGCAGCCGTTTGAATGGCCACCTGATAACCGTGCGCCAACAGATCCCGATGGCCATGCCGCTTGCAGAACTCGCGATCGTAGTGGATGGGGTGGTTGTCGCCCGACGCCGCCTGGAAGGCGAGAAAGTGGGCTTCTGTCACCGTACGCGAGGGGATGTAGAAGGCTTCGCCGATTGCGAAGTCCTCGAAGGTGCGCTGCGGACCAAAACGGAGGGACGCGGGATCGATCTTGTCAGTCATTGCGATGGTCCCCTGCTAGGTCCATCCAGCGCGACGCCGTCGCGTACGAGCTTGTCGATGGCATCGGAGCCAAGTCCCGCCAGCGCCAGAATGTCCCGCGTGTGCTGGCCGATGCGGGGCACGGGCGCGTTGAACGGCGTCGCTCCGGGCAGATGCGGCAGCCGCACCGTTTCGCCGGTATCGAGAGCATAGGGCGGCGCGGCGGCAACAGCATTGATATGCGCATCGCCGAGCCAGTCGCCATAGGTATTGATCTGGCTTGCCAGCGCGCCGGCCTCGGCGAAACGCTTCATCCAGTCTGCCGTGCTGCGCGTGGCTAATGCCGCGTCGAGGATCTGCGTCAGCTCCGCGATATTGGCTTTGCGGCTCTGGAAGCTGTCGAAGCGAGGATCGCGCGCCAGCTCGGGCCGGCCGATGGCCGTGCAGATGCCCGCAAACTGCGCCTCGTTGACGAGCGTGATCGCCACCCACCCGTCGCTGGTGCAATAGTTTCCGGCGGGCGGATTGTACAGGCCCGGCGGTCGTCCGGCGTACCCGTACTCGAGAATATTGGGGGCCTGCATATGCGCCGAGGACTGCAGCAGGCTGATGTCGATATGGCGTGCGCCCGCGCCCGGCTTGCGCCCCCACAGCGCCATGATCGCCGCCTGGAACGCATAAAGCCCTGTCATGCCGTCGACGAGCGTGGCGTTCATCTTCACCGGCGAACCATCCCGGCCGCGCATGACACTCATCAGGCCTGACATCGCCTGCCCGACCGTATCGACCATCGGCAACTCGCGATTGGGGCCCTGCTGCCCCCAACCCGAGACCGACACATAGACGACGTCAGGACGGACTGTCTTCACGGCTTCAAATCCCAAGCCCAGGCGATCCATCACGCCCGGCCTTCCGGCCGCTTGAGATCGAGTGCCAGGCTTTCCTTGCCGCGGTTGTAGGCAATGGTCTGCGAGGACATGCCGGCGATCGGTGTGCCTAGCTTGCGGATCCAATCGCCTTCGGGCGGCTCGATCTTGAGGACGCGCGCGCCGTGCTCAGCGAAGTATCCGCCGCACGATGGGCCGGCGATGCCCTGGCTGACATCGAGGATGATCAATTCCTGCAGCGGCTCGGCCCCGGGCATGCGGCGTTTCCTCCTGTGCAGTCCTATTGATTTATCGGGATGGGCCATCAACGATGCAGCCCGGATTGCCTGACAGCCAGGATAAGCGGGAGACATGATGACTGACCAGCCGGGTCTCGACCTGACGCAGAGATCGACGTTCAAGCTCTTCACGCCGGTCACGCTCCGTTTTTGCGATACCGACAAGCTCGGTCACATCAACAATGTATCGATCGCATCCTTCTTCGAGGCGTCGCGCTGCGAGCTGATCGACGGCGCGGTGGCACGGGCCGGCATCGAACCGGGCCTCGACTACGTGCTGGCGCGCGTTGCCATCGATTTTCGAAGCGAGCTGCACTATCCCGGCACGGTGGAGGTTGGCGGGCGCTTTCTGCGCGTCGGCAATCGCTCGATCCTGAGCGGCTATGGCGCGTTCCTGGGCGACCGCTGTTTCGCCACGGGCGAGGCTGTCAATGTCTTCATCGATATCGAACGCCGCGTTTCGGTTTCCGTGCCGGCAAGCCTTCGCCGCCTGCTGCAGGAAGAAATCCTGCCCTGACGCAAGCCCTTTATGAGTTGTCCACACGCATCCACAGACAGGTCCGATTTTTCCTGTGGCATGCCGGCAACGTTGTCTTTCTATCGGTCTACAACCAATGAATCCACGCCGCATCCGACGATCGTTCTTGTTGCGACATTCAGCTATCAGAGCATGCCCTGCGCAAGTTCCGATATGCAAGAATGTCCGGATAAAACGCGGAGTTGTCGTCGCGCGCTTAAAGCGAAGATGGTGCGTTGTCGGATCGATTCCCTCCGCCATGATCGGAATGGAAAAATCGCGGAATGAAAATTACAGTGCCGTCAACCGGAGAAAAATGGCCGTGTCGTAGATTCGTCGTCTTGTCATCGAACGTCGCGTTCGTATGTTGCGGCCAAGCGCGGTGACAGGAGAGCTTGAGGGATTCTTCCGGGCCCTGGTAGCGGGCAACGCGGCGCAAGCCGCAGAGGGACTGGAAGCTAGAAGGCCGGCGGATGGCATGTAGGGGGCCTCGCAAGAGGACCATTCGTCGGACAAGCGGGGGCGGAGCTGCCGGTTCACAGGACCGGCAGCTCCACATCCGGCGCGGTCTCGCCGGGGCTGCGTGAACCGGTTAGTATCAGCGCCAAGGATGTGTGCGCTGATAGGGATCGGTCCATGAACATCGAAACTCCCAGCTTGCAGCAGGGTCTGGAAGAGCCCAGTCCGCTGGCTCAGGAAAGCGCGGGCGCCAATTTCTACGAGATCGACGGCGCCTTTCGCGATCTGGTGCAGCTCTATCTCGCGCCGGATGTCCGCACCAAGCTCGAACCGCATTTCGCTCGCCTCGGCGCTCTGGCTGGCGGCCGGCTCGATGAGCTGGCGCGCATTGCCGATCAGAACCCGCCAGTGCTGGAGCCACGCGACCGCTTCGGGCGCGACGAGGACAGCATTCGCTATCATCCGGCTTATCGCGAGATGGAGAAGATCGCGTTCGGCGACTTCCAGTTCCACGCCATGAGCCATCGCGGCGGCGTGCTCGGCCTCGACGCGCCGATGCCAGCGGTTGCCAAGTATGGATTTCAATACCTGTTTGTGCAGGGCGAGTTCGGGATCATGTGCCCGATCAGCGTCAGCGACACCTCGACGTTCCTCATCCGGCGCTATGCGACAGAGGAACTCAAGTCCTATCTGCTGCCGCGCATGCTGTCGGCCGAGTTTTCGACGCTTTGGAAGGGCACGCAATTCATGACGGAGAAAGCCGGCGGCTCGGACGTCGGCGCGATCGAGACAATCGCGCGCCAGGAGGGCGGCCGTTGGCGTCTCTATGGTGAGAAGTGGTTCTGCTCGCACACCGACGCCGAGGTGGCGCTGATGCTGGCGCGGCCGGAAGGCGCGCCGGGCGGAACGCGGGGGCTCGCACTTTTCGCCTTGCCGCGCACTCTCGAGAATGGCACGCGCAACAGTTACCGGATCGTCCGGCTGAAGGACAAGCTCGGCACACGTTCCATGGCGAGCGGGGAGATCCGGCTCGACGGCGCCGTGGCTTACCTGGTTGGCGCTGTCGATCGTGGCTTCAAGCAGATGATGGATCAGGTCAACCTGTCCCGCCTGTCGCACGGCGTGCGCGCGGCCGCCATGATGCGGCGCTGCCTCAACGAGGCCCTGGCTGCGGCGCGGTCGCGTCATGCGTTCGGTGCGGCCGTCATCGAGCGGCCGCTGATGCGGCGCCAGCTCATGAAGATCCTGGTGCCGACCGAGCAGGCGCTCTCCATGGCGATGCTGGCGGCCCAGACGATGGACAAGGACACCGCTGGCGACAACCAGGCGCGGGCGCTGCTGCGCATCCTGACGCCGATGCTCAAGCTGCGCGCCTGCCGCGACAATATTCCGGTGGCCACGGGCGCCATGGAGGTGCGAGGCGGCAACGGCTACATCGAGGAATGGGTCAACGCGCGCCTGGTCCGCGATGCCCATATCGGCGTGCTGTGGGAGGGCACCAGCAACATCAATGCGCTCGATGTGGTGCAGCGCGCCGTGGGCAAGAAGGGCGCCGACGAGGCGCTGGCGGCAACTTTGCTCGGCAAGCTCGGCGAGGCTGATGCGTTGCCGAAAGCCTATCGCGCGCGCCTTGCCGCATTGATCGGCCGCACGATGGCCTTTGCGCGGTCGGTCGCCCGCAACCCTGGCGAGGAAGCCCATGCGCGGCTGGCGGGGACGGGCCTCTACAACGTAGCAAGCGCCGTGGTGCTGGCCTGGGAGGCGACCCGGCCCGGCGTCGATGCCCGCCGTGCCATCGTCAGCCGCTTCGTGGTGGAACATCGGCTCGAGGCGGCCGATCCCCTGGCCCCACGCGACGACGCCTGGGAACGGGAGGCGACAGCCCTCCTGCTCGATCCTATGCCCGTGGCTTTTGATCGCGCGGCCGCGCTTTTGGTGGCATGATCGCCGCCAGCCATCCTTAACGAGAACGGAGCATCGGATGCCCGCTCAAACGACCGAAATTCTCGATCTCGAAACGCTTGCGTCGCGCATTCCGAACGGCGCACGCATCGCGCTGCCGCCCGACTATTCCGGATGCGCCATGGCCGCGGTTCGGGCGCTGATGCGGCGCCCCGTGCGCGATCTGCATATCATTGCGGTTCCGGCCGGCGGCATGCAGGTGGACATGCTGATCGGCGCGGGCTCGGTCGCGCGTGTCGAGGCTGCCGCGGTCACGATGGGCGAGAACGGCCTGGCGCCGCGATTCACGGCCGCGCTGAAAAGCGGCGAGATCGAAATGTGGGATGCGACCTGCCCCGCCATCCAGGCCGGATTGCAGGCCGCCGAGAAGGGCATCCCGTTCATGCCGCTGCGCGGGATCATCGGCTCCGATCTGCTGCGCGTTCGGCCGGACTGGAAGGTGATCGACAATCCGCTGGCCGAGGATGGCCGTAGGGATCCGATCGTGATCCTGCCCGCCATCACGCCGGACGTGACGCTGTTCCACGCGCTCAAGGCCGATCGCTACGGCAACGTCTGGATCGGCGTGCGACGCGAGCTGATGCTGATGGCGCATGCCTCGCGGCAGGCGCTTGTCACCGTCGAGCAGATCGAGGACGTCAACTTCCTGGAAGATCCGGTGCTCGCCGCAGGCACGATCCCAGGCCTCTACATTACGGCCATCGCCGAAGCGAAAAACGGCGCGTGGCCGATCGAGTTGTCCGGCGCCTATCCGGCCGACCGCACGGCGCAGGCCGACTACGTGAAGGCAGCCCGCACCGCCGACGGCTTCGCGCAGTGGGCGGCTGAAGTCGTGCACGACAGGGTGCCGGCGTAACACACTTCTCCCTCACACCGCGCGCGGGGAGAGGGTCGGGGTGAGGGGCAGCAGCGAACTCAGGCGCATCTTTCACCATGACTACGGTCGCATCGGCAACATCCGCCGTCTCCACGACGGAAATCATGATCGGGGCGATTGCGGAGATGCTGGCGGGGCTCTCGCACATCGCCGTTGGCGCATCCTCTCCCATCCCCGGATCGGCGGCGTTGCTGACCCGCGCGCGCTCGGGTGGCCGCACGCGGGTGTCCGTGCTGGGCAGCCGTGAAAACAACCCCTTCACGGATGGCGGGCGCGAGCTGTTCGATTGCGCGGGCCAGGGCCGGATCGACGCGTTCTTCCTGTCGGGTGGGCAGATCGACGGCGGCGCGAACATCAACCTCGTCGGCGTCGGCGATGTCGGCGACTACCCGCGCGCGGAGGCGCGTTTCCCGGGCTCCTTCGGTTCTTCATATCTTTACTTCGTCGTTCCGCGCGTGATCCTGTTTCGCGAGGAGCACACGCCGCGCACCTTGGTGGAGGAAGTGGATTTCGTCAGCGCGCCAGGAACTTCCCCGCCGGAGGTCTATCGCCCCGGCGGGCCGCATGCTCTGGTGACGAGCCTGTGCGTATTCTCGTTCGACCGCAACCGCGCTCGGTTCACGTTGCAAAGCGTGCATCCTGGAGTCACGGCTGCAGCCGTTCGGGCCGCGACCGCCTTCGACTACGACGCTTCCGCAGAGGTGCCGCAAACGCCGCGCCTCGATGCGGAAGGTCTCGCCCTGCTGCGATCGACAGTCGCCCGGGAGGTGGCCGAAACCTATCCGGACTTCGCGCGGAGGCATTGGGGCGTGTAGCCGCGCGCATTATTTGTAACGGGCGTCCACGCAGCGCTCGCCGTTCCAGAAGTGATAGGTGCCGCAGCCGTTGGGGCCCGACGGACGCAGATTGTACTCATAGGTGCGGACGCGATAGTCCGGATCGCGATCGACGCCATAGTCGCGGTAAACGACGGCCGGACGATCGTCATCATCATAGTAGCTGTCATCGGATTGGATGACGACCTGGGCGGAGGCGAGGCCGGCGCCCGCCGTAACAGCAAGCGCCGACAAGACCGGCAGCCAGAGCTTCGAGGGCATCGTTTGGGGTCTCCTTGCACGTTGGACTCGTGGCCAAACCCTCGATCATCCAAGTCGTTCCGGTTCCCCCCGCGCGGCAGGGCCTGTCCAAGAGTTGCGTCCCCGGCCTTGGCATGGCAACGATGCGGAACACGGGGCGACGGAGCGACGCGATGGCCGGAACAGGCACTCAAAAGCAAAGTT
>CADEFX010000134.1 GCA_902826715.1 uncultured Hyphomicrobiales bacterium | reverse complement strand
AGCGTACGCCGGCTCTCCCCCGGGCGTGGATGACCGGGGACTGGCGGCTGGCTGTCCGGTCGTGGTGCGTGGGACGGCGAGCGCCGCATCCCCAAATTATAACGGTACGGCCCTCGCCGTTCCGCCCCTGCGGGGGCAGTGACGTGACGCAAAGCCTCGGGTCCGATGGACCGCGAGGAGTTTGGTGTTGGTGATGGGCTTCTGGCTGCCGCATGAGACTCTGGGTCCCGGGTCGCGCCCGAGATCGCAAGCGGTGCGCTGCAATGCCCGCCTTGGCTCGCGCTTGCCCGGGATGACACGGAGGGTGGCTGGAACCGCTTCCATGCGGAGCAATTGCGCTTTAGTGTTTCTGTTCATGCAGTCTGCGGATCCCCTGTGACGAGCGCGCGCGTTTGTTCAGCCTTCCGGCGCGTCACGGCGATTGTCGTGCTGCTGACGGCCTTTTTCATCGCGCCGCAGTCGGCATCCGCACAAACTCCGGTCGATCTGCAACTCGTGCTGGCAGTGGATGCGTCGGGCAGCGTCAGCGAAGTACGCTTCGAACTGCAGAAGCGGGGATACATTGCCGCCTTCCGCAATCCGCGACTGCTTCGCGCCGTGCAATCAGGCGCAACTCAGTCCATAGCCGTCACGATGATGCAATGGACCGGCCCGGCCCTGCAGGTTCAAGTGGTACCCTGGATGATCGTGCGCGACGGGGCCACCATGCAGCGGTTCGCCGATGCCATAGAAGCAGCGCCGCGGCGCCTGTTCGGCGGTGGCACCTCCATCAGCGGCGCCATCGATTACAGCCGCACGCTGTTTCCGGGCTCGGGCTTCACAAGTCCGCGCAAAGTCATCGACGTGTCCGGTGATGGGTCCAACAATCGCGGCCGGCCCGCCACCGAGGCGCGCGACGATGCAGTTGCCGACGGCTTCGTCATCAACGGCTTGCCGATCCTCGCGCTCGAGCCGTGGCTCGACCAGTACTATGTTTCGAATGTCATCGGCGGGCCCGGCGCCTTCGTCGTGCCGGCGCAATCCTACGAGACCTTCGCCGAGGCGGTGCTCAAAAAGCTCGTTACCGAGATCGCAATCCTGGGGACTCCATAGTCGAATATCGGATATCCGATATTAAATCGACCGCAAATGTGGGACGTGTAATTACATCAAATGAGAATATTAATTGTAAAAGGTACAATATTCACTTGTGGTGCTAAATGGGATTATAGTCGGCAATGAATCCGAGCCTGGGGAGGGCTGAGAGCTTCTGGAGCCGACGGCATGTCCAGATCCTTTGCATTCCACCCAACGGCCACCCAGCGCAGCGACAACGTTGTCGACCTCTGGCAACGGTATCACGCTCCCTCTCGTGGGCGGGCTTCGGACGGTCTGATCCACAACGTCGTCTCTGCGTTGTGTGCGCCCTATGCGGACGCTTGCGTCCGAATGCAGGACCAGACCATCTCCGTTCGCGGGTCCGGCCCGTTCGGCATAGACATCGGTCTCAGCATTCAGGGGCACGCAAGCACGCTGTTGCTCGGCGGCTGGCATGACGAGATGCCGGACGTCGATCTGGCGCTGGAGTATATCGCGCGCGCCATCGATGGACGCCTGCGTCTCAAGGTGCAGTGCGCGGGCCGCCGCCCCCGCGCATGGATCGTCGAATGCCTGGCTGACGATGGCGCATGGATCGAAGAGGCGTTCGTAGGTGACGTGCGCTTGTGGTTCAGGCAACAGGAGACGGTGATCTACCTGCGCAATTCATTCCGGCCGGCCTCTCACGCCGACCGTTGCGGGCCGGCGGCGTGACGCAGGCCGGCACCGGTGTTACTTCACCCAGCGCTTTTCGCGATAGAACCTGGCCGCGCCGGCGTGCAGCGGTGCTGAGTTTCCGTCCTTGATCATTTGTGCCGGCTCGAGATTTGCCAGCGCCGGGTGGAGCTTCCTGAACTCATCGAAATTGTCGAAGACGGCCTTGGTGAGCTGATACACCGTTTCATCGTCGATCTTCGCGGATGTGACCAGCGTGGCCAGAACGCCGTACGTTTCGGTCGCCTGAGGATTGTTGGCGTAGAGGGCTGCAGGGATCGTCGCTTTCGCGTAGTAAGGCTTGGCAGCGAGCAATTTATCGACCGCGGTCCCCGTGATACCGATCAGCCGGGCGCCGCAGGTGGTCGTCGGGTCCTGGATGTTGGCGGACGGGTGCCCGACACCATAAAAGAAGCCATCGATCTTGTTGTCGCACAGCGCCGGCCCGTGCTCGTCAGGTTTCAGCTCAGAGGCGAGCGCGAAGTCGGAGAGCGTCCACCCCATCGCAGCAATCAGTTCTGCCAGCGATGCGCGGGTACCCGAGCCAGGATTGCCCACGTTGAAGCGCTTGCCCTTGAAATCCTCGAACCTGCTGATGCCGGCCTCCTTGCGTGCCAGCACCGTGAACGGCTCGGGATGGAGGGACAGTACGGCCCGCAGATCGCCAAAGGGACCAGCCTCCTTGAAAATTCCCACGCCCTTCAAGGCATCGAACTGAATGTCCGACTGCGCCATGCCGAAGTCGAGTTCGCCGCCCCGAATGGTGTTGATGTTGAAGGTGGAACCACCGGTGCTCTCCACCGAGCAACGGATGCCGTGTGCCTTGCGCTCCTTGTTCATCAGGCGGCAGATGGCACCGCCGGCCGCGTAATAGACCCCCGTCACGCCGCCTGTGCCGATTGTCACAAACTTTTGCTGCTGTGCGACGGAGCGTTCCGTGAAAATCAGGGCAGCGACCAAACCCGCAAGCACCGCCATCAGGCATTTGTCGCGCGTCATTTTGGGCTCCGCACTTACATTTGGATGGTGCCGATGGCAGCGTCGACAGAGTCGCCGAGGCGTTCGACGATCGTATCGATGGCTTTGGCATCGGTGATAAATGGCGGCGCCAGCAGCACATGGTCGCCGCGCGCACCGTCGATCGTGCCGCCCATGGGGTAAACCATCAGTCCGCGTGCCATCGCTTCCTGCTTGATGCGGGCATGCAACTTGTGCTTCGGGTCGAACGGCTCTTGGTTTGCGCGGTCGCCTACCAGCTCGATGGCTTGAAACATGCCCCGGCCGCGCACGTCGCCGACGTGATGGTGATTGCCGAAACGCTCGTTCAAGCGCCGCATGAGATGGGCGCCCTGCCGACGCACGTTCTCGAGCAGGTTATCGCGGCGAATGACCTGCTGGACGGCCAGCGCGCCGGCGCAGGCGAGCGGATGGCCAAGATAGGTATGGCCGTGCTGGAACATGCCGGAGCCAGATTCGAAGGCCTCGAGAACCCTCTCTGCCACCAGCACCGCGCCGATCGGCGCAAAGCCGCCGCCCAGACCCTTGGCGATCACCATGAGGTCAGGCGAGATGCCCTCTTGCTCGCACGCATGCAGCGTGCCCGTGCGGCCCATGCCGCACATCACTTCATCCAGGATCAGCAGGATGCCGTGCTTGTCGCAGATATCCCGTACGCGCCGGAAATAGCCTTCGACCGCGGTGATGGCCCCCGCCGTTGCTCCGCCGACCGTCTCCGCGACAAAGGCGATCACGGTGTCAGGTCCGAGGACTTCGATCTGGTTTTCAAGCTCCCGGGCGAGCCGCTCTCCGTATTGTACAGGGGTCTCGTCCGGCCGGCGTTCGCGATACTCGAAGCATGGCGAGACGTGGTGGGTCTCGATGAGCAGCGGCGCGAACTGCTTGCGGCGCCATTCGTTGCCGCCAACGGCCAGCGCACCCAGCGTATTGCCGTGATAGCTCTGACGCCGGGCAATGAAATGCCGCCGTTGCGGCTGCCCGACCTCGACGAAATACTGCCGCGCCATCTTGAGCGCCGCTTCGATCCCCTCCGAGCCGCCGCTCACGAAATAGACATGGCCGATGCCGGGCGGCGCATGCGCGATCAGATCCTCGGCCAGATCCTCGGCGACTGCCGTCGTGAAAAAACTGGTATGAGCATAGGCTAGTCTGTCGAGCTGCGCATGCATGGCCGCCAGGACGTCAGGGTGGCCGTGCCCGAGGCACGAAACGGCCGCCCCGCCGGATGCATCGATATACTCTCTGCCCTCGGCATCGCGGATGGTGAGTCCACGACCGCTCTCCGCTACCGGATAGCGGTGCGCGATGCTGCGATGCAGGATGCGGGTCATCTGACGTGCCTGCCTCGTGGATGTGGCGCAACCCAGTGGGCACAGTAATGGGTGCCGGCACTGCGCGAAAGAACGATGTTATAGAAGCGCCCATTGGCCTGCGGACAAGGCCCAGGCCACGATCACGGCATTGGATGCCATGTGCGCGGCGACGGGGTCTGTCATGCGCCCTGAGCGATACATGACGGCCGCGTAGACCGCGCCCGCCAGCGCGGCGGCGATCCAGCGCTGGTGCATGAACCCGAACAGCAGCGACGTGGCAATGAACGATAGCCACGTCCATTGGCCGGGCGAGACCGTCTCAAACGATCGCGAAACGATCACCCTGTGCAGGTAGCCGCGGAAAGCCAGTTCTTCGGCGATCGGCACGAGCACGATCGAACCGAAACACCGCAAACCTAGCCAGAGGGCGGCCAGCCAGAATGGCAATGTGGAGAGCCAGGCCCCAAGCGCATTGTCGCCGCCGGGATCCGTTGCGATCCAGGCGACGCCGACACACGCGCCGGCAAGAACCGAATACGGGGATACCTTCGATGCAAAGGCGACGTAGACGTCTTTGTACGACCACAACGCGCCGGCAACTGCGGCGATCTTCAAGGGATAGAGCCACTTGTCATGGGGAGCGAATGCTTGAGCGATGATGCTGGCGCCCATCAAGCACATGAATGGCACCAGCAGGGCCAGCAAGAGCCGGTGGTGGGAATTTCGCGAAACTGGAGCCGCCGTCGAGGACTGTGGGCGAAAGAAGCCGATGCGATGCGACAGTGCCATGAAGCCGATGGTAACAAGCACGAAGCCGATCCAGCCCGCTTGGGAGTGGAAGCCGCCCATGGCTATCGCTGGGGAGACATGCGCTCCGATGCTGATGAGAGCTGCGATGCGGACCGCGTTCAACAACCAGATCGCGGCGATGCCGAGCGGCAGGATCAGGAGGGCATTGGGAAAACGAAGTTCTGCCCGAAACATCCAGAGGTAGATGGCAAAGAAACCCAGCACAAGCGCGATGCCTTCATAGCCCGAGCATTCGGCCAGGATATAGACGTGGAAGGGATCCACGCCGAGCACTTGCTGTTCCCAATCGACAACAACACTGGTCTCGTAAAGGGAGAGAATGGCCTTCGCGACCACCAGTGTTGCTGCCGATAGCGGCCGCCAGCTTTCGAGCGCGAGCGCGCTTGCCAAGAGGATGGCGATCCCGCAGCACACCGCCAAAAGCGCCTCAAGGGGTGCATGGCCAAGCAACCGCCTCCAGAATGCGGCCGGAGCCGCGACCCAGGCGAGTGACAGTCCATTGGCCACCAGGCCCGCACAATAGGCCCCATACAACAGCCAGGGCGGATCAGTCGTGTTAGCCGCGTGCCCGGAAAAAAGGATCGTCGCGATCAAGACCAGCGTGAAGATACACAGATTGGCAAGAACGGGCAGATGCCAGCGACGTGCATGGGGCGTCGCGATCCAGTCCCGCGCGATCGTCTTCCATCTCGGCTGGACGATGAGCCCGAACGCGATCGACGTGAGCACCGTCAATTGCACAAATTTCTTGGCGAGCGCCACCGGGTTGGCCCATTCGGACAAACCCACCGGGAAATTGAACGCGTAGGAAATGACAAGGAGCTGCGAGCAGCAAAGGCCTATGAAAACCAGAAGCCGCCTGGCATGCAGATCGAAATAGCGTCCGGTCGTAATTTGCTCGGTGGGCATTGTTTCAAAGACTCAGGCAGCCGTCCCAAAACGGGCGAACTTACGTGAGCACGAGCAAACGGCACACCAGTCGCAGCAATAACGCTGCAATTTTACTTTCTTGCTCTGTTGTAGAGAATGGCGGCGACGCCGGCGACCAAGGCCATGGCCGCAATACCCGCCCGCGCGTCGATCTCAGGGGCTAGGTTGCAACCGCCGCCAGGCAAACAAACCGCCGCAGCCGAACTGACCCAACCAAACACGCCCGCGTACCCCAATGCCGCATACAGTACCTTCACAACTATCTCCCATTGTTACGCAACAACGTTTGCCTCACTCAAGCCTAGCAATTTAGAGGCCACAACTGATCATGTCCTGGGGTCATGCGAGTTACACCGAAAGCGGTAAAACTGCGGGGCCACGGGTTAAAATCTGTAATTGACGCCGAGACGCAGGACATGCGCCT
This sequence comes from uncultured Hyphomicrobiales bacterium, assembly GCA_902826715.1. Taxonomy (GTDB): domain Bacteria; phylum Pseudomonadota; class Alphaproteobacteria; order Rhizobiales; family Hyphomicrobiaceae; genus CADEFX01. Next base: position 6,133 of record CADEFX010000134.1, on the reverse strand, counting down.
GCAGGTCATCCACCCGTACCTCGTGGGTGAACGTGGGCGAGGTTGGATTGAAGAGATCGGCGTTAAGATCATCAAATCGCACAAAGAGATATTCGGCCTTCAGGGTCCAGTTGCGCCCCAGCGCCATCTCTCCGCCGGCACCGATCGTCCACCCGAACTTGGTGTCTTTGACGGAGCCCGTCGCCGCCTCAGGAAAGGGCCCAAAATTCACCGTTTGCGAAAACTCGAACTGACTGATTGCAAGTCCGCCGGTCACGTAGAAGAGCATGTCGTGTACAGTCATGCCGGCGCGCAACCGCAGCGTCGACAGGTAGTTGGAGCTTAGAGACGACTGAAAGGCCGCGGTGACGCCCGGGCTGTAGACTGCCGGGGACGACGAACTGGTCTCTGAATAGTCCCACCACTGGATGTCCGCCTCGAATCCCCCAACCCAGTTGCCCCGTTGCCAATTGTACCCGACCTGCACACCGGCGATGCCGCCTTCCGGGTCCATGTCGCCCGAACCAAGGGCCGCAAGATTGGCAGCCGCAGCAGGGACGAGCGAGAAATCCCCAGTGGCTCTGTGATCCAAATTGGCCTGCCCCAGGGCCGCGCCGGCATTGAGGCCGACATAGAAGCCAGCCCAACGCAAAGGGTCGGCACGATCCTGCGCATCGGCTCTCGTGGGCGTAAGCCATGCCAAAGCCGCAAGAAAAGCAACTTGAAGCGCAAATTTCACAGTGGCCCCCTCAGCAATGGGCGACATCATAAACACCTGAAGTCATCTGGGGGTGCTGGATTGGCAACAGATGGCCGGTAATCCGCGCAAGACTGGTCCGTCGCCGATCCCTAGGGGTCCGGGCTGAAACGCGCCTTCTTCGTTCTGAGCAGCGCAGGCAAACGCCGTTTGACCGCGTTCGCGACGTGCGAGATCTCCGCCAGGAACGGGTGCGCCGTCAGGTGCAGGCCGCAAAACCAACCCAGTCCCGCAAGCGCCAGGATCAGGACCTGGACGGGAAGTGGCTGAACCGCATGCGCGTCGAAAATCCACATGAGTGCCAAGGGGCCAACCGCACTGAGTGCCAGCACGACGACGCTTTTGCGCACAGCCATCCAGACCTCGAGCCAGGTAAAGTCCAGATGCCGCCGGATGAACTGCATCATCACGAAAGTGTTGAATGAAACGGTCGCGCACATGCTCAGCGCGAGAGCCGTGGCTCCATATCTGGCGGCCAGCACAAGGACTAAAGACGAGGGACCCAAAGACAGCACCGTCGCCAGAAGGGCGTGTCGCAGCGCGCCCACCGCATAGAGTATGGGGTAGTTCAGGACCGAATTCGCGCCGATGATCGATGCAATGGCCATGATCTGGACCAGCGGCACGACGTCGAGCCATTGATGTCCGTAAATGAGAGTGACGACGGTCGGCGCGAGACATGCGAGCAGGACAAGTCCGGGCCATTGCACAGCCGTCACATATTCTATAGCGCGCAGGTAGGATGGCTTCAGTTCCCTGCCCTCGCGGGCCTCAGCCGCTAAGGCCGGGAAAGCAACGGCAACGATACCGGACAGGATGACCTTTTCGGGCAGCTGGCAGAGCTGCACTGCACGATTGTAATAGCCGGTTGCCGCCGGCGGCATGAAGCGGCCAAGAGCGAGGTAAGGCACTGCTTCATACAGGCGCAGCATGAAGGCCATGGTGCAGTAGTATCCGCCAAACCCGACAATATCCCGCCAGTGCTTGAGGGCTGGCCGAAACACCCAGACCTCCCTCTTGATGCAGAGGGCGACGAACGCGGCGCTGGCGTTTCCGAGCAATCCGGCCCAGGCCACGCACATGTAGCTGAAACCCAGGACCGCGAAACCGACCGTCACCGAGGCCGTGACAATGGCCAGTGTCAGGTTGACAAAGACGACACGGCCGAACTCAAGCTCGCGCCGCATCAACCCGACAAGGGGGGAGCCGACCGCATCGGTGAGGATGGCAAATACCATCACGTTGAGAAATTGCCCAAGCCTTGGATCGCCATACGCAGAAACGATCCAAGGCGAGATGCCGAGGATCACGGCTACGAGCGCTACGGCCGTCAAAATGCCTACTGTCGCCGCTGTTCGCGTGTCATAGGGCGTCAGGTCGCGGCGCTGGATGATGAAATCCATCGTCCCCATGTCGCGTAGGGCGTAAGGGACCGATAGGATTGCCCAGCCGATCACGGCCACGCCGATCTCAGACGGCGTGAGTATGCGCGAGACGGCCGCCATGGTGGCGAAGTTGAGGACGAGACCGAAATAGCGCTCCATGGTCGTAAGAGCGAGGGCTCGCCGCAGCCTTCCCGCAGGGTCCGCATGTGGCGTCGTTGGCGTGTCGGCCGGCATGAATGCTCGCAGTTTCAGACCTTACTGGAGCGGCGCCGATAAAACGGGATGGCGCATGGCGAACTCATGCGACTCGAGCAGACCCTTGATAATGGTGCGCCGGTCAACGCGACCCGACGCAAGCTCGGCAACGTAGGCCGCCGCACCGCCACCATCGGGCTCCCGAAGCAGAAACCGCTTGTAGACCATCGTGATAAAGTCGTCATTACTCAGTGTATCCAAGCGGTTCAGTATCCTGAATTCGTCTGATCCCGCCATCCCCTCCAGCATGGCGCTGACCGGTGTCGGTCTTTTGAGATGGGCCATCCAGAATTGGAGGCCGGTCGCATCCGGCAAACGGCCCAGAACGAGACAAAAGGCGTAGGCGACCCGGGTCTCCACCGTGATGACCTTAGAATCGAAGCTGTTCAGGTTGCACTGGCGAGCAATCAAACCAGCGCCTTTTTGGTCAGCACCGTCGCGCGGCACGTTCAATTGCGCGACCTGAGGCCGGTTGAATTTGGTAGTCCACTCCGGCTGCTCGTATTCGAAGGGTAAATTAAGAGCCTGTTCAGCATTAAGGCCGCGATATCTTGCCGGCGACGGATCGCCGTTGATGCCCATGATGGGAACGGTCGCAAGACAGGGCAAAGCCTGCGCCACCACTGCGGTCAGCGCGACCAACGAAAGGCGAAGGCGCGTTAACAATTGCATTGCGAGCCCGAGTCCCATGGTCAATGACATGCAGATTAGCCCGGGGGGCCGTACATTGCACGCCACCCACTCGAAGATAAGCCAAGCGTTGTAATCCGAACCCTATCATCCCGGTGCAAGAAATGCGCGAGGTTGGGAGCGCGTTCGGCACGTCCGCGTGCAGAACTACGATCATTGGTTTATTTTCCGGGGGCCACGGCGATTGGCATCGGTTGGGTAGGAAACCAGACCGAGTTCCACGCTTCCGCCTGTCGGTAGACCCGAGCCGTACGACCCTATATAGGCGATCCACTCGCGCCGGGCGTTGCTGCTTGCCAGTAGACCGATCGGGCGATAGTTGTGCTTGGGTTATGGTTTCGTAACGTCACCATAGTCCAGTCGGACCGATGGTCGGCGTTGTCATACTATGGCGAGCTTTGACTTCAAAAAGGCTTGGAAGCAGAGAACTATGATTGCAAAGGTGCGGCATGCTTGATCGCAATCCTTTCACGAATACATTGGCGAATGCGGCGAACGAGGAAGCCTCCGACAACGGGGATTTCCTCCGAATGTCCGACATTCTTCGGTTTCTGCGGCGCTATTTCCTTACGATCGCGGTTACCACCATCATCGGCGTTGGCGTTGCAGGCTACATCGCCTGGACGGCCACTCCGGTCTATACGGCGCGGGCTCAGGTTCTGATCGACCCGCGCATCTCCCAAATTCAGCGTGAACAGGTGGGGGAAGCGGTTGTCCCCTTGGACACGGCCCAGATGGAAAGCCAGCTCGCATTGCTGCGGTCCGAGGGGATTGCCAAAACCGTAATTGCTACCTTGGATTTGACCAAGGATCCGGATTTCCAGTTCAAGCCAAAGTCGACCTGGCTTCCCTTCAGATCGGCGCCACCGCAGGCGAGCGATTCCGACAAGCTGCGTGAGGCCGTCCTCATTTTTCAGGAGGGCTTGGATGTATCGCGCGTAGGGATTTCGTACGGAATTGATATTGCGTTCGGAGCGAAAGATCCTGAGAAAGCCGCGCGCATCTCCAATACGACAGCCATTCTTTATGTGCGTGATCAACTCGAGACGCGACGCCTGGCCGCACAAGCAGGCAGTTCGTGGCTGGAGGATAAGATCAATGTTCTCCGGCAGAAGATGAACTCCGCTGCCAGAACAGCGCAAGAATTCAAGGCCAGCCGCGATTATCGGCTCGTGCCCCAGCAGGATCGGGGGCGCGAGGCGCAGCCGAGTGATCGGATCACAGACCTGGCGCACAACGCGCGCGAGTTCGGCATTACGCTGGAAGAGTTGGAGTCGACCGCGCAGACTTACCGGAAACTATATGAGAGCTACTTGCTGGCTTACACGGAGGCTCTACAGCGCGACTCATATCCGGTTTCAAACGCGCGGGTGATATCGACCGCCCTGCCGCCTCTCGGAAAAAGTCACCCTAAGACCCAGCTCATTCTGGCACTTGGAACGTTCATCGGCCTTCTTGCCGGCATCGGCATTGCGCTGATCCGCAACACAACAGCTTAATGCGCCGGCAGGCACCGCGCGATCAGGCGGCCAGAACGGATTCGGGCGGGAGCAGGCGCGGGCACCTCTGCGCGGCTTCGAGTATCAGCGCCTGGGCCATATCCTCGACATCCTTGCGGCTGCGCGGCGCCCAGGGGAGTTCTTCATCCTCCGATCGAAAGCGCGGTTTGCCCATCGCCTCCAGAAGCCTGGGGGCGTGCGCGGCCAAGGCGTCGCGGACCTTTGGAGCGTACGCAAACCAGAGAAAGTCCAGGCGTGCACTTGCGACGTCGAGATATGACTGAGGTGGAATGAAATCCGCCCATGCCGTACCGGCCAGTTGAACACGGTACCACTCTGCCGCGTTCCTCCACGCTGCGGGGCGTCTTCGCGACCACGGCTTGGTCGACGTATAGTGCTCGATGAAGGGTGTGAGGCTCCCTCCGAACATCAAGTAAAGCTCGTGAAGATTCCAGCGCGGATCGAGCGGTGTCCACATGCCCTCGTATGCAACATTGAGCGCATCCTGATCCGGTGCTTCCTGACACCGGTCCGGGTGATCCACTAGGAATTGGCGAGCGCGAGCGAGGCCACCTCCTGCGAGGGTCTGGTTCCAGTCGAAGACCATCACCCCGGATTGGAGATAGGGCGCCGTATCGGCTAGGAAGAGATCGCGGCGGCGGCGGCGGATATTGCCCGTGACGTAGTAGATAAAGTCGTGCACGGCGCCGACGGGCGCTCCCAAGAGATCGGCCTTCAGCAACGGTTCCAGCGGCGCGCACACGCGGGTATCGGCATCGAAGTAAACAAGCCGCGACACGTCTCCGCCGAAGATATGATCAAAATACAGCCGCAGATAGGCCGCCCTGGGCCAGCGCTGCGAGATCGGTTTGATGCTGCTGATGACATCATGTGGGACGATCACCTTGACGTCGACAGCCCGGTTCTGAAAAAACCTTTCGGCCTCGCTGACCTCGGCCGGTGTGACATCGCAGATGACGAGGTAAAACCGGACGCCGTCTTTGTTCTCAAGGTGATCCCAGGCGGATTTCAGCTGACAGCATGCCGCAGGCAGATAACCGCGGTCCGAGGCCGTGACGATCGCCGTCGTGCCGCTCATCTCTTGTCTCCCTGCGTGCTGGATTTAGGGGCGTACTGAATATACGGAATATTAGGTACACATCGCTCGTTTGGCTGGGCGCGCCGCTCCTGGAAATGCGATACCATAGTCTCCTCAACGATCATGCGGCGTTTCGGCCGGGCTCTTGCAAGGGGGCCTATATGCAAGGATGTGGCCGTAAGGGACATTCGGCGATTTTAGGGTAAATAGGAGAACGGCATGGCGCCTCGTGTTTCCTTGGCGATGCCAGTGTTCAATGGCGAGAATTATATCAGTACGGCCATTGAGTCGATTCTGGCACAGGACTACGGCGATATAGAACTTATCATTACGGACAATGCGTCCGTGGATGGGACCAAGGACATTTGCGAAGCCTACGCAAAGCGCGACAATCGAGTCCGATATGCACCCAATCCCAAAAACCTGGGCGCGGCGCCAAACTATAATCGAGGCTTTGAATTGGCGCGTG
>CADEFX010000133.1 GCA_902826715.1 uncultured Hyphomicrobiales bacterium | reverse complement strand
CCATTTTTTCAGCGCGAATGATGTGTACTGCGGATTCCTTATCACTCCGCGTCAAGGCGATGCGCCGCTCACTCAACAAAAATCTGAAACGACAAATACCCTTTGAACCGTCAACAGAGGATGTGACCCGATGACGATGTACGCGTCGATGAAAAATCTGAGCCGGATCGGTTCCGGCTGCGTGGCGGCAGGGCTCCTACTCGTCGCGAGCCAGGCGAGCGCCCAGGAATTCTACGGGGCATTGAAGAAGATCAAGGACACGAACACGATCACCGTCGGCCATCGCGAAGCGTCGATCCCGCTCTCCTCCTATGACGACAAGAAGCAGCCCATCGGCTACGCCATGGACCTGTGCGCAAAGGTCGTCGACGAGGTCAAGAAGCTCATCAAGGCGCCGGACCTGCAGGTGAAATACCTGCCCGTGAACGCGCAGACGCGCATTCCCTTGATGGTCAACGGCACCGTCAACATGGAGTGCGGCTCGACCACCAACACCATCGGCCGGCAGGCGCAGGTCGATTTCTCGGCCGTCTATTTCACCACCGCCACGCGCGTGCTGAGCCGCAAATCCGGCAAGTTCAAGGAGATCGAGGACTTCAAGGGTAAATCGATCGGGCTGTCCGTGGGCAGCACCAACGAGCGCGTGGTCAAGGCCTTGATCGACGCCGGCAAGGTCACGGACGTTCGCATTCTCAATCTCAAGGACCATGCCGAGGCCCTGGTCGCGCTCGAGACCGACCGCATCGACGGCTACGCCTCCGACGACATCGTGCTCTACGGCCTCATCTCCAAGTCCCGAATCAAAGACGAGCTGGAAGTCGTCGGCCGCAACCTGTCCTACGAGCCATACGGCGTCATGCTCCCGCGCGACGACTCAGCTTTCCGCCTTGTCGTCAACAAGACGCTGGCCGACCTGTTCCGCTCAGGCGAAATCGACAAGATCTACGCCAAGTGGTTCGATCCGCTCGGCGTTCCCGTCAATCCGCTGCTGAAGGCCGCCTTCGAGCTGCAGGCGCTGCCGGAGTAGGCGCCGGAGCACCGCGGGCGGCGCGTAACGGTCGCGCCCGCCCGCAGTCCGCCGCCGCGAGCATCGCGCATGCAACGATATCAATGGGACTGGGGCGTCCTCTTCCGCGAGCCGTATTTCGGCTGGCTTCTGTCCGGCCTCGGCTGGACGCTCTTCATCGCCATGCTGGCTTGGGCGATTGCCTTCTCGGTGGGCTCGACGATCGGCATCTGCCGCACACTGCCAAACCGTTGGCTTCGCGCAATCGGCACTGCATATGTGGAGATCTTCCGCAACGTGCCGCTGTTGCTGCAGATGTTCCTGTGGTTCTTCGTGCTGCCGGAGCTGCTGCCGCGGGAAGCCGGGCGCTGGATGAAACGGGACATGCCCAACCCCGAGCTCACCAGCGCGGTGCTGTGCCTCGGCTTCTACCACGCGTCGCGCGTTGCCGAGCAGGTGCGCTCGGGCATCGACAGCGTAGCCCAAGGATTGTCGCGGGCCGGATTGGCCACGGGGCTGACCCTGGGGCAAACTTATCGGCACATTCTGATGCCGATTGCATATCGTCTGATCGTCCCCACGCTGACCTCAGAGTTTCTCGGCATCATCAAGAACTCCTCCATCGCCCTCACCATCGGCGTGCTCGAGCTGACGAATCAGAGCCGTCAGATCGAAAGCTTTACCTTCCGGGGCTTCGAGGCCTTCACTGCGGCGACCGTCATCTACATCGCGGTGTCGATGGTCGCCCTGGGGCTGGCCCGCATGTTTGAGCGCCGTAGCCCAATCAAGGGCATGATGACGCGCGAGGCCAACTCATGACGCCGGTCATCGCGTCGAGCTTCCGGGGGCACGCGTTGTGAAGCTCGACTTCAGTGTCGTCTGGAACAACCTTCCGATCCTGTTCGACGGCATGCAGCTCAGCCTGGTGCTGACGGCGCTCGCGTTGAGCGGCGGCATTCTGCTCGGCGCGATCCTCGCCGTGCTGCGGCTGTCGCCGCTGCGCCCGGTCGCCTGGTTCGCGGCCGGCTACGTCAATACGTTCCGCTCGATTCCGCTGATTCTGGTGCTGTTCTGGTTCTACTTCCTGGTCCCGCTCATTATCGGCCGTCCGGTCGGGCCGTTCTATGCCGCGCTCATCGCTTTCGTACTGTTCGAGGCGGCATACTACTGCGAGATCATTCGCGCCGGCATCCAGGGCATTCCGCGCGGCCAGCGCGCCGCGGCCTTGGCGACGGGCATGACGCAGGCCCAGGTGATGCGTCACGTCGTTCTGCCGCAGGCCTTCCGCAACATGACACCTGTGATGCTGACGCAAGCCATCATCCTGTTCCAGGACACCTCGTTGGTTTATGTCGTGACGCTCTATGACTTCATGACGTCGGCGGCGATCGTCGCGCAGCGCGATCTCGCCATCGTCGAGGTCTATATCTTCGCCGCCTGCGTCTACTTCTGCATCTGCTTCACCGCCTCACGCCTCGTGGGCTGGTTCAAGTCACGGGTCGAGGTGTCGCGATGATCGCCGTACAGCAGGTCAGCAAGTGGTACGGGGATACGCGGGTACTCAACGGCTGCTCGACTACCATTGCCAAGGGCGAGGTCGTGGTCGTGTGCGGCCCTTCGGGCTCCGGCAAGAGCACGCTGATCAAGTGCATCAATGGTCTGGAGCCGTTCCAGCAGGGCCGCATCCTCGTCGACAACATCTCGGTCGGCGATCGCGCGACGAACCTGCCCAAGCTGCGCGCACGTGTCGGCATGGTGTTCCAGGACTTCCAGCTCTATCCGCACAAGACGGTCTTGGACAACATCACGCTTGCGCCCATCCAGGTGGCCAAGCGCGACAAAACCGAGGCAGAGGTCGCAGCCATGAAACTGCTGACCCGCGTGGACCTGGAAGAGCACGCCAGAAAATATCCAGCCCAGCTCTCCGGCGGGCAGCAGCAGCGGGTTGCCATTGCGCGCGCGTTGGCCATGAACCCCATCGCCATGTTGTTCGACGAGCCGACTTCGGCCCTCGATCCCGAGATGATCACCGAGGTGCTCGATGTCATGATCAAGCTTGCCGAGGACGGCATGACCATGATCGTCGTCACCCACGAGATGGGCTTCGCCCGTCGCGTGGCGCACAGGGTGGTTTTTATGGACATGGGCGAGATCGTCGAGGATCGCCCGACGACGGACTTCTTCGAAGGCGCCGTCTCGGAAAGAGCAACGCGTTTTCTTTCCAAGATCTTGCAGCACTGATCCGGGCATTGTGGCCGGCTGTGGCCAGAATCTGCCCGGAGCCTTTTCGCCGGCCAGCTATCTCTTCCAATGCGGCTGCTGCCGGCATGGGGCAAAGGCGGCAAGCGCCCGAAATCTGCCGAAGTGACGCTATCGAGGCGGCCCGCGCGGGACCAGCCAGGCGATTCTACGAGCCCGTCCGCCAATCTCCGTACACGATTTGATCTTGCCCGTCTTTGCGTGGAAGCCCTAATAGAGCCCGCATTGGGGGACTCTATTGCGCCAAAGTGCGGGTCGAGGCGAGGGACACGTGACAGACATCGGATGTTCCGGCGCCAGCCGAACGCGGCTGGCTTGGGGAGCGAACGGGCTTTGCGCTGGATTATTGCATGCCATGGCGGCCGTTGGCGTGCTCTGCATGGCGATGTTCGTATGTGCTTCCGCCCGGGCCCAGGGGGGCGTCGGCGTGACGCTGCCGCCTCTCGAGATTGCGGTGTTCGTCAGCTCGCGCCGCGACGTTTGCTACGATCCTGGCGACACAGCCGCCATCGAACGGCTGACGATCGCCGAGCAAAACCGCATCAACGCGTCTGGTGGCATCCTCGACCGTCAGGTGCGTGTCAGGATCCTCGACGATCATCGCAAGCCGGAGCGCACCACTGCCAACCTCAGGGAAGCGCTTGCCAACCCCAGCACGGTCGCCATGGTTGGACTTTTCTTCCCAGACGGCGCAACAGCCGCCTTCAAAGAACTCGGCGCCGAGCTTGACGCCAAGGCGATCCCATTCCTGTCCGACATAACCATCGCGTCGCTTTTGGAGGACAAACCCAGCGTCTTCACGATGCGCCCCTCGCAGGACGACGAGCGCCTTCCCGCCATGTCGGCCTTCATGAAGTCTTCGAAGGTGGAGCGGCCGGCGTTCATCGGCCTTCGCGGTCAGCGTTTCAGCACCAGCCTGGGCGACGGGCTTCGCGATGCGGGCGAAATCCCTCTTGCTGCCGACCACCGGTTGACCCTGGTCGACAACAAGCTCGATCCGGCCGTCATCCCCCAGGTGATCGCCGACCTGAAGGAGAAGAATGTCGATCTCGCGGTCATCTCGGTGGGCAATCAGCGCATCGCGCCTCTGCTTGCCGCCATGGCAGCAGGGGGCGTGACGCCGCCGATCCTTGTCACCGGGCGCATCGAGACTCTCGTGGAGGGGGGCGAGTATCCCGGCGACATCTACCAACTCGCCTGGGACGATCTTCCCCATGTTTTCAGCGACCGCCTGCGGCAGCGCGTCATCCGCAACGGTCTCGACAACTGGATGTTCGAAGGCGCCAAGATTCCAGAGGCGCCAGGCTGGTCCGACGGCTCGTGCAAGGCACGTTCCGATGACAAGCGCGACATCTTCAACAGCCGCAACATGCGGGCTATCGGCCGCGGCACGCAGTATGCCGACATGATCGGCCTGGTGGCCGAAGCGCTGCGCACCGCCGGTCCCAAGGACGACGTAGGCAAGCTGCGCGTGCACCTGCTGAGGGCGATGAGCACATCCTATGCCGCGGGCCGTGGCGCATATCGCGGCAGCTTCGAGAATTGGTCGTTCAGGCCCTTCTCGCGTACCGCGGACCGGACACCATTCATCATCATGCGGCCGAGGGGACTGGGCTCTTCCCAGCTGGCGCCGGTGCAGTTCGCGCGGCTGAAGGCGGACAAGCTCCGGCCTGTCGACACGCTGTATGTCGATGTTGATCTCATCCGCATTGCGCGTGTGGACGAGAACGACAAGAGCTTTTTCGCCGAGTTCTATATGTCCATGCGCGGCGCGAAGGCCTCGATCAACCACGTCGATTTCTCCAACAGCTTCATCGATCCCAAGACCAACGATCGACAGATCAGTGTCCGCACCTTGCATGACGGCAGCGCTAGTGAGCTCTATCCCGACCAGATGAAGATCTATCGCGTGTCGGGCAGGTTCACGTTCGAGCCGCGCCTCGCCAACTATCCGTTCGACACCCAGCGGTTTGCCATCGATGTACAGCCGAAGTCCGGGAACTCGCTGTTCATCGTCCAGCCGCCGCCGGCTTCCATGCGCGACAAGGACGTCGGGACGGACGGGTGGGATCCCCAGGAGCAGTACGTTGGCTATGACGAGGACTTCATGCCGACGATCGATGCCTGGACCTTGAGCCAGAGCACCGTGCCCTTCTACAAGGCGAGTTTCGCCTGGCTCATGAAGCGCCAGACGACGGACTACTACCTCCGCGTTGTGGTGCCGCTCGCGTTCATTTTGATCGTCGCCTACCTGTCGATCTTCATTCCGCAGGCACACTTCGAGGCAATCGTCACCATTCAGGTCACTGCGTTGCTGTCAGCAGTGGCCCTCTACTTGGCGCTGCCGAAGATCGACGCCGATGGGACGACCATCTCCGACAGGCTTTTTCTCTTCATGTACATGGCGGTCAGCGTCATGGTCGCGATCTCGATCTTCCGCATCACCGGTCCGGTGGCACGACGGCCTTGGCTCGGCAAGATCCTGGCGGCCCTGTACGTCATCCTCATTCCGGTCCTCGTGACCGGCATGGGCGTGTACCTCTATCGCGCCTCGCTCGGCCACATCTGAGCGAACGGGCAAGGCTCGGCCTCAAAGTGTGCCAGCAGGGCATGATCGATGAGATCGATTTGACGCCGTCGACGGCAGGCCGTGGATCTCTTGGCTCTGCTTCTTCTGCGCGCCACAGCGCGATGTTCGGCTATGCCCGATAACGGTTCCAGGTGACCGTCACGCGCGTACCGACGGGCACGCGCGGATACAGATCCAGCACATCGCGATTGTACATGCGGATGCAACCCTTGGACGCCGCCGTGCCGATGGTCCAGGGCGCATCGGTCCCGTGGATGCGATACATGCTGGAGCCGAGGTAGAGCGCTCTCACACCCAGCGGGTTTTGCGGATGTCCGCCCGGCATGCTGATCGGCAGGCGCGGATTTTCCCGTCGCATCTCGGCCGTCGGCGTCCAGGATGGATTGACGCGCTTGTCGGAAACGCGTGTCGTGCCCGCCCAGCGGCTTTTCTCGCGCGGGATTGCTATCGGATAGCTGATAGCTTCACCGCGGCGATAGACCCAGTAAAGGCGACGGTCGCCAAAACTGACGATGACTTGGCCCGGTTCGTGCCGCGGATTGAAGGCCACCACTTCGCGCGCAGCGCCTTCGTCCCACAGGAAGGAGAGGAAGCCTAAGCCTTGCGCGGAGGCCGCGTTGGAGAAGCAGAGGAGCGCGCAAAGTGCAGTTGCGACGGCAAGGAATGCGTTGGTCCTGCGCATGATCCACCTGGCTGAGCGAGCAGAAAGAGAATGTGTCTCACACTATGGCTGCATCGCTTAAAAATTGCCTATGATCGAGAGGCAACAGCCCTCGCGAAATTGGGCGCGTGATGGAACTTTGAAGACTTGCTGCCGCGAGCATGCGTTCTGCATCGCCCGCCATTGATCGCAGCGCCACATGGTGCTATTGAGGAATGCTCAAACAAGGACATAAACAATGACTGATGCCTCCACATCAGCCGAGCCTATCAAGGTCTTCTGGCAACCCGGCTGAACCTCTTGCTTGCGCACTAAGGAGTTCCTTGGCAAGCATAAGGTCGCGTTCCTCTCCCGCAACGTCCTCGGCGACGATGGCGCCTTGGAGGAATTGCTGGCATTGGGCACGCGCCAACTGCCTGTCGTCTCGCGTGGCAAGGAGTGGGTGAACGGCCAGTCGCTCAAGGACGTCGCGCGTATTGCCGGCATCGATCTCGGCACCGTCAAGCACTTGCCGCAGCCTGAGCTGGCGCGCCGGATTGATCTGATCCTGGCGGCAGCCGCCGGGTATCTGGTGCAGTTTCCTGAGAAGAATTTGGCGGACCAGCTGCCGGGACGCCCCCGTTCGCTGGCCCAGCTGACGTGGCATCTCTTCAACGTTGTTGATGCCTTGCTCGAGCACGAGCAGGGTATGCGCCTGCAGGAGGATGCGTTTCGCCGTTTGCCCGCTGAGGGCTCGACGCGCGAGGATATTCTCGACTACGGCGCCGACGTGCGCCGGCGTTTCGCCGCCTGGTGGGAAACGGCCAAGACCCGCACGGACTGGATGAGCAAGGCCAACGTCTATTACGGTGACACCACCCTTCACGAGTTCCTGGAACGCACGACCTGGCATTCCGGCCAGCACTCTCGCCAGCTCCAGTGGGCGCTGAAGGAAAAATACGGCGTCGAGCCGGACCAACCTCTCGGTCCCGAGATGTGGCAGGGACTGCCCATGCCCGAGCAGATCTGGGACGGCTGAGCGTCGCCGCCTACGACGTCCCCGGCTGGGCTGACAGGCGCCTACTTCTCCACCAGCAGCGTGCCAATACGCTCGATGGCGCGCTTTATGTTCTCGGTCGAGTTGGCATACGAAAACCGGATGTAGCCCTCGCCGTGGATGCCGAAACTGGTGCCGGCCACGGTAGCGACTCCCGCTTTCTCCAACATCTGCACCTGCAGTTCTTTCGCTGACATGCCGGTGCCCGTCACGTTCGGAAACGCATAGAACGCACCGCCCGGGTTGACGCATTTGAAGCCCGGCAGCTGGTTCAGCATCGGCACGATGGCGCGGCGGCGCTCGTCGAACGCGCGTACCATGGTCGCGACCGCATCTTGCGGACCCTCCAGTGCCGCGATGCCGGCGTACTGCGTCGGCGCGTTGACGCAGGAATGGCTGTTGACGCACAGCCGCGTCGCCGCTTCGACCAGGCTCTTGGGCCACACGGAGAACCCGAGCCGCCAGCCCGTCATGGCGTACGTCTTCGACCAGCCGTCGAGCACGATCAGCCGGTCGCGGAGCTGCAGATACTTCAGCAGGCTCACGTGCTTGCGCCCGTCATACAGCATCTGGCTGTAGATCTCGTCCCACAGCACGGCCACGTGCGGATGCTTCTCCAGGCCCGCCACCAGCTTGGTGATCTCGCTCTCGGGAACCGCGCCGCCGGTCGGATTGCCGGGGCTGTTGAGAATGATGAGGCTCGTCCTCGGCGTGATCTGCGCCAGCACCTCGTCGGCGCTGAACGCGAACTCGTTCTCCTCGCGCAGCGCGATCGGCACCGCCTTGGCGCCGGTGTACTGGATCATCGACCGATAGATCGGGAAGCCCGGATCGGGATACATGATCTCCGTTGCCGGCGTGCCGAACATCAGGATTGAGAAGAACATCGTCGGCTTGCCGCCGGGCATGATGACGATACTGCCCGGGTCGACCTCCACGCCATGTCGCTTGGCCAAGTCCTTCACCACCGCCTCGCGCAGCGGCAGAATGCCGTTGGCCGGTGTATAGCCGTGGTGCCCGTCGCGCAGCGCCTTGACCGCCGCCTCCACCACGTGCTCGGGCGTCTTGAAGTCCGGCTGGCCGATGCCGAGGTTGATGATGTCGCGCCCCTGCGCCTGCAGCTCGGCGGCACGCGCCAGGATCTCGAACGCCGTCTCCGTCCCCAGGCGCTTCAGGCTGTCCGCGAGCAGCATCGTTTCACTCCCGATCCGTTTGCCCGCCCTTATGCCCCAAGCCTCGCCCGGAAGGGAAGCGGTTCTGGACATGGGTGGAACGGTTCAGCCGCTGGAGTCTTGACCGGGGACGCGCTACCCGTATGTCAGCCGACGAAGGAGGAACTGCCGTGGCCGCGACCGGGCAAACGCCAAAAGTCCAGCAGCACCTGCTCAAGGACGACGGCACCGTTCCCAACAATCCCAGGCTGGCGCTCACTCTTTATGGCCAAGTGCTGGTGCCGGGTGATGCGCACCGCATCGAACAGTTGTTCGCATCGAACGGCTGGAGCAACGCTTGGGTCAACGGCATCTACCCGTTCCACCACTATCACGCCACGACGCATGAAGTGCTCGGCATCGCCGCGGGCAGCGCGCGCGTGCAGTTCGGGGGCCCAAGCGGTCCCATCGTCGAGGTCACCGCCGGCGACGCCGTCATGATCCCCGCCGGCGTCGGCCACTGCCGGCTGTCCCACGCGAGCGGGCTTGTCGTGGTCGGCGCCTATCCCGGCGGTAGCGACTGGGATCTGCGCCGCGCCAACCCGGCGGACTATCAATCCGGCCTGCCGCTGATCGCCAAGGTCGCCGATCCCGTCAGCGATCCGATCTTCGGCGCGGACGGTCCTGCATGCCGGGCACACGGCAGGCCGTCATAGCGGATTTCCCGCCTTATCGCAGAAGCTTTCGCCGTTGATGCGCAGGCACCGGCTCTTCGCCACCCCAACGGTACGGCAGGCGTCGCTGCCGGCTGTCCGCAATGCGCGGAGCGCCGCCATCGTCGGCCGATGCCAGTGAAACTTGTGATCGCTCACGAGCGCGAAGGTCCTGAGGCCAGCTACCGTTTGCTGATCGAACTCACCGGTCGGATGACCGGCCTGGCAGCCGGCGCGAGACAACTCCGATTGTATGGCGACCACAAGTCCGCGACCGTCGAGCTCGACTTCGGGCAATGCGCCGGTCGCCTCCAGGGCGGCATTGCGGTGGCCCGGCACGAAGAAGAAGTCGGATTCGACCGATGACGACTCCCAGGGGATTTGCCGTTCCTCGGTGGCGAGCCGGACCTTGCGGCGGACGCTCTTGAAGACATCCTCCAGTTTATACCCGGGTGCAATGAGCGTTTCCGCCAGCGCCAGCGTGTAAGGGCTGTTGTGTCCGGGCCCATCGGAAGCCACATCGCCCGCAGCCGTCGAGGAGGCGATATAGATGCCATAGATGGATCCCATGGGAGACAATCCTCGCCGCCCCACGGAGCGCGTGCCGCGAAAGGGATTGTTTCTGCAGGCGTCCAGGACGAAAACATTCAAATGATTGCCGGCCTCGGCGACACGCTTCGTCATGCGTTCAACGCTCACGGCCTGCCATTCGATCTCCCGATCGGTGCGAACCTCCGCATCAATAGGCAGCAGGTAGTTCGCCGCGCTCGCCTCGATCCCATGACCGGCGTAGAAGACGAGCCCGACAACGCCCGGCCCATGCGATCCCACAAGCCCGCGCAACCTTTCCGAAAACTCGTCGACCGCACGCTCGAAGCCCAGGCGGTCCAGATCGTACCGCTCCTCCACACTGAAACCGACACGCTTCAACACCGAGGCCATGAGAGCGGCGTCGTTGGCAGGGTTGGCGAGCGGCGTGAGGTTCTTATAGCGGCCGTTGCTGATCACAAGCGCGATGCGGGGACCGTCCGACACCACGGCAGTCGCCGTACGTTGCGCATGGGCCGCCGTGTCGCAACCGATCAGCGCAATGAATGTCATGACAAGCAGATTGAGGACACCGCGCACTGTCACGCTCCAATCGGGATTGACCAGACGTCTGATGATACGCCAATATTCGCATTGGCGTCCTCGGGGTTGAAGGGACGCGAGGGTCTTTTATGAAGGCCGGTGCGGGGTTGTCCAGAGTCCAACAGGGGTTCGCCGCTGTTTGCACGCCGGCGCGTTGGCACATCGTCGCCGCCGCGTGCCTGCTCTGCTGCCCGGCTGTTGCATGCGCAGACGTCCTTTCCGCGGTCTCGCTGCAGCACTTGATGGCGGGTGGGGCGGAGGGCACGACGATCACTTTTCAAGGCGGCGTCGACAAGGTCTATTACGCCCCGCATCTTCACAACACGCTTCGGCGGAGTCCGGAGTTGGGCGCCAATTTCATCAAGCTGCAGCTCAGGCCCGACACCATATCCGAGGGGATATTCATCGGCACGTTCGACATCGACGGACGCGCAGAGACGATCACCGGGATCGCCGGCATTTCCGCCGACAAGGATACGGGGCGCGGCGTCGTGCTGTTCATCCAGACCTTTGCGGACGACGTCAGCAAAAAGGACTTTGAGACGCACGATCGGCTGTACTCTGTCCTGGAGATATCTGAAGTGGACACCAATTTCAGTTGCCGCCGTTCGAGGTGGCGCAAATTGCTCGCCACCAGGTCCGCCTTGGAGTTCATGCCAGGACCTTGCGAATTTCTTGTCGGTAATTCGGCGGTGCCCCTGACGCGGGAGTAGCATGATGCGCGGATTTCGATCGTTTCTGGTCCTTGCGATGATGATTGCCGGCGGCGGGACTGCTGTCGGGAGCGGCGGCGGCGGTGGCGGTGGCGGCGACGATACCTTCGCCTCCAAGGCGTTTAAGTCTGAGACAAATTCCAAGCCGTCCAAGGCCAAGACCAAGAAGAAGGCCACCAAGAAGGCAGCACCAGTCGCCAAAGTCGCGACGCCGGCGACGCCGGTTGCGGCCGCCGCGAGCGCCAGCAGCGGCATCGCCGAATGCGAGAAGGAGTTCGCGCGCACGCTGTTGTCCGGCTGCATTTCGGATCATCTCAACAAGCTCGCGGCCAGATTGGACGAGCGAAAGTCAGGTCCCCTGACGGATGCAGTCACGACCCTTCGCACCACGGCTAGCGGCCTTCGGGAGTCGCCGAGCAAAGAGCAGGCACTGACGGTTATGGAAAAAGCCAAGACCACTCTCGACGCTGCCGTGACCGCGCTGAAGTCGGGCCCGCAGGTCAGTCAGGAGACCGCGGACAATCTGTCGGCCATTTCCGGCACGCTCGGGCATGCCATCGGCGCCATCCAGCGTAAGGGTTGAGAGCCGGCCTGCCACCTGCGTGCCCGCCTAAGGGTCGCGTCCAGGGCAACCGTGTACGCTCGATCCATCCTTCCTTGCCATCTCCGGCCCCATCCCGTAAAAGCCGATTCACACGGGCTGTCCGCGGCAAGTCGGAAAAACCGTGTAATTTCAAACTAAGGGCCCGTAGCTCAGCGGTAGAGCATCTGACTTTTAATCAGGTGGTCGTTGGTTCGATCCCAACCGGGCTCACCATTGTAAATCAATCGCTTAGTCAGCATTGTCGGCGGCTCGTTGTACAAGATTTGAAGGGCGTTGTACAAACTCGGATGCTGCTTCGTTCTCAATCGCATCTTTTGTCTCCCACTTTAAAATCGCCGACGCCGCAAGCTTGCGCTTGTTTACGTCGAGAGAGTAGCGTTCCACCATCTGGAGCGATTGCCCAGTGACCGAACGTACTTCGGACGTCGAGCACCCCGCTTCCAAGAGAAACACAACAGAGCTCTTCCGAAGTCCGTGGAAAACGAGATCGCGGAAAGTTTCGGTGTCTTTCGCGAGCCGTTTCATCTGATTGGACCAAGAAGACTTGAAACCATCTTTGGTCCAAGGGACGCCGCTTGTATTTGTCAAAATGCTCAATGAGCGTTTGGGGATCTCCGCGAAAATAGGTCTCACATCGCGAT
>CADEFX010000132.1 GCA_902826715.1 uncultured Hyphomicrobiales bacterium | reverse complement strand
GGATCGCGGCAGAGGAGCTAGCCAACGCAATCACGGCGCGTGGAGGGCCGTCGTGGATGGCCACGTGCGTGGCCATGACGGGTGGCCCCCAATCGTCATGGCCGCATCGGCGGCCATCCACGAGCCTGTCGATGAGACATGCGGGATCGCGGCAGAGGAGCTAGCCAACGCAATCACAGCACGTGGAGCGCCGTCGTGGATGGTCACTGCGTGGCCATGACGGGTGGGATGAGCCAGTTTTCGACCGAGGCGCGTCGTGTTCAGGAAAGGTCATTCAATCCGAAACGATCCTGCTCTACGCTCGTGATGGGCAGACACGAAACGGCCGGCGCAATGCACAAACACCTTTTCGTCTACGGCACGCTGATGACCTCCGCCGAAAAGGCGAGGCTCGGCAAGTCGCAACGCGCGCGCCTGCAGCGGGAAGCAACGAGTCTCGGACAGGCGACGATCAAGGGCCGGATGCACGATCTCGGGCGCTATCCGGCGCTCGTCGCATCGGCGAGCGCGGTCGCACATGGCGAGGTATTTCGACTCGCCAACCCGACGAGCTCGTTTCGATGGCTCGATGCTTACGAAAACATCGCGCCCGTGCGGGAGACGAACGAATACGAACGGATCGTGCGGCCGGTCTGGCTCGCGAGCGGCGAGGAGGTCGCAGCTTGGGTCTATCTCTATAAAGCCGATCTGCCGCTCACGTCCCAGGTCACCGATGGCCGATGGGTGCCGCGCTGAGCGGTGCTATTACGCCACGGCCGGTCGCAGGCTCAGGCGCGTGCGGAACCATACGGCGACGATCGGCAGAATGAGAGCCGCGACGACATAGATGGGCGGCGCCCCCCAGGTGTCAACGACAGGCGCCGCAATCGCGACACCCAGCGATTGCCCGAGAAAGAGGAAGAAAGCAAACATCGAGACGCCCATGGCGCGCATCTGCGGCGCCATCTGCGTGGCATTGGTCTGCAACGTGTTGTGGAGCATGTAGAAGCCCAGGCCCAGGAAGGCGATGGCGGGAAGCGCGAAAGCAACGTTGGGTGCAAATGCCAGCAGCGCGTAGCAAACGGCCATGAGCGAGCCGCCGGCCAACGCCAGACCGCGCTCGCCCAGCTTTTGAAACAGGCGTTTGGCTGTGAACGAATACGTCAGTGCGCCGGCTCCATAGACGGCGAGAAAAAGCCCCACGAGCCCGAAACCGATACCAAAGCGATGATGCAGGTCGGCGCCGATGTAGGCAAAGGCGCCGTACATGGCAAAGGCTTCGAGAAAGACGACGCCGAGCATGACGCGCACCCAGGGACTGGCAAACAGATCACCGATCGCGGCGACGGTCGTGCGCCAACCCGTCATGGCCGGAGCAGCAACGGGCTGCGCGCCGGGGTTGGTCTTGAGCTCGATCAGCATGCAGGCGCCGGCGAGAAAATGGATCGCGCCGACGATCAGAAACACCGAGCGCCAGCCGAAAACGTCGCCGATGAAGCCTCCCACCGCCTGGCCGAGCACGATGCCGGTGAATTGCGCCGACAGGAACCGCGCCAGCACGGCCTGACGGGTGGCGAAGGAAAAGGCGTCGCCGATCCAGGCGAAAGCCAGCGGGATGATGGCTGCCGCCATGGCGCCGGCAAAAAAGCGGGCGACGATGAGCCAGTCCATGGTTTCGGCAAACGCCCCCGCGGCGCTGAACACGCCTGTCGCGATGGAGGCCAGCGCCGCGACCCGATACTTGCCGCGGCGATCGCCGATCGGCCCCCAGACAAGTTGGAGGAGACCGTAGGCGATGGCGAACGCGGTGACCATGCCGGCGGCGACGCCGGGAGTCGTGGAGAATGCGTGCGCCACCTGCGGCAGCAGCGGATCACAGACCCGGATGTTGACGGAGCTGGCGAAGGCCGCGGTGGAGAACAGGAAGATCGTGCGCCGGGGCACGGTAATGGCTGCCGTGATGGGCGGATCGTTCACCGGCGCGCCCCGCCGGGGCTGCACGCCCGAGAGGTGTCACGGCACTGCGGTTTCGATAGGGCGCGCGGCATGCGGCTCCGGTCTGAACGAGGTTGTCGATGCTGGATACGAGCTAATGCTGCAGCGCGGAAAAGTCGAGCGCGGCAACGTCAAGCATGGTCGTCATGCGGTCGCGCCGGGCCAACGGGCGCAGGTTTATTTGCAGATCTTGTTGGACCCGTCGCGGCCGTGGCGGGCGAGATCCATGTGGAAATGGTCGTGATGCATGCGGTCGTGGTTGGGACCGAGCACGGTCGAGAATTCCTGGCAGGCACCGTCGTGCACGGCGCGCAGGAAAGCCGACTCGCGCGCATCGCCGCGCAACGCGCCCTTCACGGTAACCACAGCGGCATCCGACAGGATGAAGGCGGAAACGTCGAGGGCATTGGCGTGACCATGCTCGGAGAGACGGCCGCCGACGACGTGATTGATGGCCCGGCACGAGTAGGAGGCGGCCACCTTGAGCTCGACCAGGTCGCGCCCCAGGTAATGCCGGGCGGCGGGCCGTACGGTCTCGCGCACCCAGCGCTCGACGGCCGGCACCATCGGGCAACGCACCATGGCAGGCGGGCGCAGCTGTACGTGACCGTCGGCCACAGCCGTCATTTCAAACGGCTTAATCGCGCCGCACGGCTCGGGGCCGCCAAGCGCCACGCGTTCGACAAGAAAAGGGTTGGCGCGGACATAGCCGGAGGAGAGACATTGGCGTTCCTCGTCGGCGCGCCACGGCTCGTTCTTGAAAACGAACTTGGGAGCGCTGCTGCAGCCCCAAATGGCCAACAGACTCGCCGACACCGCACACATAAGAACGCGCGTACTCCACATGGGAGGGAGGGTAACCCGAAGACGGTAAATGCCGCGTAAACCAAGATCGCCAAGCCCTCACGAAAGCAGAGGTTCGTGTTGGCATCGGGGTGCGGGGCGCGCGGATTTGCGGCGGAAAGAAGATTTGCTACTGGCGGCTGCCGTCCATGTAGAGGCGCCACATGCGCTCGCCGATCATGCAATCGGACGGCTCGCCGGCAGAGGCCTGCGCAGGTATCAATCTCGCCGACTGCTCGGGCACAAGATCGGAGATTTCGAGGATCAGCTTGCGACGGGTCGCAGACCGGAATTCGGAGCGCTCCCGCACCGGGATCATGAAGGCACCGGCGCCACCGATCACGCAGTTCGTGTAATAGCCGTCGAGATTGTTGATATCGAAAAAGCCCGATGGCTGGTCGCGCTTCAGCAGGATCGGCAGGCCGTTGATGACGATGCCTATGCTGACAAGCTCGTCACGCGCCTCCTGGACCGGCGGCCCGGAGTTGTTTGGCCCGTCGCCCGAAATGTCGACGACGCGGCGCGTGCCCTTGTATGGATTGCTTTCGAGCTGCCGGCCGGAAAAGGTGAGCGCGCCGGAAATAGACGTCATGCGCGCACGAGAGATAGGCGCCGCTTCGAGCCGATCCGAAAAGGCTTGGGCGGCTGCCGGGCTGTCGATCAATGTCCAGGGAAGCACCGTCTGCTGGTTGACCTGGCCCGCCCACTCCACGTAGGTGACGGCGATGCGCCCGTTCGCGCCAGCGGCGATCGCGTTCCAGACCTCGACGTCACGAAAGGCGGCGATGTACCCGTCACGCTGCAAGCGCTGCTCGTCCATGTCCATTGACAGCGAGACGTCGACCGCCAATACGAGCTCCAGGTCGACGGAAGTTCCGGTCTGTGCCGACGCGGCACCACCAATGCCGACCGCCAGCGAAACAATGAGCAGGAGGCGAGACAGAGAACGCATGGGGGGAGTGTGACATGCCTCCAGCCACGTGGCCAAGCCGTCTCACGAAAGGGTGATTCCCTCGTCCCCGTGACAATTTGTTCGATGCGCATCGAAAGGGTGGAGAATCGGCGGGAAAGAGTTGTAAGCTTGCCTCTCGCAACCGCGGAATTTCGGGGGATACGCCGTGGGGAGACCCAATCCTGTGCGCCGTCTGGCGGCCGTCGACGCTATTTCTGAGGCGGGCAATGCCACCATCGCGGCGGCTCTGCGCACGCTCGACCTTGAAGGCGACGGGATTGCCTCGATCCGGGCGGCCCTGGCCAATGGCATGGGTGAGCCGTTTGCTCAGGCGGTCGAAATCCTGGCGGCTGCACGGGGCCGGGTGATCGTCACCGGCATCGGCAAATCCGGACATATCAGCCAGAAGGTGGCGGCGACATTTGCCTCGACGGGCACGCCGTCGTTCTTCGTGCATCCCTCGGAAGCCTCGCACGGCGACCTCGGGATGGTAACAAAGGATGACGTGATCCTCGCCATGTCCTGGTCCGGCGAGACCGTCGAGCTCAAGAACATCATCACCTACTCGCGCCGCTTCGCGGTGCCGCTGATCGCCATGACATCGCGGGCGGACTCGGCGCTCGGCAAGGCCTCCGACGTCGTGCTGGAGTTGCCGCGTGCTAAGGAAGCCTGCCCGCACGGCCTCGCACCCACCACATCGACGACGATGCAGCTTGCGCTCGGCGATTGCCTCGCCATCGCGCTGCTGGAAGCGAAGGGTTTCACGGCGCGCGACTTCAAGGTTCTGCATCCGGGCGGCTCGCTCGGCGCGCAACTGAAGTTCGTCTCGGACCTGATGCACAAGGATGAGCGGCTGCCGCTGGTGCGCGACGACAGCGTCATGAGCGAGGCGCTGGTGATCATGACCGAGAAGAGCTTCGGGTGCCTCGGGGTCGTCGATGAAAACGGAAAACTGGTCGGCATGATTACGGACGGCGACCTGCGGCGGCACATGGGGCCGGATCTGATCAAGGCACGCGCTGCTGAAATCATGACGCGGAAGCCCAACACGCTGCCGCCCAACATGCTGGCGTCGGCTGCGCTGGAGAAATTCGACGCGTTGAAGCGCACGCAGATGTTCATCGTGCAGGGCGGCAAGCCTGTCGGCATCATCCATGTGCACGATCTGCTGCGGGCCGGCGTCGTCTGAGCATCCGGTCTACGCGGCCTCGACCTGCAGCATTGTTCCTTTGACGGCCGTGACTTTGACATGGGCGCCAGCCGGGGCTTCGCGTCCTTCGACAGGCCACAGCGTGTCGCCGATGCGTACTTTGCCGCGCCCCGCGATGATGGCCTCCTCGACGACGTAGACGCGGCCGATGGCTTGGGCCGCACGTTGGTTCAAGGCCGGTTGATCGCTGCGCGATACGCTCGGGTGAGCCCACACAAAATCGATGAAAATGTCGAGGATGATGAGGGCGACACCAGCCAGCAGCAGCCACCAGCCGTGCGCCAGACCGCCGTAGATCCGCGCGCCACCGGCCAGGCCCAAGCCGAGGCCGAACCACGGCAGTACGAGACTTACGACGGCGATGCACCAGGCAATCGCACCAGGACTGCGATCAGGCGTCCTCACGCTCCACAACCAACACCGTGCCGTTGACACTCCTAACGGTGACACGCGAACCCGCTGCGGCGTCGGCGCCCTCCGCCTGCCAGATCGTGTCGCCGACGCGCACCTTGCCACGGCCGCTCTTGATGGCCTCTTCCACCATCACCGTGCGGCCGATGTACTGGGCGCCGCGCACATTCAGATCGGGAAGGTCGCTCAGGGTAGCATCGGGCCGGGCGTATCGGCGGACGAGAAACACCGTCGCAACCGCGATCAGCGCGAACACGATGAGCTGCCACTGCCAGGCGACGTCAGTTGCGAGTGCAAGCAGACCGACGAGAACGGCAGCGACGCCGAACCACAGAAAATGAACACCCGGGATTACGGTCTCCAGGGCAAACAGGAGCACGGCCAGGATGAACCAGTTCCAGGGGCCGAGCGCCGACAGCAGATTGAATGATGACATCGGTGAGTGTCCGCGGTCAGATCAGGACGAGCATCAGGTTTTCGGCACGCTGCCCGGCACGGACCGTACATTCGCCGGAACGTCCTTGAAGGCTTCGCGCGTGATTTCGGCAAGTCCCGCCAGCGAGCCGATCACCGAGGAGGCCTCGAGTGGCATCATGAGGATTTTCTGGTTGGGCGATTTCGCAATCGCCTCGAGGGCCTTCATGTAGTTGTTGGCGACGAAGTAGTTGAGGGCCTGCACGTTGCCGCCGGCGATCGCCTGCGACACCATCTCGGTGGCCTTGGCCTCGGCCTGGGCCGCGCGCTCGCGGGCTTCGGCATCGCGGAACGCGGCTTCCTTACGGCCCTCGGCAGCAAGCATGACGGCCTGCTTCTCGCCTTCGGCCTTCAGGATCGCGGCCTGACGCATGCCTTCGGACTCGAGGATCTGGGCCCGCTTCTCGCGCTCCGCCTTCATCTGACGCGCCATGCTGTCGACGAGGTCGCGCGGCGGCGCGATATCCTTGATCTCGATGCGGGTGACCTTCACGCCCCAGGCTTCGGTGGCGGCGTCCACCACATGCAGCAGCCGCGCATTGATCTGATCGCGATTGGACAGCAGCTCGTCGAGATCCATGGACCCCATGACGGTCCGGATGTTGGTCATGGTCAGGTTGACGATGGCGGATTCGAGCGCATTGACTTCGTAGGCAGCCTTGGCGGCGTTCAGCACCTGGAAGAAGTTCACGCCATCGACGGTGACCATGGCGTTGTCGCGGGTGATGATGTCCTGCGAGGGGATATCGATCACCTGCTCCTTCATGTTCATCTTGGCGCCGATGCGCTCCATCACGGGGATGAGGATGTGCAAACCCGGTGTCAGCGTCCGCGTGTAGCGCCCGAAGTTCTCGACCGTCCAGTTCGAGCCCTGCGGCACAACCTTGACGGTCGACCACAACGCGATCACGACAAGCAGGATGAACAACGGTCCCAGAATTTCAAAGCCGCCGAAGATATTCATTTGTCCCCTCCCGAGCCGGGCCGGTTCATTATCCGATTAGACAAGCGCCAGCATTAGGGCGTAAAGGCCAACATGGAGTAAACAAGAGCTTTAGGAACGATGAATTTCGAAACAACCAGAATAGGTTGTCTATCCGAGTGTTACTGTCATCTTAAGACAATATCGCTGCAACCGGCGGATCAAGCCCAGCCGGCCAGCTCGCGCCGCACGACATGCTCGATGACACGCATGCCGTCCTCGCCGTCGTTCAGGGCGGGGATGTAGGTGAAGCTGGTACCGCCGTTGTTCATGAAATAGGCGCGGTTCTCCACCTCGAGCTCCTCGAGCGTCTCCAGACAGTCGGCGGAGAAGCCCGGCGCGATAACCGCGAGGCTGCGCGTGCCGGATTTGGCCAGCCGGGTGATGGTGGCATCGGTGTAGGGCTGCAGCCAGGGATCATTGCCGAAACGCGACTGAAAGGACGTGGCCCAACGCTCGGGCGGCACGCCCAGCTTTTCGCGCAGCAGCCTCGACGTTTTCACGCATTGACAATGATAGGGGTCGCCTTGGTCCAGATACCTTTGCGGCATGCCGTGGAAACTGGCCAGCAGCACGTCGGGAGCGACGTCGAGCTTGGCCAAGTGCTTGCTAACGGAGTTCGCAAGCGCATCGATGTAGACGGGATCGTCATGCCATGCGGGAGCGACGCGGACGGCTGGTTGCCAGCGCATCGTCATCAGGACGCGGAAGGCCTCGTCGCACGCAGTGGCCGAGGTCGCGGCGGCGTATTGGGGATAGAGCGGCACCAGGAGGATGCGGTCACACCCCTGGGCCTGCAATGATTGCAGACGGCTTTCGGTGCTGGGATTGGCATAGCGCATGGCCCAGTCAACGACGATGCGTGGGTTGCCTCCGAGAGCGCGGGCCAAGCCCTCGGACTGATTGCGCGTGATGGTCTTCAGCGGACCTTCGTTGCGCTCCTTGTTCCAAATGGACGCGTAGTCGCGGCCCTTCGGCCCGGGGCGGACCGTAAGAATGATAAGATTGAGGATCGGCCACCACTTCCAGCGCGGCACTTCGATAACGCGGCGATCCGAGAGGAACTGCTTGAGATAGCGGCGCATGGACCAGTAGTCGGTGCCGTCCGGCGTGCCGAGGTTGAGCAGCAGCACGCCGATGCGCCCGCTCGCAACCGGCGGATGGTCAGTGGGCCGGACGTCGCTGGACGCACCAGGAGGATTCTGCAATTGCATGCTGCTCGATCCCGGCGGTTCAGTTCAGCGTACGCAGCAGCTCGGCAAACAAGCGGCAGCGCGGCACAAGCGAAGACACGAGCAAGTGCTCCTCGAACGTATGCGCACCCCCGCCATCGACACCGAGACCGTCCAGCGTGGCGCGGCCGAGCGCGCCTGTGAAATTGCCGTCGCTGCCGCCGCCGAACGAGCCGTGCTTGAGCTCGAAGCCGATCTCGGCGGCGAGGATGCGTGCCTTCTCGAACAGCCCCATGGTGGCGGCATGCGCCTGCCACAAGGGACGGACCGGACCCGGTTCAAGGACGATCCTGACGCCATCGCTCTCGCCCGCGATGGCCCGCATGCGCTCCGCCACCTCATGGAAGATCGCCTCAGTCGGCGCCACGGTCAGAACCTCGGCACGGCATTCGATGGGCATCACGTTGACGAACGTGCCGCCGTGAATGCGGCCGACGCTGAAGGTCATGCCGCGTTCGAAATCCGTCATCGCTTCGATACGCTCGATCGTGCGGGCCATGGCGCGGATGGCGCTGCGTCCCGAGCGATTGGCAGCGCCAGCGTGGGCGGGGCGGCCGTGGGCTGCAATCCAGAAGCGCTGGAACGCAAACCTGCCGGAGACGACCACGCCGTTCTTGCAGGGCTCGGTCACGAGCACATACTTGTGGCGCTTCGCTTCGGCTTCGATGCGCGTGCGCGACGATGGGCTGCCGACCTCCTCGTCGGGGACGAACATGAAGGTAACGGGAAGCCGCGGCGTCATTTCGGACTTCTGCAACAGACCGAGCGCATGGATCGCCAGCCGGCATCCGCCCTTCATGTCGTAGATACCGGGGCCGAAATAGCGGTCGCCATCGCGCCGCAGCGGCAATCGCCCGTGCAACGTGCCCGGCAGATGCACGGTGTCGAGATGCGACAGGATGAGGATGCCGGCATCCGACGAGGGCTCGCCGCCGAGCCGGGCGAGCACAACATCGGCATAGCCGCCGGTGCCCGGCACACGCTCGATGCTGGCGCCTAGCGCCCGCATATCCGCGGCGGCGAGATCCATCATCCGGTTGACGCCTGCCAGGTGCGTCGTGGGACTCTCGACCTCAACCCACGGCAGGATGCCGGCGAGGATTTCCTCGGCATTGAAAAGGTTTGCAGACAGCACGCGCCGTTTCTCCTCAGCTGCGTCATCAGTGCCTTTTGGAAGCGGCCAAGTTCGGGATATACGGAGCCCTGCCGCGTCCGATTGCAGTGGTGGCCTATCATCCCATGAATTGGAGCAGGTGATCCACGTGCACGACGCCGCAACACCGCTATACCACGCGACCCGGCGCGAGCTGGCCGTAGCGACGATACTAACGGCGGGAGCCCTGGCCGCGTTCCTGCTGGCGCCGCGCGCGGCGCAGTTCGAACTCCTGCTGCTGGCGATCGTGCCCATCGCAACGCTCGCGCGCACGGGCGACGTTGCTGCTGCGCTGACGCGGTCGCCGCTGCTTGTGGCGTGTGCGGCGTTCGGCCTCTATATCACGATCAACGCCGCATGGTCGGTTAATCATGCGGAGGCCTACGGCAAGGTGCTGTTCTACTGGGTCCTGCTGGCGACGGCGCATCTCGCCATCACAGGCATTGGCGCCATAAGCGATGAGATTCTGGCCCGGCTGCAAAAAGTGATCGTCATTGCCGTGATGGCGGGGGCGGCGTTTCTCGCCATCGAAGTCCTGACCGATCAGGCAATCCGGCGCTTGGTCTTCTCGGTTCTGCCGTTTGCACGGCCGCCCGCCAAGCACACGACGATCGTGGACGGGGAGGTCGTTGCAATCGGCCCATACATTCTGAACCGCAATATGGCGGCACTCTGTTTGGTGCTATGGCCTGCTTTGCTGATGCTGCGCACGCTGGTGGATTATCGCCGAGCAGTGATCGCCGGCGTTGCGCTGGTGGCGATGTCCCTGATCGCGGTGCTGAAGTCAGAGCATGAGACGTCCATGCTCGCGCTGGCGCTGTCTATCGTGGCCTTTGCCGGCATGAGTCTGGCCGCTCCCGTGATGCGCAAGGCCGTTACCGTGGGATGGGTCGTGGCAACTTTGCTGGTCGTGCCGCTGGTCACTGTCGCCTACCAACAGCAGCTCCATTTCGCCGAGTGGCTGCCGCTCACAGCCCGCAATCGCGTGATCCTTTGGGGCTATACGGCGGGCGAAGTGGTCAAGACTCCGATTCTTGGGGTCGGGGTGGCATCGACCAAGGACCTGGACGAAGCCAATGCGGACAAGGCGGTTCAACCATCCGGCTATTCATACGCGCTCCGCACTGGCCGGCATTCCCACAACGCCTTTCTACAAACCTGGTACGAGCTCGGCGCGGTCGGCGCGGCCTTGCTGCTCGCCATGGGCCTGTGCGTCATCGCGGTGCTCTCGCGGTTGCCAAAGAGCGATCAAGCGCTGGCATTTGCCAGCTTCGTGGCGGCCGTGATGATCGGGTCATTCACTTGGGGCATGTGGCAGACGTGGTTCATGGCCGCATACGGGATCTGGGCCATGCTCCTCGCACTGGCGTTTGAAGGATCGCGGCGGCAGGCGCGGGGCTAGGTCGCAACGCGCATCCTTATTCGTCGATCTTGGCCGTGCGCCGAGCGCGCGCCGGACGCGCTACCGCGTCGATATCCGGCTCGAGATCACCTAACTCACGCGCTACCTGCCAGCTCTCGGCCATGTGGTGCGCAAAACGCCGTGGCCGCTCCGCAAACAGACGCCGTGCCATGGGCAACGCGAGGTTTCTGAGCTCCAACTGGCGGGCGCGGCAATCCTGGTGAATGATATCGATCTCCTCGTTGGCAAGGCCGTTGTTGCGCTGCGTATCGGCGTACGACGCGAGGACCGCATGGTCGTGCTCTTCACCCAGAATTTGTGCAATGTCGCGGGCCGCCGATGCACGTGATCGACACATATCTGGCCAAGCGCGCGAGACGAGCAGCATCTGGCGCCAGTGCTGCTGCACGGACTTGCGCAGATCGTGGAACGCCTCGTCGTCAGGTTCCGTCTGTGCCTGGACGAGCGCACGCCTGCCTTTGCGATAGGTCGCTTGCAAACCGGCTTCCAAGGCATCGAAGCCGCCGTTCTGAACCTTGATCTGCGCAAAGCGGCGCTTGGCGCGTCCAAGGGAAGATAGAACCTTGCCGTGGATTTCCCCGGCCTCCTGCGGAGCCGTCCGGTCCAGGTGTTCCCGCAGACGGGCCGCGATGATTTTGCGGTTCCCGGACAATCTGGCCTCAAGCTTGGTCAGCGTCTGGCGCATGACCTCTCTGTCGCGTGCGGGCGACAGGAGATGCCCAATTTGCTGCAACTCCCGATTCTCGTGCTGATAGGGCTTTTCGCCGATGGCCGCTCGGACAAGCCGCAGCAACGCGCGCAGCCGCTTGATGCACTTGCGTGTCTCATGAATGGAACTTACCGGGTCCGCCGCATTGCGCAGATGACCCTCGGCCAGCTCAAACTGTTCAGACCCGACCCGCCGTACGCCGCGAGAAAGCGATTCCTTGAGTTTGAAACGATACGCCATGGGCATCCTGCCGCGAAACCGGGCCCAATCTCTGACGTCAAACTGTCATAAACAAGCGTCATGCCGCCCTGCACCATGCGGGCTTGGACAACTGAAAAAATCGCCAGAAGTTTCAAGCAGGACGGGCTTTATCCGCCCAGGCCAGCCATTGCCGCACGCGCGCCTCGGGGGTGGCGTGCGTAAAAAAGTCCGTAATGACGGCAACCGTGTCAGCGCCAGCTGTTATGACCCCCGGCGCTCGCTCGGGCGTAATTCCGCCGATGGCACACAGCTGCATTTGGCCGATGCGATCCTTCCACGTCCTGATCCGATCCAGCCCCTGCGGCCCGACGTTCAGACCCTGGAGTTTCGTTGCATGGATCGGGCCGAGGGGTACGTAGTCGGGCTCGGCCGCGAGCGCGATGGCGAGCTCCTCCTCGTCGTGGGTGGAGATGCCAAGCTTGATGCCAGCCGCCTTGATGGACGGGATGTCGGCAGCGGCCAAATCCTCTTGTCCAAGATGGATGTAGCCGGCGCCCTCAGCGATAGCCTCGCGCCAGTAGTCGTTGACGATCAGCTGGCAGCCATGACGGATGCAGATTTCCAGCGACTCCTGGATCTGTCGGCGCACCTCGGTTTCGCTCGCGTCCTTGAGACGGAGTTGAATGGTCCGGACGCCCAGCGGCACGAGCCGACGCAACCAGCCGATGTCGGGCACAATGGGATAGAAGACGTCGAGGCCGCCGGCCATGGCATCTACTCCCGGGTGCCGGGATCAAAGAACGGCGTTCCGGCCACGGGCGTCGAAGGACGCGCCATGTCGCGCATCTCCATCAGGCCGGCGTCATAAGCCGTGCGGCCGGCCTCGATAGCGGCCGAGAAAGCGCGGGCCATGGCGACGGGATCGCGCGCCTTGGCGACAGCGGTGTTCAAAAGGATCGCGTCAAAGCCCATTTCCATAGCCTGCGCTGCATGACTGTGCGCGCCGATGCCAGCATCCACCACCAGCTGCGTGCCGG
>CADEFX010000131.1:6559-12718 GCA_902826715.1 uncultured Hyphomicrobiales bacterium | reverse complement strand
CTCGACGACGAGCGTGTTCTCGGGGTCGGCCTTTGGCGCCTGCGCATGGGCAGCGGCCGTGAAGGCCAGCGCGATGATGGCCAGGCTGGCGAGCAAGTTCCTCAAGGTCATCTCCTGAAAGCTTCCTTTACGGGCGGGTCAGCGCCGCAAATGAAAGGCCGCTTATGGCGTTTCTTGGACGATCGGGCAAGCCGAGGAACCGGCAGCCTATTTCTTCTTCGCGGTTTTGGCCTTGAGCCGCCGTCCGACGTCGCGCGAGACGAAGGCCGAGACATTGCCGCCCATGGCGGCGATCTGGCGCACAAGCGTTGCCGTGATGTGGCGCACCTCGGGGCTCGCTGGCAGGAACACCGTATCGATATCCTTCGCCATTGCGCCGTTCATTCCCGCCATCTGCATCTCGTAGTCGAGATCCGTGCCGTCGCGCAGGCCGCGGAAGATCAAAGTCGCGTCAACCTCGCGGGCGGCATCGACGGTCAGGTCGTCGAAGGTGACAATCTCGATGCGGCAGCCGGTGAATTTGGAGATGGGCGCCGTCTCGCTCTCGAGCATGGCGACCTTCTCATCCGTCGAGAACAGCGGGGTCTTGCCGGGGTGCACGCCGATGCCGATCACCAGCGTATCGACCATGCGAGCGGCGCGCGCGATCACGTCGGTATGGCCATTCGTGACGGGATCGAACGAGCCCGAGTAGAAGCCGATGCGTTTCATGGTCGGTTGCTTGCAGACATGAGATGGAGAGGCAAGAGGCCTATCACGGACGCCGCATCATCGCCAGCGCCGCCCCGCCGACCAGCAGAAGCACCCCCGACACGCAGTCCAGCACCCGCATGCGGGCTGCGCTGAACCGCTCGCGCGCGCCTGCCACCATGAGGGTGGATGCCAGATCGACGGAGGTCAGTATGACTACGAAAAGGATCGACAATACGGTGAGCTGTCCTGCGACATCGCCCGAGGCATCGACGAACTGGGGAAGAAATGCACCCAGGAAGAACAATACCTTCGGGTTGGACAGGCTGATGCCCAGGCCCTTCAAGTACCATTTGCCACGGGACCCGGGCGGCACGGCCGGCACGTCGGGCAGAGCGCGATTGCGCCACCACGACCGAAGCTGCTGGAAGCCGAGCCAGGCCAGATAGCAGGCACCGACCCAGCGCAAGATATCGAACCACGCCGCCATGAAAACGACGACCGATGTCATGCCGGCAGCCGCCGCTGCGACGAGCAGCACGAGCCCCGTCGCCACGCCGGACAGCGTAGCAAGGCCGGCGCGCAACCCATGCGAAGCCGTGTTGGCGACGATGAGGGCCATGTTGGGCCCGGGCGTCAGCGCCAGCAGGATGCACGTGGCCACGAAGGCCATGAGAAGCTGAGTGCTCATGGCGTGCTCGCCCGTTCCCTGGCCGTAGCGTCAGACCGGACCATCGCCATCTCCGTCGGCATTGCCATTCTCGGTGCCGTTGCCATTGTCCGAAGCACCTTCTTCGGGCACGCGCTCGACGGATACGACCTTCTCGAGGTCGTCGGTCTTGAAAATGCGCACGCCTTGCGTATTGCGGCCGGCGATGCGCACATCGTCAACGGGGCATCGAATGAGCTGGCCGGCATCGGTAACGAGCACGATCTGATCCTCTCCTTCGACGGGGAACGACGCGACAAGCGCACCATTTCGCTCGTTGACGACCATGGCGCCGATGCCTTTGCCGCCACGGCCGGAGATGCGGTACTCGTAGGACGACGTGCGCTTGCCGAAGCCGCGTTCCGAAACAGTCAACACGAACTGCTCTTTCGCCGACAGCTCCGCATAGCGTTCACTCGACAGCTCTGCGGGGCCATCGATCGGCTCAGCATCGACATCCGGCTCCGCCACCTCGGCGTCTTCCATGCCTTGGCTGCGGCGCACGGCGATGGCCTGCTTCAGGTAGGCGACGCGCTCGGCAGGCGTCGCCTCGACGTGAAGCAAAATGGCCATCGAGATGACGTGATCGTCATCGGCGAGCCGGATGCCGCGCACGCCATCGGAATCGCGCCCCTTAAACAGACGCACATCTTCCACCGGGAAGCGTATCGCCTGCCCTTGCGCCGACGTGAGCAGCACGTCCTCGTGGGGGCGGCAGATGGCGACGCGCACGATGCGGTCACCCTCGTCCAGCTTCATGGCGATCTTGCCGTTGCGGTTGATGTTCTCGAAGTCAGCCAGCGCGTTGCGGCGCACGTTGCCGGCCCGCGTCGCGAACATGAGTTGCAGATCGGCCCATCCCGCCGGATCCTCCGGCAGGAGTAGTATGGAGGTGATGGCCTCGTCCTGCTGCAACGGCAGCAGATTGATGAGCGCCTTGCCGATCGACTGCGGCGTCGCCGCTGGGAGCCTCCATACCTTCATGCGGTAGCACATGCCGCGCGAAGAGAAGAACAGCACCGGCGTGTGCGTCGAGGCGATGAAGATCTGCGTGACGAAATCCTCGTCGCGCGTCGCCATGCCGGAGCGACCTTTGCCGCCACGCCGCTGCGCACGGTAGGCCGATAGCGGGACGCGCTTGATATAGCCTTTGTGGCTGACGGTGACGACGACGTCCTCGCGCTGGATGAGGTCCTCGTCCTCGACCTCGCCCTCCATCTCGATGATCTCGGTGCGGCGCGGCACGCCGAACTCGTTCTTGATGGTGGTGAGCTCGGTCTTGATGATGTCGACAATGCGCGCGCGCGACGCGAGAATTGCCAGGTATTCCTTGATCTCGTCGGCGATCTTCTGCAGGTCGTTGCCGATCTCGTCGCGGCCAAGGGCCGTCAGGCGCGACAGCCGCAGCTCGAGAATGGCGCTCGCCTGCTCGTCGGAAAGACGGCAGGTGCCGTCGGGCGCGATGCCGTGGCGCGGATCGGCGATGAGTTCGATCAGAGGACCCACATCGCGCGCAGGCCATGCCCGCTCCATCAACTGTTCCTTGGCGACGGCCGGGCTCGGCGCGCGGCGGATCAGGCTGATGACGTCGTCGATATTGGCCACGGCGATGGCGAGGCCCACCAAGACGTGGGCGCGATCGCGCGCTTTGTTCAGCAGGAACTTCGTGCGGCGGCTGACGACCTCTTCGCGAAAGGCCGTGAACGCCTGGATCAAGTCCTTGAGGTTGAGCTGCTCGGGACGGCCGCCGTTCAGGGCAATGACGTTGGCGCCGAACGTGGTTTGCAGGTCGGAGAAGCGCCAGAGCTGGTTGAGCACGACATCGGCGACGGCATCGCGCTTCAACTCGATGACGATGCGCATGCCTTCTCGATTGCTCTCGTCCCAGAGATCCGAGATGCCCTCGATTCGCTTGTCGCGGACAAGCTCGGCGATCTTCTCGATCAGCACGCGCTTGTTGACCTGGTAGGGAATGGCGGAAACGATGAGCGCTTCGCGATCCTTGCGGACCTCTTCCACCTCGACTTTGGCCCGCATGATGATCGAGCCGCGCCCCTTGTGATAGGCGGCAAGCGCTCCGGCGCGCCCCAGGATCAAGCCGCCGGTCGGAAAATCCGGCCCCGGCACGATCTGGCACAACTCGTCGATGGAAATCTCCGGGTTATCGAGATGCGCAATGCAGGCATCGATAACTTCGCCGAGATTGTGAGGCGGCACATTGGTAGCCATGCCGACGGCGATGCCGCCCGAGCCGTTCACCAGCAGGTTTGGAAACTTGGCCGGCAAAACCACCGGCTCCTGCAGGCGGTCGTCGTAGTTGGGGCGAAAGTCGACCGTTTCCTTGTCGAGGTCATCGAGCAGATATTGCGTGACCTTGGCTTGCCTGGATTCTGTGTAGCGCTCTGCGGCCGGCGGATCGCCGTCGATTGAGCCGAAGTTGCCTTGCCCGTCGATGAGCGGGACGCCCATCGAAAAGTCCTGCGCCATGCGCACCAAGGCATCGTAGATGGCAAGATTGCCATGCGGGTGGAAGTCGCCCATCGTGTCGCCGACGACCTTGGCGGACTTCATGTGCTTCTTGTTCCACTCCAGCCCCAGCCGGTCCATGGCGAACAGAATGCGGCGATGCACCGGCTTCAAGCCGTCGCGCACGTCGGGCAGCGCACGCGACACGATTACGCTCATGGCGTAATCGAGATAGCTGCGCTTCATTTCGTCGGTGATGGTGACAGGCCGGATGTCGCTTGGGCCCTTGTCGGACGGCGCGCCGCCACCCGAAGTCTTGTCGTTGTCAGCCAAGGTCTGTGAACCGCTGTTGTTGCACCTGAGACGTAATGTCCGCTGGCATGCGCCGCAAAATTCCGGGCGCTCGATACGCCCGGAAAAACGGGCGTGCGATGACCGCCAGAAACATCTGCGAAGTTACGCGATTTCTAACCGAAACCGGCTTTGAAGGCCAGTGAAATAGCCGCTTTCGGCCTTCGCCCTGTGCAAAGATTTGACTTTCTGGAACAGGAGGTTGACCGACGCAGCGCGGCATTTTGCAAGCTGCCTCCGGAGCTGCCTTGCCGCGCGTATTGCGCTCGGTTAAGCCCGGCCCCACATCTGTGCCGGGCCTAGCGCCCAGTGCGGATTTTGGATCACGATCCGCCCCACCAGGAGAAGCCTCGCATGAACAAGACCGTACTCAGTTTGGCGGCAGCGATTGTGCTTGCTGCTGCCTTGCCGGCTGTGGCGCAGCAGACCGCGCCGCCGGCGGCAGTGGCCATTCCCAAGGGCGTGTTCTTCAAGGGGCAGTCGCAAGGTCAGATGCTCGCACGCGACAGGTTGCTGGGGCTTTCGGTCCACAACGCAGCGGGCCAGATCATCGGCGATGTGGAGGATCTGATCGTCGGGCCGGGAAACGAGATCCAGGGCGTCGTGATGGGCACCGGCGGCTTCTTCGGCGCCGGCGAGAAGAGAATTGGCGTGCGCATCAGCGCCATCCAAATTTCCACCAAGGATGGCAAGACCGTTCTGACATTGCCGGCGGCAACCAAAGAGGTGTTGTCAGCGCTCGAGCCGTACAAACGCGCTGAACCAAGGCGGACCCTGGCCGACCGGGCGAGGGACAAGGCGCAAGAGCTGACGGACAAGACCAAGGACAGCGCCGGGCCGGCGTACGAGCAGGCCAAGGAAAAGGCCAAGCAGGCTTACGAGTCGGCGCGTGAGCAGGCGGGCCCGGCCTATGAGCAGGCCAAGGAGAAGGCCAAGCAGGCGTATGAGTCGGCGCGTGAGCAGGCCGGCCCCGCCTACGAGCGAGCCAAGGTCGCCGCCAAGGAGGCCTATGACAAAACCCTGCAGGCTGCGCGCGAAGCCTATGACAAAGCCACCGAGAAGCCTGCCGAACCGGCGTCGCCGAAGCAGTAATAGCGTCCCGGCGAGAAGCTGACATCCCGGCTGCGCTGCAGCCGGGATTTTTTCCTCACATCGCCACGAAACCGCCGTCGACGGGCAGTTCGACGCCCGTGATGTAGGATGCGTCATCCGAAGCCAGAAAGAGGTTGGCGTTGGCTACCTCTTCGATGCGGCCTTCACGCTGCATAGGAACGCCGGCCAGCAGCGCCTTGCGCACCTCGGGATCGGCCGTCATTTTCGAGGTCAGCATGGCCGGCATGATGCCGGGATGCACCGAGTTCACGCGGATGCCGTCCTTGGCGTATTGCACGGCCGCGGCTTTAGACATCATGCGCACGGCGCCTTTGGCAGCGTTGTAGCCCATGTGCACGACGGTCTGGCCGACGATGCCCGAGATCGACGAGATGTTGACGATGGCACCTCCCCCTGCCTTCTGCATCACGGGGATGGCGGCGCGCATGCCGAGGAACACGCCCTTGGCATTGATGTTCATTTGCGTGTCCCAGACGTCGAGGCTGAGCCGGTCGGGATGGCTGCCGCTGACGCCGGCGTTGTTGACGAGAATGTCGAGGCGGCCATAGGCCGAGAGCGCC
Organism: uncultured Hyphomicrobiales bacterium; assembly: GCA_902826715.1. GTDB lineage: Bacteria > Pseudomonadota > Alphaproteobacteria > Rhizobiales > Hyphomicrobiaceae > CADEFX01. The sequence continues at coordinate 6,829 of CADEFX010000131.1, read as the reverse complement.
GTATCGACAGCCGCCTGCCAGTCGGTCTCGCTCGTCACGTCCAGATGCTGGAAGCGGGCCTGACCCGCGTTCGAGCTGATGCTGGCAGCAACCGCCTTCCCCTCCTCGTCGAGGATGTCAGCGACGAGCACGCGGGCGCCTTCACGTGCGAACAGCCGCGCCGTGGCCGCTCCCATGCCCGCTGCCGCTCCCGTGACGATGGCGACCTTGTCCTGCAGACGCATGGCGTTTCTCCCGTGACGTTTGTTTTATGAAGGCATCTTGCACGTT
>CADEFX010000131.1:0-6549 GCA_902826715.1 uncultured Hyphomicrobiales bacterium | reverse complement strand
GTTGGAAAAAGACAACGCAAAAGCACCGGCATCATGACAGGTTGGCGCAGGTGGGCATGCCGAGCTTCGAGGCCAAAGACCCGAATTTCCGTGAACGCGTCGCGGCGAGCTTTCAGCGGCAGGCCGTGATGCACACGCTCGGCATCGAGGTTGCGCGGCTGGAGCCCGGCGAAATCGAGCTGACGATGCCGTACGCCCGGCCCTTCACGCAGCAACACGGCTTCGTGCATGCCGGCATCATTACGACAGCGCTCGACAGCGCCTGCGGCTATGCCGCGTTCTCGCTGATGCCGGCAGACGCGGAAGTGCTGACGGTGGAGTTCAAGACCAACCTGCTCGCAGCCGCCAAGGGCGAACGTTTTGTTTTCCGGGGCAGGGTCATCAAGCCGGGGCGGACGCTTACGATCTGCGATGCAAGCGCCTTTGCCGTCGGGGCCTCGTCGGAGCGGCTGATCGCGACGATGACGGGAACGCTCATGGCGGTCTTCGACCGTGCCGGCGTCAGCGGATAGCTGCCAACGGAAAAGGCCGCACGAGAGCCTGCGGCCTGGCACCGAACCGGACTTGCGGCAGCTTTAGAACGGAATCTCGTCGTCGAGCTGCTTGTCGAAGCCCTTGCCGCCTCCCTTGGCGGCGGGACGCCGCGCCGGCGGCTCGCCGCCGCCATTGCCGAAGTCTCCACCATAGTCGCTTTGACCGCCCTCCTGCATGCCGGCGCCGCCGCTGCGGCCGTCGAGCATGGTGAGCTGGCTGCTGAAGCCCTGCAGCACGACCTCGGTGGAGTAGCGTTCCTGGCCCTGCTGATCCTGCCACTTGCGGGTCTGCAACTGGCCTTCGATGTAAACCTTGGCGCCCTTCTTCAAATACTGCTCGGCCACCTTGCAGAGGCCCTCGTTGAAGATGACCACGCGGTGCCATTCAGTCTTCTCGCGCTTCTCGCCCGACGTCTTATCCCGCCACGAGTCGGTCGTGGCGACGCGCAGGTTGGCGATCGGCCGGCCGTCCTGTGTGCGCCTGATCTCAGGATCAGCGCCGAGATTGCCGACGAGAATGACTTTGTTCACGGAACCGGCCATGCGAATTGCTCCTTCTTTGCCCTCGAGTTAGGGCTTCCGAGGCACAGATCAATGCATCTGCACCTTGATTCTCCAACGCACCGTAGACCGAGGTCAGGGTGTGCGCCGCCAGGCACCGGGGCTTGTCCACCGGTTTCCGCAACAGAAAGCCTTGTTCTCTTTATGTTCTATATAAGAGCCCGGCGTGATCGATGCAAGGGCCGGCGCTGGCCGCCCCGACGATCAAGACGCAGATGCCAGGAGCGCTAAGCGACTTCACACCATCACGGAATAGCCGCCGCAGACGGGAATGGCGCTGCCTGTGACGAAGTCGGACGCATGGCTGCCGAGGAAGACGGCGATGCCGGAGAAATCGTCGGGCACACCCCAGCGGCCGGCCGGCGTGCGCGCCAAGACGCGATCATGCAGTCCGTCTACGTCGCGGCGCGCCTGTTTGGTGAGGTCGGTATCGATCCAGCCGGGCAACACGGCGTTGACCTGGATGTTGTCCTTAGCCCAGGCCGTTGCCAACACCTTCGTCAACTGCACGATGCCGCCCTTGGAGGCCGCATAGGGGGCCGCGAACGGCGCGCCGAAGATCGACATCATCGAGCCAATATTGATGATCTTGCCACCGCCGGATTTCTTCAGCGCGGGATAGACGGCCTGCGCACAGTAGAACGCGCCATCGAGGTTGATCGACAGCACCTTGCGCCATTCCTCGACCGAGAAGGTCTCGGGCTGCTTGCGGATGGAGATGCCGGCGTTGTTGATGAGGATATCGAGGCGGCCGAACTGCTTCACCGTGGCGTCGACCATGGCAAGGCAGGATTTCTCGTCGGCGACATCGATATCGACCACCGACGTCTTCACGCCGAGCTTGGCAAGATCGGCTGCTGCCTCCTTGGATTTCTCAGCATTGCGGCCGGCAATCATGATGGCGCATCCGGCGCCGGCAAGTCCTTTGGCCATACCCAGGCCTATGCCGCCGTTGCCGCCCGTGATGAGAGCCACTTTGCCTTTGAGATCGAACTGAGACATCGCGCCAACGCCCTTCAGCTACTGCTCGGAAATTCATCAGCGATAGGGTTAGGCCGCCGCTGCGCTCCGATCAAGGACTGATCGTGAGCGCCACATGATATCGTCTTGCGGACAAGAACACTTGTGTTCCCGTGCGTTGCGCCTCGTTAAGTGATAAGCGTGGCGATTGTTTCGAGTCGATGCTCGCGACCACCGTGACCACCGCAGAGGCTTTGCACGCGTGTACAACTGCCGCAAGTGCCCGGGCTTTTGCTGCTCCTATCCCCTCATTGCCCTCGACAAACGGGATGTGGAAAGGCTGGCGCGCCATCACGGGCTGGGGTTCGAGGCCGCCCGCCGCAAGTTCACGAAAGCGGTCTGGGGCCGCAAGTATGTGATGCGGCAGAAGGCCGATACGCACTTCGGCAAGATCTGCCGTTTCTTCGACATCAAGAAGCGCTGCTGCACGATCTATCACGCTCGCCCGGGGGTGTGCCGAAGCTATCCCGGCGACGGGCGCTGCGGCTACTACGATTTCCTGAGCTTCGAGCGCCGTGCTCAGGACGATCCCAAGTGGGTCGCCACCACCGACCACAAGTAGAGCGAGCGGGGAGTAGCGATGAGTGAATAAGGACCGTTGATCCTGATGCTCTTCTATTCGCTAACTTGCTCACCTGGAAAAAAATCGAGCCCCGCCGCCCTTGGGCCGGCCGGGGCTCTTCATCTCTTCCGATTCAAGCTCAGCGGCGTGCGCCGGGCTGATTTGCGTGGGCCGAAGCCCCGCTCATAAGTTCAGATTTTGAGTTTAGATCGGCTCGGTCAGCCGTGACAATTGTGCTCGAGCGCGGCCACCGAACCGTGCCCCTGCCGTTCAGCAGGGGCAAACTGACTTTCGGGTGGAGTCATCTCCTCTCCGCTGCTGTTGATCCGAACGACGACCGTCCTCACAACCTCATGGTGCTTACGGCTAGGCTCCCGTCGACCGCGGTACGACGCCTGCCTCTCAGTCCGTCAGCGACAGCCATCGCGTCTAACGTCGGACCGCGGTGGGGAAGTGTCAAGCGCTCCCGCGATCAAATATTGGCCTGTGTAACGGACCGCCACGCTGACTGGAACTGTCAGCAATCGCCGGCCACCTGCATTGCCGCAGTGCATCCAATCCGCTAGATCGTTGCCGCATGAGCAAAGTGTCCAAAACCAGGGCTATGGCGCCCTCGGGCAAGACGATCAGTGTGCGCGGCGCGCGCGAGCACAACCTGAAGAACGTCGATCTCGAGATTCCGCGCGACGCGCTGATCGTGTTCACGGGGCTGTCGGGAAGCGGCAAGTCGTCACTCGCGTTCGATACGATTTATGCCGAAGGCCAGCGGCGCTACGTGGAAAGCCTGTCGGCCTATGCGCGCCAGTTCCTGGAGATGATGCAGAAACCCGACGTCGATCATATCGACGGACTGTCGCCGGCCATCTCCATCGAGCAGAAAACAACGTCCAAGAACCCGCGCTCGACCGTCGGCACGGTGACGGAGATCTACGATTACCTGCGTCTGCTGTTCGCGCGCGTAGGCGTGCCGTATTCGCCGGCGACGGGCCTGCCGATCGAAAGCCAGACCATCACGCAGATGGTCGATCGCGTCATGCAGTTGCCGGAAGGCACTCGGCTGTATCTGCTGGCGCCTGTGGTGCGCGGGCGCAAGGGCGAGTTCCGCACGGAGCTCGCCGACTGGCAGAAAAAGGGCTTCCAGCGCGTCAAGATCAACGGGCGCATCACGGAGATCAGCGAGGCGCCGAAGCTCGACAAGAAGTTCAAGCACGACATCGATGTCGTGGTCGACCGGCTGGTAGTGAATAAGGACATCGCCACGCGACTGGCGGATTCCTTCGAGACGGCGCTGAAGCTGGCGGATGGGCTGGCTATCGCGGAGTTCGCAGATAAGCCCTATACTTCCCCTTCTCCCCGCAAGCGGGGAGAAGGTCGGGATGAGGGGCAGCCACACGGCATAGAGCAAGCTTCTGCCCCTCACCCCAGCCCTCTCCCCGCGAAGAACGGGGAGAGGGAAGTATTGAAGAACAAGAACGAGACGCATGAGCGCATCATCTTCTCCGAGCGCTTTGCGTGTCCGGTATCCGGTTTCACCATCGAGGAGATCGAGCCGCGGCTGTTTTCGTTCAACGCGCCGGCCGGTGCGTGCCCGAAGTGCGACGGTCTCGGCACGCAGCTCAAGTTCGAGCCCGACCTCGTGGTGCCGGACCGCTCGCTGTCGCTGGAGGACGGCGCCATCTGGCCATGGGCCAAGACCGGCTCGACGTCGCCCTACTACGAGCAGACGCTGCTCGCGCTGACCAAGTACTACAAGGTGTCGATGAAGACGGCGTGGGAGAAACTGCCGCGTAAGGTGCAGGACGCGCTGCTGTTCGGCTCGGGCGACGAGGAGATCGAGTTCGTCTACGAGGATGGGCTCAGGCAGTACAAGACCAGCAAGCCGTTCGAGGGCGTGATCGGCAACATCGAGCGGCGCTGGCGCGAGACCGATAGCGAGTGGGTGCGCGAGGAGCTGTCGCGCTACCAGGGCTCGCATCCGTGCGACGCGTGCAACGGCTACCGGCTGAAGCCGCAGGCGCTGGCGGTGAAGGTCGGCGGCAAGCACATCGGCGAGGTGGGCGATCTGTCGATCCGCGCGGCCAACGACTGGTTCGCGGAGCTGCCGAAGACGCTGACCAAAACGCAGACCGAGATCGCCACGCGCATCCTCAAGGAAATACGCGAGCGGCTGAAATTTCTCGTCGATGTCGGCCTCGACTATCTGACGCTGTCGCGCTCATCGGGTACGCTGTCGGGCGGCGAGAGCCAGCGGATCCGCCTTGCCTCGCAGATCGGGTCAGGGCTGACGGGCGTGCTGTATGTGCTCGACGAGCCGTCGATCGGCCTGCATCAGCGCGACAACGCGCGGCTGCTGGAAACGCTAAAGCATCTGCGCGACATCGGCAACACGGTGCTGGTGGTCGAACACGACGAGGACGCGATTCTGACGGCGGACTGCGTCGTGGACATCGGCCCGGGTGCCGGCGTGCACGGCGGCGAGATCGTGGCCCAGGGCACGCCCGACGAGATCATGGCCAACCCGGCAAGCCTTACGGGTGAATACCTGACGGGCATCCGCCAGATTCCGGTGCCGAAGGTGCGGCGCAAGCCGCTGAAGGGCAAGGCGCTCAAGGTGACCGGCGCGCGCTCCAACAACCTGCAGAACGTGTCGGCGGAGATTCCGCTCGGGCTGCTGACGTGCGTGACGGGCGTGTCGGGCGGCGGCAAGTCCACGCTGCTGATCGACACCATCTACAAGGCCGTGGCGCGCAAGCTCAACGGCGCGCGCGAGGCACCGGGCGCGTTCGACAAGCTCGACGGCCTGGAGCATCTCGACAAGGTCATCGACATCGACCAGTCGCCGATCGGCCGCACGCCGCGCTCCAACCCGGCCACCTACACGGGCGCGTTCACGCCGATCCGCGAATGGTTTTCGGGGCTGCCCGAAGCCAAGGCGCGCGGCTATCAGCCGGGCCGTTTCTCGTTCAACGTCAAGGGCGGGCGCTGCGAGGTGTGCCAGGGCGACGGCGTCATCAAGATCGAGATGCACTTCCTGCCGGACGTGTACGTCACGTGCGCGGAGTGCAAGGGCAAGCGCTACAACCGCGAGACGCTGGACGTGAAGTTCCGCGACAAGTCCATCGCCGACGTGCTCGACATGACGGTCGAGGAAGGCGCGGACTTCTTCAAGGCGGTGCCGGCGATCCGCGACAAGATGGAGACGCTGGCGCGCGTCGGGCTGGGCTACATCCACATCGGCCAGCAGGCGACCACGCTGTCGGGCGGCGAGGCGCAGCGCATCAAGTTGTCGAAGGAGTTGTCGCGCCGCGCGACGGGCCGCACGCTCTACGTGCTCGACGAGCCGACGACGGGCCTCCACTTCCACGACGTGGCGAAGCTGCTGGAGGTGCTGCACGAGTTGGCGGATGCCGGCAATACCGTGGTCGTCATCGAGCACAACCTGGAAGTCATCAAGACCGCCGACTGGATCATCGACATGGGCCCCGAGGGCGGCGACGGCGGCGGCCGCGTGGTGGCGCAGGGCACGCCGGAGGACGTGGCGAAGGTGAAGGAGAGTTACACGGGGCAGTATTTGCGGGAGTTGTTGGGGCGGCGGGGGGCTGGGCGCGGCGGTGCGCAAGGCAACGGGCGGGGGAAGAGGGAGGCGGCGGAGTAGTGGCTGCGCCGAGCTTAGCTTAGCTTAGCTTAGCTTAGCTAAAGTTATTATGCGTGTTCCATTTATTTTCGAAAGGCGGGGCTTGAATAATGGACGCAACTTCGAAAATCGCGATGGACGCGAGCGCTAAAGCGCTTGAAAGTGCCTACAAGCACCGAGCGGTCCTAATACCTGTACTAAAAGCTGGACTAAAGCGAATTAAGGAAGGCAAGGTCACA
>CADEFX010000130.1 GCA_902826715.1 uncultured Hyphomicrobiales bacterium | reverse complement strand
GCTGGGCCGTGTTGCGTGCGATATCGAGCACCTGCGCCTTGGTCTGCGCCGGCGTGAGGGAGGCATCGATGCCGATGACGCGACGCTCGCGGCCGTCCCTGGCAAAGCCCACGAGCATGCCCGCATGTGTGGAGCCCGTGACAGTGCAGACGATGATGTAGTCGAATTTGAATCCAAGCTGTGCTTCCTGCGCACGCACTTCCTCGGCGAAGCCGACGAAGCCGAGGCCGCCATACTTGTGCACGGAGGCGCCGGCGGGAATGGCGTAGGGCTTGCCGCCTTTCGCCTTCACGTCCTCCAGCGCGCGTTCCCAGCTTTCACGGATGCCGATGTCGAAACCTTGGTCGACCAGTTCGATCTCCGCGCCCAATACGCGGCTCATGAGGATGTTGCCGACGCGGTCGTAGACGGCGTCGGGGAATGGCACCCAGCTCTCTTGCACGAGGCGGCACTTCATGCCGAGCTTGGCGGCGACGGCCGCCACTTGACGCGTGTGGTTGGACTGCACGCCGCCGATGGTGACGAGCGTGTCGGCATTGGACGCGAGCGCATCGGGCACGATGTATTCGAGCTTGCGGATCTTGTTGCCGCCGAAAGCGAGGCCCGAGTTGCAGTCCTCGCGCTTGGCGTAAAGCTCGACACCGCCGCCGAGGTGCTTGCCCAGGCGGTCGAGCTTCTCGATCGGCGTGGGGCCGAAGGTGAGCGGGTAGCGGGCGAATTTCTCGAGCATGGCGCGTGCCTTCAAGACGATTTGGACGCAACCAACCTAGCGAAAATACCCTGGAAGGTGCTCTTGATTTACGTCTACAAATGAAGGGCTAAGACGATAGCTAGGGCGAATTGATGCGAGGTTCGTTCGAAAATGGCAGTCAAGATGAAAGAATCTCCCGTATCGCCATTGGATAGAACTGACCTCAAGATCCTTCGCTTGCTTCAACGCGACGGCCGCGTGGCCAATGCGGATCTCGCCAGGAAGGTCAACGTCAGCGCGGCGACGTGCCATCGGCGCACGCACCGGCTGTTCGAGGAAGGTTTCATCCGTGGTGTTCGCGCGCAGGTCGATCCGGGACGCGTCGAGCGCGGCGCGCTGGTCATCGTCGGCGTGGTGCTCGATCGCTCGACGCCGGACAGCTTCGCCGCGTTCGAAGCGTCCGTCGCCAAGCTGCCGTTCGTGCTCGATTGTCACCTGGTGGCGGGGGATTTCGACTATTTCCTCAAGTTGCGCGTGCGCGACATGGCGGATTTCAATCGCCTGCACGGCGAGCGGCTGATCGCGCTGCCGGGCGTCAGGCAAACGCGTACATTTTTCGTGATGAAGGAAGTCGTGGACAATGCGCCGCTCGAGTTTTGAAGCGGCGCGGCGCCCCCAACGCTCACTTCAGCAGGCCGCGTTCCTTTAGAACTTCCTCAGCGACCTTGAAAGCTTCAATCGTTGCCGGGATGCCGCAGTAGGCCACCGTCTGGTAGAGCACCTCCTGGATCTCCTCCAGCGTGCAGCCGTTGTTGATCGCCGAGTTGACGTGCAGGCGCAGCTCGGCAGGCTTGCCCAAGGCGGTCAGCATGGCCATGCAGAGCATGCTGCGGACTTTTTTCGGCAGGCCGGGCCGGGACCAGATGTCGCCGAAGGCGTAGGTTTCCGAGAACTGCCGCAGCGGGCGATTGAAGTCGTTGGTGCTCTGCTCGCGTTTTTCGAAATAGGCGTCGCCCAGCATCTCCTTCAGAAGCTTGCGTCCGTTCTCGCGCTGGCTATCGGCAACCATGTGCTCTCTCCTCAGTTGGCGACGCGGAAGTGCATGACGTCGCCGTCAGCGACCACATACTCTTTGCCTTCGAGGCGCATCTTACCGGCTTCCTTGGCGGCAAGCTCGCCGCCGAGGCCGGCGAAATCACCGTAAGAGATCGTTTCGGCGCGGATGAAGCCTTTCTCGAAGTCGCTGTGGATGACACCTGCCGCCTGCGGCGCGCGCGTCCCGCGCGTGACCGTCCAGGCGCGTGCCTCCTTGGGGCCGACTGTGAAATAGGTCACGAGGTCGAGCAGCTGATAACCCTCGCGGATCAGCTTGTTCAGGCCGGGCTCGGCAAGGCCAAGCTCTGCGAGGTAGGCCTCTCGCTCATCGACCGCCAAGCCGGCCAGCTCGGCCTCGATCTTGGCCGAGATGACGACGCAGCCCGCACCCTCTGCCTTGGCGCGTTCCGCCACCTGGGCGGAATGGCTGTTGCCCGTAGCGGCGGATGCTTCGTCGACGTTGCAGACGTAGAGCACAGGCTTGGCGGTCAGGAGCTGCAGGGCATCGAAGCCGCCACGCTCTTCCTGGCTGACGGACGCCATGCGTGCGGGTTTGCCTTCGCGCAGCAACTCAAGGGCCTTATCGATCAGCGCCAGTTGCGCCTTGGCATCCTTTTCTCCGGACTTGGCTTTCTTCTCGAGCGGCGTGCGGCGTTTTTCGAGGCTCTCCATGTCCGCGAGCATCAGCTCGGTTTCAACGGTGTCCGCGTCGGACACAGGCGCGATGCGGCCCTCGACATGCGTGACGTCGTCATCCTCGAAGCAGCGCAGCACGTAGGCGACCGCATCGACCTCGCGGATGTGTCCGAGAAACTGATTGCCCAGACCCTCGCCCTTGGAGGCGCCGCGAACCAGGCCGGCAATGTCGACGAACGTCAGCCGCGTGGGGATGGTGCGTGCAGACTTGCCGATCTCAGCGAGCGTGTCGAGGCGCGGATCGGGCACGCCAACGTCGCCCACGTTCGGCTCGATGGTGCAGAACGGATAGTTGGCCGCTTCGGCTGCCGCAGTCTGCGTGAGCGCGTTGAAGAGTGTGGACTTGCCGACGTTGGGCAAGCCGACGATGCCGCATTTGAAGCCCATGTCCCTCAGTCCGGTTTTTTCTGGCCCGCAAGCCACCGTTTCAGATTGGCGGCGAGCGCGGATTGCCTCTTGGATTGCCGTTCACCGGCAGGATGCTGCGCCGCTCGCTTGATTTCAGGCGCCGGCGCGGCTTTTGGAGCGGCCGCGTCAAGCTCATCGGCCTCCTGCAGTTTGCGCGCGACGTCGGTCAGGAAGCGCGCCTGGTCGCCTGCCGCCAACCGGCTGGCCGCATCGGTGATGGCGTCGAGAAGTGGTTCGAGCCATTCCGCATCGGCCTTGGCGAAATCGCGCAGTACCCAGCCGTGCACCAGCTCCTTGCTGCCCGGATGACCGACCCCGATGCGCACGCGCCCATAGTCGTTGCCGATATGGCTCGTGATGGAGCGCAGGCCATTGTGGCCCGCGTTGCCGCCACCGGTCTTGGTTTTCAGCTTGGCTGGCGCGAGGTCGATCTCATCGTGGATCACTAGCACGTCGTCCTCGCCGAGCTTGTGAAAACGCGCGGCTTCGGCGACGGCTCGGCCACTGTCGTTCATGTACGTTTCCGGCTTGAGCAGCAGGACTTTGTGGCCGCCGATCTCGCCGTCGGCGGCGAGACTGGAGAACTTTTTGCGCCACGGTCCAAAGCGGTAGCGCTCGGCGATCCGCTCGACGGCCATGAACCCGACATTGTGGCGGTTCCGCGCATATTTCGTGCCCGGATTGCCAAGACCAACAATGAGCTTCATGGCCGACCGATCCCGCTGTGCAGCCGTTCAGGGCTGCACCACACGGCCCAGACTACTTCTTGCCCTTGTCTGGGGCCTTGGCTGCAGCTGCCGGCGCCTTGCCGGCCGCTGCCGCTGGTGCAGCACCCCTGGCGCCGCCGGCCGCCGCCTTCGCATCGCCCCCTGCAGCCGCAGCTGCACCTTCCGCGGGCGCTGCGCCTTCGGCAGCGGTCGCGCCTGGCGCGGCCTCGTCGACATCCTGCTTCACGGCGCCCGCAATCGTCGCGATGGTGAAATCACGGTCGGTGATCGTTGGGAGGACGCCCTCAGGCAGTTTGATGGCTGAGATATGAACCGAACGACCGATCTCGAGGCCCTCGAGGTCGGCCTCGAAATACTCGGGAATCTTGTCTGCCGGTGCCCAGACCTCGACCTCGCGACGCACGATGTTCAGGACACCGCCGCGCTTGAGGCCAGGCGAGTTGGCCTCGTTGACGAAGCGCATGGGCACGCCGATGCGCACGCGATTGTCCGCGCCGATGCGCTGGAAATCGACGTGAATGGGGATGTCCTTCACCGGATCGAGCTGTACATCGCGGGGAATGGCGCGCGTGTTCCTGCCGCCAATCTTGATGTCGAACACCGTCGAAAGGAAGCGTCCGCGCTTGATGATCTTGAAGAGCTCGTTGTGATCGAGCGCAATCGTTTCAGGGGTCTTCTCGTCGCCGCCATAGATGATGGCCGGCACTTTTCCTTCACGGCGCACAGCACGAGCGGCCCCCTTGCCGCCTTGCGGACGCGCCGTGGCCTCGAGTTGATTAGTCTGGGCCATAGCACATTCTCCGGTAAGACAGAGCCCAAGCGATGCTCAAAACAAGCAACGTCCCCAGCCGGCCTCCAAGGGTGCGCGCGCAGGGGATCGCTAGGCTCAAGATGGCGCGGGTTATAGCCGGGCGCTACCCATGATGCAATGGGTGGCCGCGGACTGACGGCCGCACTGACGGGCCACCGGCGGTCATCAGGCCCCAGACGAGCGCCAGCAGAACGTAGAAATGCCGCCAGTGGTCGGTGTCGATGATCAAGCCCTCCACGACGACGCCGAGCAGAGCCGCATAGGCAACCAGGAAAATCGGACGTGTGGGCGTCCCATTGAGCGTGTGGGCAAACCCCAGTCCCAAAGACAGGGCAACGATGACAGCATAGGCCAGTCCGCCAGCCCAACCGGTATTGAGAAACATGTTCAGGTAGACGTTGTGGACGTCCTCGTGGTGATAGGTAGCGCTGAACTGAAGGGCACCGATGCCCAGCGGGGCTTCGAGCAAGAGATCTGCGGCTTTCTCCTGCCCGCCAAACCGCCCTTCGGGACCGCTGTCGTAACCCTGCACCAACTCGGCACGCACTGAGAAAAGCGACGACACCGAGTCCGTTTGCAAGGCGGTGGTCACGGCCAATGCTGCGATCAGGCCGGCGGCGAGGATGAGCGCCGCCAGACGCAGGCGAAGCAAAGACGACGCAGCCGTTACGAGATGGAGATAGCTGAAGGCGGCCAGGGCGATGGCGAGATTGAGCCAGGCGCCACGTGAGAAGCTGAGCAGCAGGGCAAATGCCAACACGAGACCTGCGGCAAGCGGGCCGACACTGCGGCGCAGCGGCCGGGTCAGGACGAGGTGCAGGACGTATAGGAGCGCCGGGACGAGAAATGCGCCGAAGACGTTGGGATCCTTGAACGTGCCGGTCGCCCTGCCGAATTTCGTGAAGATGTCGAAAGAGCCAGGCAGGGCATCGAAGTATCCCACCAAACCTGCACCGGCCGCCAACAGGGCCGCCGCCAGATAGGCCTTCAAAATAAGCGTACCGTGCGCCTCGGGCTTGGTGGCCACAAACGCTGCGAGCACGGCGGAGAAGACGCACAGATACAGCGTGACCGTCGCGTGGGTGGCGGAGCGCCCGATCTCGCTGGAAGTGCTGGCCGCAATCAAGGCGCCTGCTGTAACCACGAGCCAGAGAGCCAGGTACCACACCAGCAGCCGGTCATACCGTTGCATCCCTGCCAGCGGCAGCAGCGCGACAAGACCCAGACAGAGCAGATCAGTCGGCGCAGGCTCAGACAGAACGACGGCACCGGAAAAAACAGCGAGCCAGACGCAAGCCCGCATGGCCGATGCCAGGCTGACGGCCGCCGGTCCGGGGCAGGCAAGCGTAGCCGACTGTTGTGCGGGCATGTCCGGTCGCTTTTGCGCAAACTTAGTAGGCGTTGTCGGTCTTCAGCAGCGCCATGGGCGTTTTCAGGAGGATCGAGATGTCGAACAGAAGGGACCAGTTCTCGATGTAGTAGATGTCGTATTCCACGCGCTTGCGGATTTTCTCCTGCGTATCGGTCTCGCCACGCCATCCGTTGATCTGGGCCCATCCGGTGATGCCGGGCTTGACCTTGTGGCGCGCGAAATAGCCGTCGACGGCGTCCTGGTAGAGATGATCGGCGGCCTTTGCCAGCAAGGCATGCGGCCGAGGGCCGACAAGCGACAGGTCACCGCGCAAAACGTTGATGAGCTGCGGCAGCTCGTCGAGGCTGGTCCTGCGCAGGAACGCGCCGAGACGCGTGACGCGCGGATCGCCTTTCGTAACCAGGCGCGAGGCGTCCGCGTCGCATTGCGCGCTGTGCATCGAGCGGAACTTCAGAATTTCAATGAGCTGATTGTTGAACCCGAGACGCTGTTGGCGGAACAGGACCGGCCCCCGGCTATCGAGCTTCACGGCGACAGCGATCAGAGACATGAGCGGTGCAAGTACCATGAGCGCGAGCAGAGCCATGATGCGGTCGAAGGCGCCCTTGACGAAGACGTCCCAATCCGTGAGCGGCTTGTCCGACAGATCGATCAGCGGAATGTTGCCGAGCCAGGAGTAGGCACGCGGGCGCAGCCGCAGCCTGCTGGCGTTGCCCGCAACGCGAATGTCGATGGGCAGCGCGCTCAGCTGATCGAGCAATTGCAGCAGCCGTTCCTCAGCCGAGATCGGCACTGCGATGATGACGAGATCGATGCTGGCCTGACGCGCGAAGGCCGCCAACTCCCTGCCTCCGCCGAGGATCGGATAGCCCGCGACCGGTCCGGCGCGGCCGCCGCTTCGGTCGTCGAAAATCCCGCAGACGCGAGCGTCGGCGGTGCGGTCGGCCTCGAGCGCTTCGATCAGGGCCTGGCAGGTGGGGCCGCTGCCGTAGATGGCAACGCGGCGTTCGAGCCGTCCTTGCCGTGCCCAGACGTCCAGCGCCGCCGCAAGGCCAAGACGGAAGTTGACGAGGCAAAACCCGCCCGCCACGAACCAGAGAGGAAAGGTGCTTGTCGGCAAGGCGACCGAGCCATGGGTTTCCACCAGCAACGGCACGCCCATCGCAAACGTCCAGGCCGCAAGCAGGCGCGGAAGGTTCCGCAGCGGGCTGCGGAGCGCGGCGTGGGCGTAGAGGCCGAGCCAGTGAGCAGCTGTCATGGCGATAAGGGCCGCGGCGACCGGCAGGGCCAAACTCGGTCCTGGTTCGCCACTGGCGATGAAAAGGACCTGCAGGCCGATGCCGGCAAGTGCCAGGACGGTACAATCGCCGACCGCTGCTGCCGCTGCGCACAGTGCCTGCGATATCCGTTTGCCAGAAACGTTTCGGCTGGCCGCGCCGCTCCCCCTCTCCGTCAGGATGGGAGTGCCCGATGCGGACAAGGTCAGGCCGATATTATCGCTGGGCGGCATGGGATATCACGTATCCGGATCGAATTGGGACACCACTGATGTGGTTACCCCCGCGTCGGAGCACGTGGCGTGCCAACGGGATTCCGGGTTGTTAACCGTGGCGCAGAGCGCCGTAAAACTCGACGACGGCCATGGCCATGGCCGATGCGTTGAAGCGGCGGGCGACCGCAGCCCTCAAACGATGCGCCTTGAGTTGCGCGCCGACAGGATCGTGGAGAAATCTGAGCATAGCCGCGGCGAGGGCGGCCGCATCACTGGGCGGAATGAGTGGCGTGTCGGTGCCGGCCACGATCTCGGGGAGGCCGCCGACGTCCGTTGCGATAAGCGGCACGCCAGCACTTGCGGCCTCAAGAACGACGTACGGGAGGCTTTCGGCGCGCGAGGGGGCGATGACGCAACGCCCTCGCGCAAGCGCCTGCTTGACCGGCTGGCCCCGCGAAAAGGTCACGCCGGCGATCTGCAGATCGGCGGCCTGCTTGCGAAAGGTGGCCGCGTCGGGACCATCGCCCACGATCAGGGCGATGGCTGTCGTCGACAGGTGCACGCGACGTAGCGCGTCGAGCATCACGTCAACGCCCTTGAGATACCGTAGCTCGCCTATGAAGAGAAAGTCCGCGGCGCCGTCATTGAGCACGCGCGGCATCAACTCTTCGGGGAGGACGCCGTTGTGGATCACGCGTGACCGGCACGGCAGGTGACCCACATGCGTGGCGAACTTGCGGGCCGAATAGGCGCTCTCGAAAATGAGCCCGTCCGTCAGGTCCGCCAGCCGGCGCTCAAGCTCCATGTAGAAGCGGCCCTTGAGCGACGACGGGTGGTAGTGAAGGCTGCCGCCATGGGGCGTGTAGAAGCAGGAAACGCGTGCGCCGTTGCGCTTCAGGGCCAGCGCGGTCAGGCGCGCGTATGCACCCCCTTTGGCGCCGTGGCCATGCAGAATGTCTGCACCGCAGCGTTCGGCAAATTGGCGTGCCGAGACGTAGGCCGAAATATCGGCCGGGCCGATGTCGCGGCTCATGGGCGTGCGAAAAAGGCCTAATTCCAAGTCGATTTTCAGATCTTCAAGCCTTGACTCGCTCAAGGCATCGCACTGTGTGCTGTCGCATATGACACCGACGGCGTGACCGAGCGCCGCCTGTGCCGCCGCCAGATCGCGCACGTGGCGAAAGAGTCCTCCGACCGGCGCGCGCAGGCAATGCAGGATGCGGCGGCGCGACGATACGCGGTTGTGGCGGAAAGCTCGAACGATGTCAGAGGAAGCGCTCGTAGACATAGATCGTGTCGCCAGGCTGGATGACGAATTCGTCTGGTGCATCGAATTTCTCAGTCATGCCGCCGGCGCGGCGCGTAATCTGGACGACACGCTCATTGGCACGCTCCGAGAAGCCCCCGGCGATAGCGACGGCGGAGCGAACGGTCAGTCCGCCGGCGTACGGGTATTGGCCGGCAGTGCGGACCTCGCCCAGGACGTAGAACGGCCGGTGCTGGGCAATGTCGACGGTGATCTCGGGATCCTTGACGTACTGCTCAGCAAGACGATTGCGAATGACGTGCGCGAGCCGCTGGCTGGCAAGTCCACGTACCTTCACCGGGCCAATCAAAGGTACCGAGATGAAGCCGCTCTGATCCACGGGGTAGATGCGGGACAGATTGGGCTGTCCGTAGACGAAAATCCGCAACCGATCCCCGGTATCGAGCGCATAGCTGTCGTCTTTGTCGGAGAAGACTTCGCGATCGCTTGGGCCAGCCCGGCTGGTCCATCCGGCCACAGCGGTGGGCGGCGGCGATCGCTCCTCGGCTGCAAGCGCCTGATTGTCGACCGGGGCTTCGAGCAGTCCGTCCATGGCCGAGCAGCCGCCAGTGACAGCGACAACGATCAGGCACGCCAGCAGTCTGATCATCTTGGATTGTCCAATATGGAAATCGACAACCACAGGGTGTAGACATGCCTGGTTAATAAAATCTGACGAATCCACCAAAACAGAAGAAATTAACGTTTTGGTTATCTTACCATGTTCCATTTCGTCCCAATTCGGATCAACTCGTTTGTCCGGGCGGGACATAAAATGCAATATTTGCACACACGCGACGGTGCGAGCGCGAGGCCGGAGGACGTCGACCTCGTCTCACTGGCGAGTGTACTCCGCCGGAGCGCGATGCGTCTTCTGGTTGCAACTCTGGGGATCGGGGCCGCAGCTGCTGTGGGCCTATCTTTTGTGACCCCCCGCTACACCTCGGAAGCGCAGATCCTGATTGGAGGGCAAGGTCTCAACGACCGTTTGCGCGACCCGCAGGTCGGCTCCGCCACCCTTGAATCGGTCAGTGTCAAAGTCGACAAGGAGGCGGTCGCCAGCCAGGTGATCGCACTGAGGTCGCGCGACCTCGCCAGCCGTCTGATGCTGGATCTCGATTTGGCATCCAGGCCTGAGTTCGGTGTCGCGTCCGGCCATGCCAAAGGTGCGTTTCAGCGCATCGTCGATCTGGCAAGGGGCCTTATGCCAGGAACCCGGGAGGTGCCGGCGGACCGTGCTCTCGTAACCTACTATCGGGGCCTGAACGTCTACCAGGGCAAGGACTCGCGGGTCATAACCATCCAATACACGTCGACGGATAGTGCGCTCGCGGCCCGTGTCGCCAATCGTCTAGCCGAGATGTACCAGGACTGGTTGCGGTCGCAAGGCGTATCGCAGACGGCGGATGCCAGCGACTGGCTGAGGCCGCAAATCGAGAAGCTGAGCCGCGAGGTGAGCGAGGCGGAGGCCGAGGTCGAGCGATTCCGAAGCGAGGCCAATCTCTTTCGCGCGGGCAACCAAAATAGTGGGTTGAACGAGCAGCAGGTCGCCGACCTCGGCAGTGAGGTCACGCGCGCCCGGGCGGCGCGGACCGATATCGAGGCCAGGGCACGCAAGGCTCGCGAGTTACTACAACTCGGCCAGCTTGACGTTATTCCCGATGTGCAACGCGCGCCTGTCATTCAGGCACTGCTTGCGGAACGCGCGCGTGCGGAACGCGAGAAGGCCGAGGGAGAAGCCACTCTGCTCCCGCGCCATCCGCGCATGAAACAACTCGATGCTACGCTGGTCGATCTAAGGCGGCAGACTGCGCGCGAGGCCGCGGTCATCGTAGAGGGCCTCGAGAAGGAAGCGAGCGCGTCGCGCCTGCGTGAAGACCTGGCCAGCGGAAGGCTTGCGGAGATGAAGGCGCTTGTCGGCGACCAGGCGGTCGACATGGCGCGTCTGGCGGCATTGGAGGGCGTGGCAAAGGCGAAGCGGCGCGAGATCGATACGCTGCAGGCGAGCTTTGAAGCCGCCCGCTCGCGCGGAGACGCCAAGGCGATCCCGCTCGAGGCGCAGATCATTTCGCGCGCCCAGCCGGAGAGCGTGCCGTCATTTCCCAAGCGCTTGCAGTTGTCAGCACTGGCGGCGGCGGCGGCGCTTCTCCTCGGAATGGTCGCCGCAATTACGCGCGAGCTTCTTGGCGCCGCGCGGCCGCCCACCGGCGCCGCCGCGGTAGATCATGTCGTCCACGGTGCGCCGACCCTTGTGATGCCCGATCGCGACACCAAGGAATATCCGGTCATGGTTGCGTCGCTCGGCATCGCTGCCCGCCACCTGAGGACCAAAGTTCGCGCCGATCGCGGCCACCGCACGCTCGTCACTGGCATGACGACGACGGTCGATGCGCGTCAGCAAGGGATTGAGCTGGCGCGTCTTCTGGTCGGACCTGGCGTGCGCACGGTTGTTGTCGAGTGGAATGCGCATGGGCGGAGCATCGCCGAGGCACTGGGCGCCAGCAGGCACCCCGGCATGGTGGAACTTCTCCAGGGCACCGCGTCGCTGCAAGAGGTCATGCAGCTCTTGCCTGGGTCTGCAGGGCTGCACTTTGTTGCGCCTGGCAACGCTTCGCCCGGTGTGACCATGCGCGATGCCGACCAAGTAAATCTTATTTTCGATGCCATCGATGACGCCTACGATCACGTCGTGTTCGTTGGGGAATATGACGCTTTGCAGGTTCTTTTCACGGTTATCGAGGGGCGCTTCGACACCGTCGTCGAACTCATTGCACCGGATCATATGCAGACCGCGCGTTCGGCACCTGGGACTTTATTTGGTTGCGCGGTCATGGGCATCGAGGTTCTGCGGCTGGGCACGGCCGGCAGCGCTCCGCGCCGCCACGCCTCGCTCGTTCGCCTTTCCGCCGAAGCTCTCGCGTGACAGCGGGCAGCGTGTCCCCAGGCGTCAATTATGTATGTTTTACAATGCTTGGTGCCGTGCTAACGAGACCCTATGACATCCAGTGGGCGGCGCGGTCGGGGTGTCGAGGGTTGTAGCGGGGTAGTGGGATGAGTCGTCGGACGACCAGCCTTATGCGGGCGGCGCTTTCGGCGTTGCATTACAGCGGCGTCGACGAACTGATGGCTCCCTTTACCGGCGGTGCGGGCGTGATTTTCACGCTGCATCATGTGCGACCCGACGAGCCGGATGCTTTCGATCCCAATGGCATTTTGCGCGTGACGCCTGAGTTTCTCGAACTCGTGGTGCGCCTCGTCAAGGATCGCGGTTTTGACGTCCTCTCGCTCGACGACGTGCACTACCGGCTGTCGGAAGGCGATCTGGACCGGCCTTTCGCCTGCTTCACGTTCGATGACGGCTATCGCGACAACTATCAGTATGCGTATCCGATCTTTCGGCAGCACGGGCTTCCGTTCGCCGTGTACGTGACGACCGACTTCGCGGATGGACGCGGCGATCTCTGGTGGCTGGCGCTCGAGAAAGTCATTCGCGAAACCGCGACGATCGAATTGAAGATGGATGGAGGCTGGCGGCGCTATGCCTGCGCAACGTCCGCCGAGAAGACCGAAGCCTTTCGCAGCATCTACTGGTGGCTGCGGTCCACGCCGGAGGATGAAGCGCGTCATACGGTTGCCGAGCTTTGCCGGGCCTACGACGTTGATGTCTCGCGGCTGTGCTCCGACCTTGCCATGACCTGGGGCGAAATCCGGGACATGGCGCGTGACCCGCTCGTGACGATCGGAGCGCACACGCGGCGTCACTATGCGATCGCGCCTCTCTCCGTCGCCGAGGCGAGGCTGGAAATCACGGAGAGCACGCGGCGCATCGAAGCCGAGCTCGGACGCCCGGTGCGGCATTTCAGCTTTCCTTATGGCGATGAGCAGAGCGCGGGCGCGCGCGACTTCGAGTTGGTGCGCGAACTCGGGTTCAAGACGGCCGTCACGACGTGCAAGCAGCTCCTCCATGCCCGTCACAGCGGCGAAATGACCGGCCTGCCGCGCGTCTCGCTGAACGGTGAGTTTCAGGACGCGCGCTACGTCAAGGTGATGCTCAGCGGGGCGCCTTTTGCGCTGCAGAGCATCGTACGGCGGGTCAATCCATGGCCTCCAGCCACGTCGGTTGCCCGATAGGTGCTCGCCTAGCGGTGCATCCAGCTGATCAGGAAACCAGCCGGGACGACCCATAGGAAGCCAGCCACGACGTAGAAGCCGAATTCGAGCGCCTTGTTGCCGTGCGGCAGGATGGCCGCCGCCACGATCATCATGGCGAAGGCATAGATGGCGACGAAC
>CADEFX010000129.1 GCA_902826715.1 uncultured Hyphomicrobiales bacterium | reverse complement strand
ATCACCTGCAAGAGGATGTTGAACAGATCGGGGTGCGCCTTCTCGATCTCGTCCAGTAGCAGCACCGAATGCGGGTGCTGATCGATGCCGTCCGTAAGCAACCCGCCCTGGTCGAATCCGACATAGCCCGGTGGCGCGCCGATGAGACGGCTCACCGTATGCTTCTCCATGTACTCCGACATGTCGAAACGCAGCAATTCTATGCCCATCAACGCGGCAAGCTGCTTGGCAACCTCGGTCTTGCCGACACCGGTCGGACCTGAGAACAGATAGGAGCCAATCGGTTTTTCCGGCTCGCGCAAGCCGGCGCGCGCCAGCTTGATTGCTGAAGACAATGCCGTGATTGCTTGATCCTGACCGAACACGAGCCGCTTCAAGTCCTTCTCGAGATTGGCCATCACGTCGGAATCGGATTTCGACACCGTCTTTGGCGGAATGCGCGCCATCGTGGCGACCGTCGCCTCGACTTCCTTGACGGTAATCTTCTTCTTCCGCTTGGCCTCAGGCACGAGCATCTGCGAAGCGCCCGTCTCGTCGATCACGTCAATGGCCTTGTCGGGCAACTTCCGGTCATGAATGTACTTGGCCGACAGCTCCACGGAGGCCTTGATCGCCTCGTTGGTGTACTTGAGCTTGTGGAACTCCTCGAAATAGGGCTTCAGGCCCTTCATGATCTCGATGGAATCCTCGATCGACGGCTCCTTCACGTCGATCTTCTGGAAGCGGCGAACCAGCGCGCGGTCCTTCTCGAAGTGCTGCCTGTACTCCTTGTAGGTCGTGGAGCCGATGCAGCGCACGGTGCCCGACTGGAGTGCAGGCTTCAAAAGGTTGGACGCATCCATGGCGCCGCCAGAGGTCGCCCCCGCGCCAATCACGGTGTGAATCTCGTCGATGAAAAGGATCGCGCCCGGATAGTTCTCGATCTCCTTCATCACGGCCTTGAGCCGCTCCTCGAAGTCGCCGCGATAGCGCGTGCCTGCGAGCAGCGCGCCCATGTCGAGCGAGAAGATCGTCGAATCCCGCAGGACCTCGGGCACCTCCCCGCGAATGATCTTGCGCGCCAAGCCTTCGGCGATCGCCGTCTTGCCTACTCCCGGATCGCCGACAAACAACGGGTTGTTCTTCTGGCGGCGACAGAGCACCTGGATCGTGCGCAGCACCTCGGGCTCGCGGCCGATCAGCGGGTCGATGCGGCCATCGCGCGCCTTCTTGTTGAGATTGACGCAGTAAGTGTTGAGTGCGTCGGCATTCTGCTTCTTCTCGCCGGCAGCGCCCTCGTTATTGCCATTGCCTTCCTCGTCGACGCCACGCACGGGCCGCGGCTCGGTCATGCCGGGCCGCTTGGCGATGCCGTGGCTGACATATTGCACCGCGTCGAAACGCGTCATGTCCTGCTCCTGCAGGAAGAACGCGGCATGGCTTTCGCGCTCGGCGAAGATCGCAATCAGGATGTTGGCGCCGGTCACCTCTTCACGCCCCGAAGACTGCACGTGCACGACCGCGCGATGCACGACGCGCTGAAAGCCAGTGGTGGGTGCCGCTTCCGTATGGCCCTTGATGACGAGCCCCATCAGCTCTTGGTCGAGATAGTCCGTGATGCGGCGCCGGAGCGTGTCGACATCGACGTTGCAGGCGCGCATGACCGCTGCGGCATCCCGATCGTCGAGGAGCGACAACAGAAGATGCTCGAGCGTCGCATATTCATGATTGCGCTCATTTGCATATTCAAGCGCACGATGCAGAGCCGCTTCTAAGCTTTTCGAGAAGGATGGCACGTGTTTGACCTATTCCTTTTCCATAGTGCACTGCAGTGGATGCTGATTCTGACGCGCGAAATCCATCACTTGGGCAACTTTGGTCTCGGCAATCTCGTAAGTGAAGACACCGCAGACACCGACACCCTTGTGATGCACATGCAGCATGATGCGCGTCGCCTCTTCGCGGCCCTTGTTGAAAAACCGCTCGAGAACATGCACCACGAACTCCATGGGCGTGTAGTCATCATTCAGCAGCAGCACCTTGTAGAGACTTGGCCGCTTTGTTTTCGGCCGAGTCTTAGTTACAAGCCCCGTCTTGCCCTCATCGTCACCCCGTGAGCCGTTCTTACCCGCCATCAATGTAGGTTCACTGTATTCAGCCATGGGCTCCCATGCCCTATATGCTATTCGCTGCTCTCGTCGTCGCGAACCGCAAGCGCCGAGCTTTCTCTCATATTAGCGAGTGCAACGGTTACGGCAAACGCGCAGTCGTCCCTGCCCACTGCAGCAAACCGGGTGCGCGCGCCGGATGGGCAGCCGCCCACATGTGGGCTCGCTTTGGGATAAAAAAAAGGCCCGGCTTTCGTGCCGGGCCCGCTTGCTCTTGGATCGTCAGCGAACGAAGGCGTCAGCGCCCGTTCTGCATTGCCCGCTCCACAGGCCGATAGGCCTCCTTGGTAAGTTCGGCGTACATGCCGCCGATCTTGGTGAGCTGGTGCATGTATTCATCGTATGCGCGCTTGGCGAAGCTCGTCTGGATCTCCATCGCCTGCTCAATGGAGCGCGAAGAAACCAGCTTCTCGAACGTTGCAGAGCTATCTTCGAAGGAGCGCTTCGTGTAGTCCGTCATTTCGGCAGCAATGGCCTGCCAGCCCTTGTTCCACTCGCCAAACACCTTCATCGCGGCGTCGACATTGGTCTGGCCAAGTTTCTGGAAGTCTTCGAAAGGCTTCATCTCAAATGGTTTCATCATGGCATTCGCTCCTGGGCGGGGGCTTCATGGGACGGCTTGAAACGTAGCGGCACGCGATTACCGCCGCATTCTTAGGTGCATCGCACAAATTGTCAACATTCTTCGCTGCGATGCAGCATAACATTTCTTAACCATCTCACTTTACCAGACCCAAAGCCTCTCCGGTTACCTTACCGGTCAATGACGAACCTCGAGCTCTGTGCCCAACGGACGCCCCAAAGGCGTGGGCCTATGGCTACGGGGCTCCAACGGCACGCCTAACAGCCACCAAGGTTGAAAAGGGCACGCCAATCGAATTGAAGCGTACGGGAAGCGTTGGGTTGGACGGGAATGACGTTGAGGGATAATTCGCACCCGGCGAAAGAGTTGGGCATCCGCAGCATTATGGCCACCTTGGCTATCTGCGCGATGGCGCTCGGCACGCTCACGGCGACGTCCGGCCAGTCCTTGGCCGGCGGACGCCACGCCGCGCTCATCATCGACGCCAACACCGGCCGCGTTCTCCACGCTCAATTTGCCGACGAGCCGCGTTATCCTGCCTCGCTCGCCAAGATGATGACCTTGTATATCGTGTTCGAACAGGTCCAGCAGGGCCGCCTGACGCTATCCGACCGCATCAAGGTCTCCGAAAATGCCGCCAATACACCACCGTCCAGGCTGGATCTGGAGCCCGGCAGCGAGATCACCGTAGGCGACGCGGTCAAGGCGCTGATCACCAAATCCGCCAATGACATCGCCGTGGCAGTTGCCGAGCACATTTCCGGTTCGACGGAGAAGTTTGCCGCCTTGATGACCCAAAAGGCCCGTGCTCTCGGCATGGGTTCCACCGTCTTCAAGAACCCCCACGGCCTGCCCGACGCCAATCAAGTGACGACGGCGCGCGATATGGTGACGTTGGCATTGCGGCTGAACGACCATTTCCCGCGCTTCTATACGCTGTTCGCAACCCGCACCTTTGCCTACAACGGGTCGCTCTACCGCAATCACAACACCCTCCTCGGCCGCTTCGAAGGCACCGACAGCATCAAGACCGGATACACCTCGGCGTCCGGTTTCAACCTAGTGTCCTCCGTGCGCCGGGACGGCAAGCATGTCGTGGGCGCTATCTTCGGCGGTTCGACCGCGGCCTCGCGGAACGCGCACATGAAAACGTTGCTGACACGGGCGCTTCATAACGCGTCGGACGAGAAGGCACGCCGCCCGGCTCTCATTGCCAAAGCGCCGTCCGAGGAGCGCCCGGCGCCTCGCCCAGTCGCTGCCCGTCGGGACCAGGCTGCTCGCGGAGCGGCCGTGGCTTCCGTCGGCGGATCACCAATCGCCCAGCGTGCGCAGCGGACGGCCGGCGATGCGCCGAGGCGTTCACCTGAATCGCGCGAACAGGTGCATTCTGCCGATGCCGCCGAAGAAACCTCACCGCGCATCGTTCCCACGCCACCGATCCAGATCGCCCGTGTTCGCTCCGTTTCAGTCGTTCCTCGCGGCCACGGCGTGAACGCTCAATCCGCCGCAGCACTGTCCGAGGTCCGCACGGCGGACGCAGGTTCCACAAAGGTGCCGCCTATGACGGCGAGCGATGCGGACGCCGGCAATCTGCGCAGTAGCGGGTCCTCGACGCTTGACCGCCAGGCTGAACGTTTGGCCCTCGGCCAGCTTGCACTTGCGGCATCGCGATGGACACCGCCAGCACACACGCCGCAGACCGAAAGATCGTCGCAGCCACCGGAAGCGTCCAGGGCCGGCTTCGCCGTGCAGGTCGGCGCCTACAGCTCCGAGTCCGAGGCACGTCGTCAACTGCAGACCGCGCAGATGCGTGCCGGTGCTCTCCTCGATGGCCGCTCCCCGCTGACCCAGCGCATTGAAAATTCCGGCAAGCTGTACTATCGCGCCCGCTTCTCCGGCTTCGACTCGCACGACGCGGCCTCGGCCTGCTCGCAACTGAAGCGTCAGCAGATCGACTGCCTGGTTGCGAAGATGGAATAGCTGTCGTGTGAGCGAGATCGATGAATTCGCTCACAGGGAACGATGAACTTCTCGATCATCACACTACCGGGATCATTTCTTGCCTTGGCACTTGCCAGGCTCCAAAAACGTAATTTCCTTGAGACTGCCGCGAATGGCGAACTCCCCATAGTCGATATACAGCCGCCGCGACACGCCGTTCTCGAAGTAGATAAACGCCAGCTCATACGACGGCACGGCATCCGTCTTCTGGGCATTCGGTTCGAAATAACTGATGGAAACGGGCCAGGCCTTCAACTCGTTCAGACGCTCGCCGTTTTTTACCGGAGCAGCCTCCTTGTCGAAGCCGGCGGGCCGGCTTCGACCGATATAGGCGGTCGTTGCGTAAACTTTCTCGCCCTTCTCGGATCCATCGTACAGGTCGGCTTGAAATACGGTCTCGCCTTTCGCCGCCACGTCCAACAGGGCGATGGAATGCTGGATCGGAAACAAGACATTCGGCCGGAGTTCCATCTCCTTTTTGGCGGGTTTCGTCAGCTCGACCTTGATCTCGCCGGACGGGCCGGCGCGCGCGGCATCGCCCGTCGTCGATTCCGACAGCTTGGAATCCTTGTACTGGCTCGAACTGAACCGGAAACTCTTGGCGTTGGCATCCTCCGTGCTCGATGAGCGCATATCCGTAAGCGACACCACGCCTTCCTGATTGGTCATCCGTGTGATGAACCGCATCGTTTGCGTGTAGCCTTCACATTCGCTTCCGATCAGCTCGTACACCATGCGTCCCGACATATCGCTGACGCCGGAGCCGCCACGCGACCGATCGAGCGTGATGTCATAGATGGCCCGATGCGGCGCCAGCACCCGCGCATATGCAGGCGGCACTGCAAGCGCCTGAAAGGTCAAAACCGCGACGCCGCAAGCCGAAGCGGCAAGACACACACTGCGCATCCGGATCTCCAGTACTGGGCAACCGGGCCTCGCGGGCACACTATCTCCCGCCCCGGCCATTGCAAAGATGCTGCCCTGCCGGATAAATGGGCGCAATCGATGACCTCGCAACTCTGACCGCGCAGGAACCGGCATGACCACCGTAGAACAACGCCTTAAGGCCCTGGGCCTCAGCCTTCCGGACGCACCCGCGCCCGTTGCGAACTACGTCCCATTTCACGTAGCCGGCAATCTGCTGTTCATTTCCGGCCAGATTTCGCGCGCCGGCGACGGAACAATAGCAACGGGCAAGCTCGGCGGCGGCGTCGATGTCGCAGGCGGCCGCGCAGCCGCCAAACTGTGCGCGCTGAACATTCTGGCGCAGGCCAGGGCCGCACTCGGCAGCCTGGACCGCGTCAGCCAGGTCGTGAAGCTGACAGGCTTCGTCAATGCCATGCCTGCGTTCACGGAGCATCCGCAGGTGGTCAACGGTGCATCCGATTGCCTGGTAGAAGTGCTGGGCGACAAGGGCCGCCACACGCGATCGGCCGTTGGCGTCAGCAGCCTGCCCCTCGATTCAGCCGTCGAAGTCGAGGCCATCATCGCATTCACGCCGGCGTGATCGCGATGCTCGACCGCGCCTTCCTTCGTCCGATCGCGCATCGCGGTCTGCACAACGCAGCTGCAGGCGTTATCGAGAACACGGCAGCCGCCTTCATCGCGGCCATGGACAAGGGATACGGCATCGAATGCGATCTGCGTCCCGCGGCCGACGGCACACCGTTTGTATTTCACGATGCTGAGTTCAGCCGCCTGATCGATGCGCCCGGGCGATTAGACGGAGCGACTTGCGCCGCCATTGCCTGCCTCGTCCATCGAGGCTCCTCCGAGCGTGTACTGCCATTCGCGGAATTGCTGGCTCTCGTCTCCGGCCGGGTCCCTTTGCTGGTGGAGATCAAGAGCGACTGGAGCGCTCCCAGCGCGACGTTCCTTGAGGCAATCGCCGCCCTTGTCGCCACCTACAAGGGACCGCTGGCGTTGATGTCATTTGATCCAAACGCGATGACCGCCATCAAGGATCTAGCGCCAGCCGTGCCTCGCGGCATCGTCTCGGGCATCTACAGCGGCCAAGGCTGGTGGCCGGACAAAATCGATGGGCCTCGGGCCTTCCGGCTCTCTCACCTTCTCGAAAGCGGCCCCGTGGAGCCCGCATTTTTTTCATATGACGTCAAATCCCTGCCCACGCCGGTCACGCGGTTTGTCCGTGAGGTTGTGCGTGTCCCAATCATGACGTGGACCGTGCGGACGCCCTCAGATCTCGACAGGGCCCGGCAATGGGCCGACGGCATCACGTTCGAAGGCTTCGAGCCCTAGAAACGCTAAAGGCGTCGGGCGGCTGCAGCGGCGCGAGCGACGATGGAATCGAATTTAGGATCACCGCTGAACTCGGCGCTGCCGGCTATCTGCAACATATCGGACAGGCGCTTACGGGCGCGATTGACGCGACTCTTGATCGTCCCTACCGCGCATCCGCTGATATCCGCCGCCTCCTCGTAGGAAAAGCCTTCCGCGCCGACCAGCAGCAAAGCCTCGCGCTGATCGGGAGGTAGTTCTGCCAGGGCTTCGAGGAAATCCTGCAGATCCAAATGGCCTTCTTGCTCAGGATGCTGCCAGGACTTTGTGGTGTCGACCTGCTCGCGATAGCTCGCCTGGTAGCGAAGCCGGCGATGCTCGGAGAAGTACGTGTTGCGCAGAATAGTGAACAGCCACGCCCTGAGATTGGTACCCTCCTTGTACAGTTCGCGGTTGTTCCAGGCCTTAACCAAGGTTTCCTGCACCAGATCATCAGCGCGACTGGCATCGCGGCACAGAGCGATCGCAAACGCTCGCAGATTCGGAATCGCGGACACGAGCGCTTCCGGCATGGGGGCATTTGAGGGGGGCTGGCTGTGGCCCATCAGCTCTTCCCCTCCTTGTTGCGCAATTCATCGAGCAGCTTTACAAATCTGTCGGGCACAGGCTCCTCGATAAGCGACTGATAGGCCGTCTTGAGTTTTCGGCCCAAATGAGCGCGAACGTTGGCATCAACCCGTGCGCCGGGCTTCGCCTCCGCCTCCCTATCGTCATTTTCCATTGGCTGTTGCCCCGGCGGCTTGCTTTGCGAGCCCATATCAGTTTTCTCTGCTTCGTTATTTTAACGGAAGAACGGCTCATCCGTAGCCGATAGTCACGCGCCCAAGCAATAAAACGAGCGGCACTGCGAAAAGTTCCACGCCTTTGGAACCCCCACCAACGTAAAGCGTTGATGCGGGGTTGGAGACCGAAAGAACCAATTGTTTTTGCGGGCCGGAACGGGGATTGACCATGACTACGATCGCGCAACGCATTGCCCCGCATCTGCCGCTTCTTAGGCGCTTCGCGCGTACGTTGACTGGCAGCCAACGCCAGGGCGACGAAAACGTTGCATCGGCACTTGAAAGCCTGATCGCGACGCCGGAGGCCTTCCCGGAAGCCGCCAACGCGCGCGCGGCTCTCTATAAGGTTTTCCTCGGCGGGATACCTGCATCGGATGCGAGCGACGTACCAGACGAAAACGAAGCCGGGGCTGCCCGCAGCCTCCAGGGCATCTCACGCGGCCCCCGACTTGCCTTCCTGCTGACCGCAGTCGAAGGCTTCACGACCGACGAGACGGCCTTCATCCTGGACACGGACGTTGCCGATGTTCTGAGGCTCGTGCAAGAGGCCGACCGGGAGATCGCAGATCAGATGGCAACCGACGTCCTGATTATCGAGGACGAGCCGCTTGTCGCCATGGACCTGGAGAGCATAGTCACCAGCCTCGGCCATCGCGTCAGCGGCATGGCGAGAACGCATACCGAGGCGGTGGCAGCCGTCGAGAAGAGTCGCCCCGGTCTTGTCCTGGCCGACATCCAGCTGGCCGACGGCAGCTCCGGCCTTCAAGCCGTCAATGAGATCCTACAGACGGATGAGCTGCCGGTGATTTTCATCACCGCTTTCCCCGAGCGCCTTCTGACCGGCGCCCGGCCCGAGCCGGCATTCTTGATCACCAAGCCGTTTCGCGTCGACGCCGTGAAGGCGATCATCAGCCAGGTGCTGTTCTTCGACTCGCGCGCCCGGAAGCCCGGCGCGCGCTCAGCCTAGCGTCCGCCGGCGCTAGATATCGAGATCCTTGGCGAACGCCGCGTGCTCCTGAATGAAGCGGAAGCGCAACTCCGGCTTGGAGCCCATGAGCGCGTTGACGGCCTCCGAAACGGCTGCTTTATCGCCTTCCATCACCGAGACCTGCAGGAGTATCCGCCGCCGCGGATCCATCGTTGTCTCCTTGAGCTGTGCGGCATTCATTTCGCCCAGGCCTTTGAAGCGGGAAACGTCGACCTTGGCATTGGCGGCAAATTCCTTCTTCAGGATTTCATCCTTGTGCCGGTCGTCCCGGGCATAGAACGACTTGGCCCCATGCGAGAGCCTGTAGAGCGGCGGCACAGCCAGGTAGAGGTGGCCGTTGTCGATAAGCTCCGGCATCTCCTGATAGAAGAAGGTGATCAGTAGCGAGGCAATATGCGCGCCGTCAACGTCGGCGTCGGTCATGATGATGACGCGCTCGTAGCGCAGATCCTCGTCACGATACTTGCTGCCGGTGCCGGCACCTAGCGCCTGGACGAGGTCCGAAAGAAGCTGGTTTTGCGACAGCTTCTGCGAGGTGGCATTGGCGACGTTCAGGATTTTGCCGCGCAACGGGAGAATGGCCTGGCGCTCCCGGTCTCGCGCCTGCTTCGCCGACCCGCCGGCGCTGTCACCTTCGACGATGAAAATTTCAGTCCCAACATTCGAGCTGATCGTGCAGTCGGCAAGCTTGCCGGGCAGCCGCAATTTGCGCGTAGCGCTCTGGCGCCCGACCTCTTTCTCGCGGCGCCGCTTGAGACGTTCCTCCGCCTGCTCGACGGTCCACTCCAGCAGGCGCGTCGCCTGCTGAGGAGCGTCTGCAAGCCAGTGATCGAATGCATCGCGCACGGTGTTTTCGACGATGCGCGTGGCTTCCTGCGTCGCCAGCCGATCCTTGGTCTGCCCCTGGAATTCCGGCTCGCGAATGAAAACCGACAACATAGAGGCCGCCGTGCCCATCACGTCCTCGGACGTGATCTGCGCGGCCCGGCGGTTACCGACGAGCTCGCCATAGGCGCGCAGTCCTTTGTAGAGCGCTTGCCGTAGCCCCGCCTCGTGCGTTCCGCCTTCAGGCGTTGGGATCGTGTTGCAGTAGGAGTTTGAGAAACCGTCTTCGTCCGCGATCCAGGCGATCGCCCACTCCACGGAGCCATGCCCGCCGTCCTTATCCACTCGCCCCGAAAACACGTCCTTGGTGACGAATATGCGACCGTCGATCGAGGCCAGGAGATAGTCCTTGAGCCCGCCTGGAAAGTGGAAGACCGCCTCCGCGGGCGTGTCGTCCTTGACAATCGACGGATCACAGAACCACCGGATCTCAACGCCGCCGAACAGATAGGCCTTCGAGCGCGCCATCTTCATGAGGCGCGCGGCATTGAACGCGGCACCCTTGCCGAAGATGGCCGCGTCCGGCTTGAAGCGGATGCGCGTCCCCCGCCGGTTCATGATCGAACCGAGATTCTGCAGCTTGCCGTCCGGAACGCCGCGTGAGAACACCATGCGGTAAAGCTGCTGGCCGCGCGCCACCTCCACTTCAAGCGTGTCGGAAAGCGCGTTGACGACCGACACGCCAACACCATGCAAGCCGCCGCTGGTGTTGTAGGCCTTGCCGTCGAACTTGCCGCCCGAGTGCAGCATCGTCATGATCACTTCGAGCGCAGACTTGGGCTTGAATTTCGGATGCGGGTCGACGGGGATGCCCCGGCCGTTATCCGTGACCGTCAGAAACCCATCGGCGTCGAGCCGCACTTCGATGAACGTCGCATGTCCGGCCACCGCCTCGTCCATGCAATTGTCGATCACTTCGGCGAAAAGGTGGTGCATCGCCTTTTCGTCGGTCCCGCCGATGTACATGCCCGGACGGCGGCGGACCGGCTCCAACCCCTCGAGAACCTCGATATCGGAGGCGGTATAGCTTTCCGACGCATCCATGGGCTTGCGGCCGCGAACCGGTTTCTCGTTCAATTCAGCCTCGAGCTTGGCGAACAGGTCGCGTGACGATGCCATCGTAATCTCACCGCTCTCGCAAGAAAGGACGACGCACGAAACGCGTGGGTGGCGGGGTCCCCGACCGGTCGATTCTCACGCCGGTCCGAGTGCTGACCCAAGTCGCATACCAAGCCACGGTTGGCAAGTTGTGGCGGCGCCACAGGCATCGCTTCCCCGGGACAACTTCTCTAGGCCGCAACATTGTCGATCAGACGCGTTTTGCCGAGCCAAGCCGCAACCAGAACGCGTTTCGCACGCCACGGCTGCGGCGCTTTGAGCGTCTCCGCGTCGCGCACCTCGAGATAGTCGATACGAAAGCCCGCGGCCTCCAGCTTCTGCCGGCCCTCCGCGATGGCGGCTTCCGCCGAGCCTTTTCCGGCGGCCATCGCAATATCCGCGATCACGCGATGCACCATCGGCGCGGCACCGCGCTCCTCAGTGCTTAGATAACGGTTACGGCTCGACATTGCCAAGCCGTCGCTCTCCCGCACCGTGGCCGCAGCAACGATGTCCAATGGCAGATCGAGGTCGCGCACCGTCTGCCGGATCACGCAAAGCTGCTGGTAGTCCTTTTCGCCGAAGACCGCAAAATCGGCCCCGACCTGCTGGAACAGCTTGGTGCATACCGTAGCGACACCGCCAAAGAAATCCGGCCGAAAATCCGTCTCCAGGCCTTCCGCGGCTCCCGCCGGAACCACGCGCGTCGCAAATCCGTCCGGATACATGTCATCCTTGTCCGGTGCCCACACGAGATCGCAGCCGACGAGCGCAAGCTTGGACAGATCGGCAGCCTCATCCCTCGGATAGCGATTGAAGTCCTCGTGCGGGGCAAACTGTGTTGGATTGACGAAGATCGACACCACGCAGCGCTTCGCCCGTCGGTGCCCGATACGAACCAGTTGCAAATGCCCTTCGTGCAGCGCTCCCATGGTCGGCACGAGGGCCACTCCTTCGCCCGCCGCGTGCCAGCCGGCAACCTTGCGCCGAAGTTCCGGAACGGTGCGAACAACGTCAACGGGACTCATCGATTTCCTCTCTCCAAGCGGCCTCCACGTCGGCCTGCAGACCTCCCCGCCGCAGACCGGTTTCAGTCTGCTAGGATAACCTGGAATCAGCCCCGTGAGTCGGGGAATGGCGCCGGAGACGGACATGGCCCAAACGAGCGACGTGCGCAACCTTTCGCAGGCGCAGCCGGCCCTGCCGCCGCGTGACGAGCTTGCCTCATACCACCTCATGGACGAGGTGCGGCTGGTGGGCGGCCTCATTGAGCGGGCGGTGTACACGACTGATGAGCGCCGCCGTATCGCCGACACGGCGCGCCGCCTGGTCCACGCCGTTCGTGCGGCCAGGGGACGCGACGGAGGCATCGACGCGTTCGTGCATGAATACGGGCTGACATCCGAGGAAGGGGTCATCCTCATGTGTCTCGCCGAAGCTTTGTTGCGCATCCCCGACGCCGATACGGCCGACGCGCTGATCGCGGAGAAGATCGGCGGCGGCCAGTGGGATCAGCATCTCGGCCACTCCAACAGTCTGTTCGTCAACGCGTCGACCTGGGGCTTGATGCTGACCGGCCGTATCGTGCGGCTCGGCACGGCCAAGGGCTCGAGCCCTTTCAGTCTGGTCAAGCGCCTCGTCGCTCGATCGGGCGAGCCTATGATCCGCCAGGCGCTGCGCCAGGCCATGCGCATCATGGGCGACCAGTTCGTGCTCGGCCGCACCATCAAGGAGGCCCTGGAGCGCGCCGCGCCGCTCGAAGAGAAAGGCTATCGCTTCTCCTACGACATGCTCGGCGAGGCGGCCAAAACCAACGCCGATGCCGACCGCTATTTCAATCGCTACGTCGAGGCGATCGAAGCGGCAGGCGGCGCTGCCGGCAAGCCCGCTTCTTCGCATGGCGACGCCCTCATGCGCCGGCCGGGCATCTCGGTAAAGCTGTCCGCGATCCATCCGCGGTTCGATCCCGGCAAAGAGGAACGCCTCGAACGCGAGTTGGCGCCTCGGCTTTTGCACCTCGCCCAGCTCGCCAAATCCAACGGCTTGACCCTGACCGTGGATGCCGAGGAGCAGGATCGCCTCGACCTGACCCTTGGCCTGTTCGGACGCACGCTGCTTGATCCCTCACTCGCCGGCTGGTCTGGACTGGGCCTCGCTGTCCAGGCCTACGGCAAGCGCGCCATTCCCACGCTGCGCTGGCTGAAGCGCCTGTCGGATGCCGCCCGGCACCGCATTCCCCTGCGCCTGGTCAAGGGCGCCTACTGGGACAGCGAGATCAAATGGGCTCAGGAGCGAGGGCTTGCGGATTACCCCGTGTTCACGCGCAAGATGCA
>CADEFX010000128.1 GCA_902826715.1 uncultured Hyphomicrobiales bacterium | reverse complement strand
ATGATACCTCCCTGGGCGGCTACCGCACGAGCATCACCGAAGCGCAACTCAACGATTCACCCCAGTTCAGCGATGACTCTTGGGGAGATCGCGACTGGGAGACACGCGTTCACCAGCATTACAATGTACCTCCCTACTGGGGTCTTTAATCTCATTTGATGGGTCGCACCGCCTGCCAGGAGCGTTTGTCGCTCCGCAGGCGGCGTTTCCACGTAGATGCCAAGCCGCGACAGCGGACACTGTGTTGATTTGGCGGTCAGGAGGCGCGCACAACTATGCGGTGGCCGGTCGCTGGCTTTTCCGAATCGTGAAATGCTTGGCATATGCATCCTGGCTTCTTGGCATTGGTCTCGGGTGGCCTGCTCTACATCGCCAGTGCGGCGGTGGGATCCCTGCATGCCTCCAGCGAAATCAGCGGACTGGCATGGCTGGGCGTCGCTGCCGTTGCTCTCTGCCACGCCGCGCAGGGGTATTTTGTGATCGGCGATCAAAGCGCCGAATCACGCTCGATACGCACCATTTTCTTTCGGGCCGGGGTCAGTGGCCTCTTGACTGCACTGGTTCTCGCTGCGGCCGTCACCGCTGTCTCTCTGTTTCCGCTGCCGCTCGATCCGAACACGGCCTTGACCATTGTCGTGCTGTCCGTGCTTGCATCAGCAGTGGCTTTGACGCTGACAGCCGGCCTCTCGAAGAGGGGATAACTCGTTAAGAAGTCTGAAAGGTTCGGCCCCTCCGCCGGGCAAGAATGCCACAGATGCCCAGCTAAATGATGGAGAACCGCAGAGCATCGGCCTTCGGTAACGCCGTTCATTGCATTGCAAGCCGAATCACAGCTTTTCTCACCTTGGAGATGGGGGCGGATTCCGTTCGGAAGACGCCAAGTACGAACGGGGTGAGGCTAATGATATCTCTGACTAGGATGGGCTATGGGTTTGCGGGGGCGCTTGTCGCTTCGGTAATTTCTACGGGTGCGGCGTTTGCGGGTGGGGATGTGAACGGCGGGAGCGTGAAAGACGACTACTTCGGGCCAGCGCCTGGGACAAAGGCGTTCGTCCTGTTCTCCGGCTTCGACATGGTGGAGGACGCCAGTTATTCCTTCCAGGGCCTGATAGTGGCGCTCAATCGCGACATCAGCAAGGACGGCGTCCTGCTACGCCTGTACGGCGGCCACACCGACTATGAGTACGACACCGTCGGTGTTCCGGGAGGCAGGGTAGATGGCGATGCCTGGCAGGGCGATGCCATGATCGGGTACAAGATCAGCCGCGGGAACATCTGGGCTGCTGCCTATGTCGGCGTCGACTACCAGAATCACGACCTGACGCCCGACGATACGGCAAATCCCGTGCGTGGCTCGGAAGTCGGCTTCAAGGTCGCCGCGGATGTCGCTTCGCTCAGGGAAGGGTCGCCGCTCTACTTCTCCTTGAGCGGTCAATATTCCACCGCGTTCGATAGCTACTGGGCACGGGCACGCGTAGGTCTCAACCGGGGCCACATGACATTCGGCCCCGAGGTGATCGCGATGGGCAACGATGCCTTCGATGCGCAGCGTGCGGGCGGCTTCGTGACGTTCGACCTTAATCTGGTCCCGAATATGCCGATCGAGGTGACGCTGTCCGGCGGCTATCAATTCCTGGACGACAGCGGTGGCACGACATTTGGCGGCGGTGGCGAAGGTGCTTACGGCGGAATCACCTTTGTGACCCTGTTCTGAGCGACTGCTCCAAGCTCGATTTGGAATGACAGCACCTGTCGGCGAAGCCGGCGGGTGCTGTTTGTTTTGGTGAATGCAGCGGCACACCTGCCAGCAGGCACTCATTCCGCAATCGTGCCTAATATCCATTTTGGGACGGGAAAGCCCCGAGTCGATCCAAATAAAACCCCAAAAAATCGGAATATCTCGGTTTGATCCATTAAAAATGTTTGAACGCAGAAGTGTTCCAGAGTGGGACATCTATTAGTTTACTAAAGTTCGACGTTTAAATATCGCAATTCTATATCGGATGATAATCGTCCGTTGACTTTGACCTTTGTCAACCAATCCAAATCAGAGGCTGCCGCGTCCCGGGCAGTTAGACGTGTGTCCAGTAAAATTCCCTCTCGTCCTATATTCTTCGATCCCAACGGACATCGCCGCTACATCGTTTCGACCATTTACTGGGGGGCGCTGTCGCTTGTCGGAGTCCTGATCACATGCCTCGTGCTCACAAGTCTGATGGGACCCGTCCTTCCGGACGTTAAGCTCACGGGTGCACAGCGGTTGCTCTCGGGGTCTTTGACGGCTCCTCCGGCGAGCGCTGACGAACCGCGCGTCGATCGCGACCATTCACGTACACCGATCTCCTCGGCAGCGGTCGCAGCGAAGCGTTTTGCGCACTTGGTGACTTGGGACGAGAACAGTATCGCGTCGCTCAAGCGCAATGCACGGTCGCTCGACGCTCTGATCGTGGAGTGGTTGAGCCTCGGCAACACGGATGGCACCGTCAGCAGCAACAGCCCGGACAAGGAGCTGCTGGTGCGCAAGTGGATCGCGATCAACGCCCCCGAACTGCCTCTTTATCCGCTCGTCAACAATTACGATAACGAGGCTAAGACCTGGAATGGCGCCGGCGCGGCCGCGATGATGGCATCCGAGCGGGCACGGGCGAAATTTATCGACGATCTGCACCGCTATGTGGTCGCCGGCTCTTTCTACGGTGCCGTTCTCGACTTCGAGCAGATACCGCCGACCGGTCAGGCCGACTTCGTCAAGCTTGTCCAGGAGCTTTCCGCGCGATTTCAGGCCGATGGTCTCCAGATTCTCGTTCAGGTCCCGGCTGAGGATAGCGACTACGATTATCAGGCGCTGGCTGCTGCAGCCGATCGGCTGATCCTGATGGCATACGACGAGCACATCGCTGCGGGCGTGCCGGGACCGATCTCGGGCCAGGGCTGGTTCGAGGCTCGGCTCGACGCGCGCTTCAAGGATATCGACGGCGGCAAGCTGATCGTCAGCATCGGCTCGTACGGATACAACTGGGCTGGCGCAGGCAAGGGCGAGGAGGTCTCGGTTCAGGAAGCTTGGGAACTGTTGGCCGAGTCGGGCGCCACGCTGCGGTTCGATCCGACATCGCTCAATCCCACTTTCAGCTATGTCGACCAGGCAGAAGGTGTGCAGCGGCAAGTTTGGTATCTGGACGGAGTGACCGGCTATAATCAGGTTGCCGCAGCCCTCGCCATGCGTCCGGCCGGTCTCGCGCTGTGGCGCCTCGGTACGGAGGATCCGGCGATATGGCACGTATTCGGGCGCGGGCGCACGTCGGACGATGCCGGTCTCGATGCCGTCAAGATCATGCAATCGGGCTACGACTTGCTCTACAAAGGCAAGGGCGAGGTGCTTGAAGTCAGTGGCGATCACGAGCGCGGCGGGCGCACGCTCGCGTTCGACGTGGCCCATAACCTGATCACCGATCAGCAGATCACGGCATTCCCCAAGTCGATGACGGTGACCCGCTGGGGTGCGCGCGACGACAAGGTCATCGCGCTGACATTCGACGACGGCCCAGATCCCGTCTACACGCCGAAGGTTCTGGATATTCTGGCAGAGAAAGGCGTGAAAGGTTCGTTTTTCATTGTTGGTTCCGCCGGTGTCATCAACACGGATCTCATTCAACGCATGTATCGTGAGGGTCACGATATAGGCAACCACACGTTCACGCACGTCAACTCGGCGGAGGTATCGAGCGAGCATCTGAAATTCGAGATCAACGCCACGCAGCGTCTGTTCGAGGCGACGGTCGGCGCGCGCACGCGACTGTTCCGTCCGCCCTATGCGGCCGATCTGGAACCACAGACGATTGACGGTGCCGAGGCTTTGCGCGTTTCGGGCTCGCTCGGATACCTGACCATCGGCATGAATATCGATCCCAAGGACTGGCATCGTCCGCTCGCCCGGCAGATTGTCGCTGCCACCGTCGAGGGCGCGAAGCGCGGCGACGGCAATGTCGTCCTGCTGCACGACGCTGGCGGAATCCGCACGCCGACCATCGCGGCGCTGCCCGAGATCATCGATACGCTGCGGGCCGAGGGCTACCGTTTCGTGACGATCCACGAATTGCTGGGCCTGAAGCGCGACGAAGCGATGCCCCGCGTCAATTCGGACGAGGCGTTGATCGTCTCGTTGAATCTTGCGGGGTTCGCACTATTCAGCGGTATCAACTCTGTCGCCTACGCGCTGTTCTTCCTGGGCATTGCGCTCGGAGCTCTCAGGCTGGTCTGGGTGCTGGTGTTTGCCGGCATTCACGCCCGTCGCGTGAAGAAGCGGGCCGACAACGCCTGGACGCCCAAATCCATGGCCGTCATCGTGCCCGCCTACAACGAGGAAAAGGTTATCTGCAACTCGGTGCACGCGTTGCTGGCGTCCGACTTGGCGGACTTCGAGATTCTTGTGATCGACGATGGCTCGACGGACAGCACGGCTGATGTCGTGCACCGGACGTTCCGCGATGAGCCCCGTGTGCGCGTGGTGCGCAAGAACAACGGCGGCAAATGGTCGGCCCTCAATCTGGCGCTGGAGAGCACGGATGCAGATATCGTGGTTACGCTCGATGCCGACACGATCTTTGCGCCCGATGCACTGCGCCTGCTTGTACGGCACTTCAGCGATGAGACGGTAGCAGGCGTGGCCGGCCATGCCGTGGTCGGCAATCGCGTCAATCTCATCACGCGGCTGCAGGCACTGGAGTACGTGACCAACCAGAATCTCGATCGCCGGGCGCTCGAGGTGGTGAACGGCATCACCGTGGTGCCGGGCGCCATCGGTGCTTGGCGGCGCGAGGCACTGCTGGTGATCGGCGGGTTCATGTCCGACACGCTGGCGGAAGATGCCGACGCCACCGTGCGGCTCGAGCTGGCCGGTTGGAAGGTGCTCTACGAGCCCCGCGCCACCGCGCGTACGGAGGCACCGGAAAGCATCGCCGCATTCATGAAGCAGCGTTTGCGCTGGATGTTCGGCACGCTGCAGGTGGGCTACAAGAATCGCGCGGTGATGTGGCGTATGCGCCCCATCGGGCTGGGTCTCTTCGGCCTGCCCAACATCATCATCTTCCAGTTCTTGTTCACGCTGGTGGCGCCGATCATCGACCTGATGCTGGCGTGGAGCATTTTTGCCTCGCTCAACAACTTCAGCATGCGACCGGATGAAGGCATTCCGCCGATGCTCATGGCCGTTGGAATGTACTGGGTCTGTTTCCAGCTCGTCGAGATTGCAACAGCCGTGTTTGCCATCTCACTTGACGGACAGAAGAAGACCTGGCGCCTGCTGCCGCTGCTGCTGGTTCAGCGTTTCATCTATCGCCAGCTACTGTACATCGTGGCCATCCGCGTGATGCTGGCTGCACTCAAGGGCAGCATGCTGGGCTGGGGAAAGCTGAAACGCACGGGCCGCGTCACGCTGGAGCCGGCGAGGAGCTGAGTTTCGGGCCAGGGGCCTCTCACCGGGGCGGCTTGCGCCGGATCGGTGAGAGGACACTTGCAGGACAGGCCTTTAGCTCGGCACTGGTAAGCTCGGTCGATTGGGCGTGGGGCAGATCGGTGCCCAATGAGGACTGCGGCGGCGCCTCGTGGATGGTCACGGTCTGACCATCCGACAGTCCAAAATTGTAAGTCGCGCTGATCGGCACGTAGCCGGCCCAGGTGCTGATCTCTCGTTCGCTCAGCGCGCCCTCGGGATAAGAATCGAGATAGTAGGCAACGTCGCGCGCGAGGCGTAGCTCCGGCTGCGTTTCATGCGGCTGCTGCCGGGCGAGGCATCGGCGCGCTGCAGCATTCGGCGTCAGCGCCTTTGCTCTTTCGTCATGCACGCATTTGCCCAG
This sequence comes from uncultured Hyphomicrobiales bacterium, assembly GCA_902826715.1. GTDB lineage: Bacteria > Pseudomonadota > Alphaproteobacteria > Rhizobiales > Hyphomicrobiaceae > CADEFX01. The sequence continues at coordinate 7,315 of CADEFX010000128.1, read as the reverse complement.
ACGCGCGATGGCGCTGTCTTCCTCGGGTGGGCCGCCGAGGTGCGTCACCCGGTCAAGAAAGAACGAATAGTCTATTTCGCTTGGCCTAAGACCGAGTTCGCGCCAGACCGCGTAGTAGTCGTGCAGTTTCATGCCGTCGAAATCGCTGAGCGCGTACAACTCTTCATAAGCCTTGCGCACCAGAGCCGAATGGCCGAGCCCCGTCAGAGCCTCTTCCCAGATCTTGCGGCGTGACTGGTCCATCCACACAGCGCAGACGAAACGCTTGAGGGGAATATCGCCGTCGCACTTGCTTTTGCCGCCCCCCCTGAGCTGGAAGAAACGGCGAAGGTTTGTGTATTCGGCACCGAACGCCTTCTGCAGCAGGGCCGGATCCCGCTTCGACACCATCCAGAGAATGAGCTGAATCTCCCGGCCTGCGCCGGCGGTGGCACCGCGTGGTCCCCACGTCACGAACGAGCAGGGATCGCTCTCATTGTAGCAGACGAGATCGTGACCCGTGGCCTTGCCGGAGGCCTGCTTCGAGCGCTCGCCATCCTGGCACAAATTCCATTCGGGCGGATCGCCGAAGTCGGTCGCTTCGAAAGAAAGCACCATCGCATGGGCGCGATCTTGAACTGTTGGCACAGGCGCTTTGCCCATGACGGCATGCCAGACCGCCTCCGTGAGCATGCCGCTACGGGCAGCCGAGTCGGCGGGCACATCGCGCAAGGCCGGACAATCGACGGCGCGCTGGATGCCGTAACGTGTAGCCGCTCCCATGCGCCCGGCGGAATCCTCGCCCGCGGGCACGATTGGAGGAGCGCCCTTGCCGCAGCCGTCGAGGAACCTCTGCAAGTTGGTCTGAAAGGCGGCGAACGGCGAATATCGCCCGGCCAAGATCTCGTAGCGGGCCGGATTCAAAATTATGTTGTCTGCGCGCGCCAATGGCGCTGCCAGGCTCATCAACAGGACGAGTGCACCACAAGCGCGAGCCCGAAACCTTGCAACCAGCCGCTGCCGGCGTAGCCGAATCTTTACGGCCGAACCCGAATCCTGAATCATGGATCCAGTTTATGGATTCGGCCGCCAAAGCACCACACGGTTTGCACGGTCCGCCGACGCGCGCTTACTGGTAAGGCGCGTACGTATTCACGAGGTCAAGCGCGTTGGCATGGGCACCCAAAGCCTTCACGTCAAGAGGCTGAGCAAATGGTGCACGAGATTCGATGAAGCCCATCAACCCTTTGTCATAAGCCAAGAGGCGGATCTGCGAGGTCTCGGGCCGCTCCTCTAACGTGCGCCGCAAAGCCGTCGTGACGGAGCTTGCGTCGGCGGCTTTGAGCCCGGCGAACCGCAGCAAGGTTATGCGGGAGGCCCGACCCGTGATCTTGTCGCCCGGATGAATCTGATCTCCGGATGAGCGCCACACCCGCACACGCGATGTGACGCGCTTGGTCCATGGGCTCGACTGATCGAACGCCACCTTCAGGTATGCGGGCGAGTTCAGCACGTCGTGATTGCTGAGGTCGTACATGGCCAGGTAGCGCGGATGGCCGTCGATGCACATGAACCGCAACCCGGTCTCGACCCCCGGAACGGCGAGGCGCTCCGGGATGTGCTCGTTGTCATACCAGGCATTGAACTCTTCCTCGAATGCCGGCGGCGGTTGCATCAGAACGAGCAGAAAGCCCTTGGCCATGTGGTTTTCCTTCCCTAATTGCAATCGGTGTTGAGGCGCGGATTCAAGCTGCCTGTACGGGCGAGGTTTCCATCTTGTGCACGTGCGGTAGCACCTCCTTGGCAAACAGCCGCAGCATCCTGAGTGTCCGCTCCGGGCCATAGTAGGGCGGATAGTGCAGCATCAGGGAGGTGGCGCCGATGGATTGGAACGCCTCGATCTTGCGCAGCACGGTATCGGGTGAGCCATGCAGGATCGTCCGCTTCGTGAGATGGTCGTAGCTGAACTGCGTATCGTCCCGCTTTTCCGTTACCTCGCCCAGGTAGCGACCGGTGCCGCCGCCGGAGAGGAAGCTCTTCATGTGTCGCGTGATGCCGTCCTCACTCTCCTCACGCGCCTGCTTGTCGGAGGGTGCCACGTAGACCATGCGTGCCACGTCGATGCTGCCGAACGCGGGGTTGCGATTGAGTGGCTCGGGCGCGTCCTTCATGTGGCGGCGGTAATGCAAGATGTGCTCGGCGATGGTCTCCAGCGCGGGAAGCGATGACTGCATGAGTCCGAAGCCGTTGCGAGCCGCGTAGCTCATCGACCGGTCGGTGCCCGCGCCCATGTAAAGCGGCGGATGCGGCGTCTGGATGGGCTGCGGAAACATCTCGAGGTCGCCCTCGACGGTGAAATTGTAGTACTTGCCACGGGCACTCACGCGCTTGTCGTGGAAGCCCTTCAAGATGAGCGGTATGGCTTCTTCCTGGATTTCGCGGCGCGCCTCGTAGTCGACGCCGAGGCCCTCGAACTCGTAGGGGCGATAGCCGGAGCCCAGCCCGAGCTGGAAACGTCCGTTGCTCAGGATGTCGACGAACGCTGCGTTCTCGACGATGCGCAGTGGATGATGCAGCGGCACGATCATCACGGCCGCGCCGAGCTTGATGCGCGAGGTTTTGGCGGCGAGATAGGACAGGTAGCTGAAGGGATCGGGCAGGATGCCGTACTTGTTGGAGAAGTGGTGCTCGGCGATCCAGACACTGTCGTAGCCTAGGTTTTCGGCCTCCAGGATTTCGCGGGTCACGCGGGCGTGGATGGCGTGATGGGGATAGGGTTCTGTCGCGTGGTCGGGATGCGAGGTAAACAAGAGGCCGATCTTCACGAGTTCAGCTCCATTAGTGGCGCTTCTTCTTGCGCGGCTTGAGTTGCCGCACCTTGCAGCATCAGATCAATACAAATCGGCCAATGCGGCAAGGGCTCATTGGTCGCGTCAGCTATGCCGGTCTGCTCGGAGTACAACTGGCCCGCTGTATCTCGCACGCGATAGCCGGACCCGTTAAGATCGGACTGCGTTCGACGAACAGGTGAGGAAATGACAGCAAGCGAAATCGCGCCAATGGGCGCAACCGAGAGCCTGGGGCGATTTGCAGCCGATCTCAGGTTCGAGCACCTGCCGCAGGCGGTTGTCACGCAGGCCAGCCACATCATCCTCGACACGGTCGGCTGTGCCATCGGCGCCTGGCATGAGGACCCCACCAAAGGCCGGGTCGCGACGGATCTCGCCAAGTCGTTCGGTGCGACGGGATCGGCAACCATCTGGGGCAGTGGTGGGATGACAACCGATGCCGCATTGGCCGCGATGGCGAACGGCATCCTCGCCAATGCGGCGGACTTCGACGATACGCACAAGCGCGCCTTGCTCCACACGGGATCGGTGGTGGTGCCCGTGGTCCTGGCGCTGGCGCAGGAGCGCAACCTTACGGGCAAGGCGGCCATCGCGGCGCTGGTCGCGGGCTACGAGGTGGCCGTCCGCGTCGGCATGGCGGTGATGCCGACGCACTATCGCTTCTGGCATTCGACGGCCACCAACGGCACGTTTGGCGCAGCGGCTTCCGCAGCCTCGGCCATGGACCTCGATGCGGAACAGGCGCGTATGGCGCTGGGCTTTTCCGGCACTCAAGCTGCGGGGTTGAACACGTTCTTCACCTCGGGAGACTTCACGAAGAGCCTGCATCCGGGCAAAGCAGCCTTCAATGGCATACTGTCGGCGCGGCTCGCCAACGTAGGGGCAACCAGCCCGCCCACGATGCTCGAGCACGAGAAGGGCTATCTCGCAGCCTATTCGCTGGAGCCGAAGGCCGATGCCCTGGTGGCCGGGCTCGGCAGCACGTGGGAAATCCTGCAGAACGGGTTCAAGTACTTTCCGTCGATTCTGGCCAGCCACGCGCCGATCCAGGCGACGCTGTCGCTGGTGCAAGAGCATGATATCGAGTCGGCGGACATCGTATCGATCAAGAACGAAACCTATTCCACCGTGAAGACGCACTTCTCGGCCAAGACCGTGACGACACCGATGGGTGCACGCGTGAGCGTGCCGTACTGCATCGCGGTTGCCGCGCTCGATCGCAAGGTCGGGCAAGGCCAATTTGCCGAAGAGCGCGTCGCCGGGTCGGATGTGCAGGCGCTTCTGAAGAACACCGACGTGATTGCCGACCCGGAACTGACCAAGCTCTATCCCGACAAGTTTCCTGCGCGCGTGACCATAACGTTGCGCGACGGGCGCGCGCTGACGGCTCTGCGCAATTTCCCGAAGGGCGATCCGCAGGAGCCGCTGACGCGCGCGGAAATCGAGAGCAAGTTTCGCGCGAACGTGGAGGGGCGCCTCTCTCCTGCGGAGGCTGGGCGCGTCATCGATATCATAGGGGGGCTGGCCAAGCACAAGGACATCTCGCCGCTTCTCGCGCTTATCGGCCGATAACGCAGGCTGATCGCTGCGCGATGCAGTTGGCACAGGCGAGTGATGGGGATACCGTCGACACGTGCGGCCGGCGCTAAAGACTGCCGGCTGGGAACCGGCCCGCAGGACCGACGGGCAGATTGCTTCGTGACAAAGGGGTCCGCACGGCGAGGATGTTCAACGAGGATTGGACAAATGGCGGTAAACGCAAAACCACTTGGCTGTCTCAATGGCGTTCGGGTGCTCGACTTGTCGCAGTTCGAGGCCGGACCGACCTGTACAGAAGCCCTGGCGTGGCTCGGCGCCGAGGTGGTCAAGGTGGAAAATCCCAAGCTCGGTGATCCGGGGCGCGCGGCGGTGTTTGGCAGCCCGGAAAAGGACTCCTTTTATTTTCTGATTTTCAACGCCAACAAGAAGTCGATCACGATCGATCTCAAGGCGCCCGAAGGAAAGAAGCTGCTGCGGGAGCTCGTGGCCAAGGCCGACGTGATGGTGGAGAACTTCGCGCCTGGCGCCATCGAGCGCCTCGGCTTCGGCTACGACGAAATCTCCAAGATAAACCCCGGCATCATATATGCGCAGGTGAAAGGCTTCGGCACTGGCAGCCCATACGAGAAGAACCTCGCCTTCGATATGATCGCGCAGGCGTGCGGCGGCGTCATGAGCATCTCGGGCGAGCGCGACGGCCGGCCGGTCAAGCCCGGCCCCACGCTGGGCGATACGGGTACGGGCATGCTGCTCGCGATCTCGGTCCTGGGTGCTTTGTTCGAGAAGCAGAGGACGGGCAAAGGGCAACGCCTGCAGGTGGCGATGCAGGATGCGATGCTGCACTACATTCGCCTTGCCTTTGCGACGCAGGCGCGTATCGGCGGCCCAATCAAGCGCGCTGGCGCGCAGACGATCTCGGGTGGCAATCCGCCGTGCGGCATCTACCCGTGCAAAGGCGGCGGTCCCAACAACTATGTCTATATCTTCACAAGCCGGGCCAACCCCGAGCATTGGAAGCGGCTGCTGCAACTCATCGGCCGGCCGGACCTCATCGACGATGCGCGCTACGCCACGCCCCAGGCGCGCATCGAGCGCGAGGCCGAGGTCGATGCCATGATCTCGGAGTGGACCATGAAACATACAAAGCACGAGGCGATGGAGTTAGTGGGCGGGGCTGGCATCCCGGCCGGCGCGGTGCTCGATACGCAGGAGCTGGCCGACGACCCGACCTTCGAACAGCGCGGCATCATGCAGACGATCGAGCATCCCAAGAGCGGAAGCTTCAAGATGCCGGCCTGGCCCGTACGCCACAACGGCCAGCCACCGGAGGTTAAGCCATCACCCTTGTTGGGCGAGCACACGGATGACGTGCTGAAGGCATGGCTCAGCATGAGTGAACGCGACGTGGCCGCGCTGAAGTCGGGCGGTGTCGTCTGAGTTGGGCCATTGGCGTAGCGGCTCACCGTTTCGTGACAGGCAGAGCCGAAACCGCCATCAGGTCTGGTCCGTAGCATCGACAGCCCCGAGAGAGGGCGTCGGTGTAGCAGGAGCAGACCATGCAATCCTTGACGTGGGCACGCACGATACTCTCGATTGCGATCGTCGTGGGAGCAGTTGGCGTGAGCGCCGCCGACGACTACGAAAGTTGGCAGGTGTTGCGCAATCCGTTTCCGAGCACTGGCGGAGGCGGGATCATGATCGACGACTATAATCCTGTCGTGGTCGGGACGAAGTGCGTCACCAATTTCAGGGCCATCGAGCCTGGCGGCAAGACCTATCACAACATCGTCGAGTTCGATGCCGTCGAAAGCCATGGCGGCATTCTGTGCACAAATGGTGCTTGGCGGGCGGCCGATGGCAGCAGCGCCGGTACCACGCCGCTGCGGGTGTTCATGAAGAACGGCGTCGTCCGACGCTCGCCATGAACTAACGGACTTGAAGATTTGCGGCCCACGCCCGAAGATGAGGCGACAAGAACCGGACGGCGGCGCAAGGCTGCTGCCGTCACAGCGTTGCGGGAGTTAAGCCCATGGGGCGGACAAGAGCTATGGCCTGGCTTGTTGCGTCATGCGCAGCGATCGGCTTGCTGATGACTGGCGGTATTGCGCAGAGCCAGCAGCGTTATCCCTCTCGCGCTGTGCAGCTTGTCATACCCTATCCGCCGGGCGGCTCGGACGCGCTGTCGCGCAAACTGATTATCGGCATGTCGGAGGATCTCGGGCAACCGATCGTCGTGGTCAACAAACCCGGAGCTTCCACGCAGATCGCCACGCAGATGGTGGTCAATGCCTCGCCCGATGGTTACATGCTCTACATGTCGGCGCCTGGCGAGCTCGCCGCGGGGCCGGCAATGTTCAAGTCGCTGCCGTTCAATGCGCTGACCGACCTGACGCCGATCTCTTACGTCGCCGAGGCGCCCTATACGCTGCTTGCGGCGTCGTCGTTGCCGGTGAAGACCTACGCTGAGCTGGTCGCGTTCCTGAAGGCAAACCCCGACAAAGCGCGCTTCGGGTCTTACGGTGTGCAGACGCAACCGGACATTCTGGCGCGGCGCTTCAACCAGGCCATCGGGGTCGATGTGCAGGTTATTCCCTATCAGGGCGGATCGCCGGCGTTTAACGCGATGCTGCGCGGCGAGGTGAACCTGATTTTCGCGACGCTCATCCCAACGCGCTCCTTCATCTCGGCGGGGCAGATGGTGCCGCTGGCGATCGCTGCGGACAAGCGCGTCAAGATCTTTCCCGACCTTCCGACCCTGAAGGAGCTCAACGTCGATATCGTGGACGGCGCATCATTTGGCCTTGCCGGGCCGAAGGGATTGCCGGCCGAGGTCGTGACGCGGATGCATGAGGCGGTCGTCAAGGAGCTGAGCAATCCGGAGACGCGCAAGTTCGTGGAGGAAATGGGTGTGATACCCCTAGGCAGCACGCCCGCAGAATTCGCGACGC
>CADEFX010000127.1 GCA_902826715.1 uncultured Hyphomicrobiales bacterium | reverse complement strand
AACAGGCTTGAAACCGGGAAGCGCGACTGCGGTCGGCGTCCTCTCGTCCGTCACCGTGTCGCCGACGCGTGTGTCGGCTACCTGTTTGATCGCAGCGGTGAAGAAGCCGACCTCTCCTGGTCCAAGTTCGGCGAGCATTTCCTGTTTGGGCCGGAAGATGCCGACGCGTTCCACTTGGTGCGACGTGTCGGCGGACATCAGCTTGATTTTTTGCCCCTTCTTGAGCACGCCGTCGATGACGCGCACGAGTACCACGACGCCGAGATATGCGTCGTACCAGCTATCGATCAGCAACGCCTTGAGCGGCAGGTTGCGCGTCCCCTTCGGCGCCGGCAGCCGCGTGACGATGGCTTCCAGCACGTCGGGGACGCCGATGCCCGTCTTGGCCGAGATCGGCACGGCATTGCTCGCATCGAGCCCGATGACGTCCTCGATCTGCTGCTTGACGCGATCGACATCCGCCGCCGGCAGGTCGACCTTGTTCAAGACGGGGATGATCTCGAGATTATTGTCGAGCGCCTGATATACGTTGGCCAGGGTCTGGGCTTCGACGCCTTGGCTGGCATCAACGACAAGCAAGGCGCCTTCGCAGGCGGCCAGAGAGCGAGAGACCTCATAGGCGAAATCGACGTGCCCCGGTGTGTCCATCAGATTGAGCTGATAGACCTTGCCGTCCTTGGCGCGGTAGTCGAGCCGGACGGTCTGCGCCTTGATGGTGATGCCGCGTTCCCGCTCGATGTCCATCGAGTCCAGGATCTGCTCCTTCATTTCACGGTCGCTGACGTTGCCGCAAAGCTGAATCAGCCGATCCGCAAGCGTGGACTTGCCATGATCGATGTGGGCAATGATGGAGAAGTTGCGGATCAGGGAGATGTCGTTCATGCGGCGCTAGATAGCATCAGGCGACCGCCGACAAAAGGGTTCGGGGCGCCGATGCGCCCGGGCCGGGGGCAATATGTCCGTTAATGCAGCGCCCGCAGGCGCTCGATCAGCTCCAGCGTTGGATAAGAGTCAGCCGGCAGGCCGAGTTTGAGCTGCGCGGCCTTTACGGACGCGCGTGTTGCCGCACCCAGTTTGCCGTCAATTTCGCCCTGTTTCAGTCCGCGCTGGACCAGCAGTGACTGCAACACCTTGAGCTCATCTGCGCTTAAGGCCACGATCTCGGCATTGCCTCGGCTCATGGCCGGCGCGCCGTCGATCCGGGTTGCCAGATAGGCCGCCGTCGTCGCGTAGTTCAACGACTGATTCCATTTCAGATAGGCCTGGAAATTGGGATACGCGAGAAACGCCGGTCCTTTGCGGCCCATGAGCAGCAGCAGGGAGGCCGGCATAGTGTCGCTGGTGATCGGGTGACCGTCGGCACGAGTCACGCCCGCGCTGGCCCAATAGGATCGCGGATGCTGGACCGCGAGATCCGCCTGGGACCAGTCGAGCTTGGTAGGTACCCGCACCTCTTCGAGCCACGGCTGTCCTCGGACCCAGCCGAGACTGACCAGAAATGCGGCCGATGACGCGATGATGTCAGGCGCGCTTTTCATGAGATTGCGGCGGCCATCGCCATCGTAATCGACCGCATGCTTGAAATAGTGGGACGGCAGAAATTGTGTCTGGCCCAGCTCGCCGGCCCAGGAGCCGATCATCTCGTCCGGCGTCAGGTCTCCGCGATCGATGATGCGCAAGGCTTCCATCAGCTCGAACCGGAACATGTCGGAGCGGCGGCAATCATAGGCGAGCGATGCCAGGGACCGCAGCACGGGCAGATTGCCCATGCCGACGCCGAAATCACTTTCCAGCGCCCAAAAGCCCGCGATGACGGAAGGCGGCACGCCGTATTGCCTCTCGACGGCTTCGAATATGGTCCGGTGCCTGGCGATTTGGCTCTGACCGCTTTGCACCCGATTTGATGTCGCCAGTTTCCTGGAAAAATCGAGAAAGCTTTGGGCAAAGAATGACTGTCGCCGATCGCGGGCAATAACGCCGGGATCGAACGTCATCCCCCGGAGTGCCGAGCGGATCGTTCCCTGGGAAATTCCCTGGGCGGTCGCCTCTTGCTTGAAGTCCTCGAGCCAGCGTTCAAAGCTCGGGCCCGGGGGGCAAGTCAAAGCCGAGGCCGGGGCCGCGGTTACGGCAACGGTCAAGACCGCCATGACTAAGCCCACAAATCGTTGCATTGAGCGCCTTATGCCGAAGTTGAAATTTCATGAGGAACGAAGTAATCGCCCATTCATGGCGACAATGCAGCAATTAAAGCGCTCAATCCCTTGCATGTCGGCACTTCCATCTTTCATTTGTCCGTGCGCAACGCGTGTTCGCATGATCCGTGAATCCGCAACGATCCTGCTTTAGTATCGAGCAATCTTTGTTAGGTTTTTTAAGTAAATAGGGTCATTAAATCTCTATTCAGGTCCCAAAAATCTGGGTTAGCAAATCATTAGATGCTTACTGCAATACTTGGTCTTGGCTGGGATTGTAATCCCATGGTTTGGACCAGGTGTCGGGTATGGTCGACGCTTTCGTGGCGTTCTGGCGCAGAATTGGCGGCCGTCTTTATTGCGTGGGAGGAATTGCCTTCCTCGCTGTCGTAGCTTTGGCGGCTGCGTCCATCTACTTCGCGTCGCTGACCTCGCAGGCCACACACAAGCTGTTTGACGACGGGCTCGTCGGCATCGTCGATGCGGCCGAAATCGAGATTCTTGTCGAACGCCACCGCCGCATTATCGAAACGGCCCCAAGCCAGGGCAGCCGGAGCTTGATCTTAAAGCATGGCCGCATCGCCGAGGCCTTGTACTCGCGAATCGATGACCTTGCAGCGGCGGCAGATCATACACTTGGTCATCAAATTGCGTCCGGATTGCCCGACCTCTCGCAACAGGCGCGCCGTGTTCTGCTCTATGCTGAGAGCCAAGTGACGGACAAGGCGGCCGAAGCTGTACGAGATTACGCCGAAGCTGCCGACAAGCTGCAGGAGCGCATCAGGGGCTACCGCGCCGAGCGCATCAAGGTGGCAGCCGGCAAGGTTTCGGAGCTCCTTCACATGGGGCGGCTGCTGATGCTCGGCGTCGCGGCGGCCGCGATTACCACGCTGGTTCTGATCGGACCCCTCGCATTCTTTCTGATTCGCAGCATCGTCGTGCGGCTTAAGGGCGTCACGGGCGCGATGGAGCGGCTGGCCGCCAACGACACGACTGTCAACATCGAAGCGGTCAAAGCACCCGACGAGATCGGCGAGATGGCGCGGGCCGTGGACGTATTCAAGTGCAACGCCATTACGCTGCTGGATCATAAATCGAAGCTCGAGCAGATGAACTTCTGGCTCGATGTTGCTCTCAATAATATGACGCGCGGACTGTCGCTTGTTGACGTCGATCAGCGCCTCGTGGTCTGCAACGCGCTTTATCAGCAGATGTACGATCTGCCGTCGGATCTGGTCCAGCCGGGCACGCCTTTCGATAAGATCTTGCAGCACCGTACTGCCATGATCGGCAAACTCGAGGGTGTCGGCGCGACGAACGAAGGGATATCGGACAGCTTTGCGCGGATCATAGAACTAAGGACCGAGCAGAGCTTCAGCCAACAGATGATGGATGGCCGGATGATCCAGGTATCCTTGAGGCCGCTGCCGAATGGAGGCTGGGTCGCCCTGCACGAGGACGTGACGGAGGAACGCCAAGCGCAGGCCAATATGGCCAAGCTGGCCCGGCAGGATACATTGACGGGGCTTGCAAACCGGCTCCTGTTCCAGGAGGAGCTGGAAGCGTCGTGCCGCGGTATCGAGCAGGGTCAGAGCTTCTCTCTGCTGTGCATCGATCTCGATCATTTCAAGGATGTCAACGACACGCTGGGTCACCCGACAGGCGACGCCTTGCTGCAAGCCGTATCGGCACGCCTGATGGATACGGCGCGCGGCCGTGACGTCGTAGCGCGTATCGGTGGCGACGAATTTGCAATCATCCAGGCCGGAGCGCAAACCAGGCCCCAGGCGGAGACATTCACCCAGAGATTGATCAAGGCCGTGAGCCAGCCCTACCAGATTCACGGTCACAAGATCATTATCGGGGCGACCGTAGGTATTGCGTTTGCACCGAGCGACGCGTCCGATCCCGATCAATTGCTGAAATGCGCGGATATGGCGCTCTACCGCGCCAAGTCGAACGGACGTGGAACGCACGCCTTCTTTGAATCCGAGATGGCCGGCCGCCTCAAGATCCGGCGATCGCTGGAGCTCGATCTGAGGCGCGCGATCGCGGAGGAGCAGCTCGAGCTCTACTATCAGCCGATCATCGATCTCGCGACGGAGCAGATCGTGAGCTGCGAAGCGTTGATGCGCTGGCGCCATCCCGATCGCGGCATGGTTTCGCCGGTCGATTTCATCGCATTAGCCGAAGAGATGGGCCTCATCATGCAGATGGGCGAGTGGGCCCTGCGTACCGCGTGCACGGCCGCCAAATCGTGGCCCGAAAATGTGAAGGTGGCGGTCAATCTGTCGGCCGTCCAGTTCAAGGGCACCGATCTGGTCGGCAGTGTTATCGACGCACTCGAGAGATCGGGCCTGCCGGCTGAGCGGCTGGAGCTGGAGGTGACGGAGTCGCTGCTCCTAGACCAGGATCCCAAGACGTTGCAACTCCTGCATCTGCTCCAGCATCTGGGCGTACGCATCGCGCTCGACGATTTCGGTACCGGCTATTCCAGTCTGAGCTATCTGCGCAGCTTCCCCTTCGACAAGATCAAGATCGACCAGACATTTGTCCGCGATGTACCGCAACGCGAGGACTGCGCAGCGATCGTGAGCGCCGTGGCACAATTGGCCAAGAGCCTCAACATGCGGACGGTAGCGGAGGGCGTAGAGACCAACGAGCATTTGGAAAAGGTTCGTGCGTCCGGATGCACGCAAGCTCAAGGGTATCTGTTCAGCCGACCCGTCCCGGCGGCGGATATCGTGCGCGTTATTTCGGACTGCAACCGTCGCATGAAGGACGCCGCTTGACGGTCTAAGAGCCGGTTTGCGCCGGAAGCGCTGTCGGCTGATTGGAAAGAGCCAGTCGCGCCAGGATTTCGCCGGTCAGACCCCGGACCGCCGCGCCGATCTCGCCAGGGTATTTCGCTTGAATGGAACGGTCGCTGTCCTGGTAGCGGCCCGCGTGCTGCAGGACATTGAGGAGCGGCAGCACCTGTTCAAAGCAACGGTTCTCGGCGTTTTCGGCAAGCCAGCGATGGTAGTCGTCGTCGGCCGGCGAATGCTTGTCCTTCATGTTGACCAAGACGCCAAGGTTATCGGCAAAACCCATTTCCGGATTGAGCTGCCGGAAACGGCGGAACACATCGAGCCCGCAGACCGATACATAGTCCGGCTTGGTCGGCGTGATGTGGAAGTCCGCCTCGCGCAGCCAGCTTTCCGTCAGCACGGAGAGGCCGGGCGGGCAATCGATCAGCACGATATCGAAGACGATCCGCGCGCGGCTGAGGAGGCCGCCGATGGCGGACCTGAGCTTGCCGTGCACACTCTCCTTGGAGACCTCGCGCTCCAGCAGCGTGAGCTGCATGTCGCTCGGCATCAGGTAGACGGATCGGGCGTCGTCGACATCGGAAACGCCCCCGACCACGAACTCGGTCCATTCGGACGGCTCGTTTTTGAGGACGGTTGCCACGAGATAGTCGACGATCGTCCGGCCTTCCGACTGCAGCTTGCGCAGGCTCGTCGTCGACATCAGCATCGAGCTGACGCTGGCCTGGGAATCGGAGTCGATGACAAGCACGTTCTTGCCGTGAAATACCGACAGCGTCTCGGCGACTGTCAGCACAATCGTGGATTTGCCGACCCCGCCCTTGGTATTCATCACCGCTATGGTGTTACGCATCTCGCTCCGGAATGTCCCCGCCGCCTCTAGCATCGCCGTACAGCCACGGCAGCCCTTAGTGCGGCACCTCTGCGTCGTGACTGTGGCAATACCGGCGGACGGCTGCTACCGGCCTTTGAAAACGGGCTTGCGCTTCTCCATGAAGGCGCGGCGGCCCTCGATATAGTCCTCGGACTCAAAGCAGGCAGTCACCAGCCGGTCGAGCCGGGCCAGGTCACGCGACGCCTCGGGCTTGCCGAGCTCGCGGGCGCTGGCCTTGATGGCGGCGATCGTCAGGGGGGCGTTCTCGGCAATCTGCCGGGTCATCTCGTCGACAGTGGCATCGAGCTGCCCGGCCGGCACGACCTGATTGACCAGGCCCATGGACAGCGCCTGCGCTGCCGTGAATTGCTTGGCCGTGAAGAAGATCTCCATGGCGTTGGAAATGCCAATGATCTCCGCCAGGCGGCGGACGGCCGTGTAGCCGTATCCCAGCCCCAGCCGTGCGGCCGGAATGCCGAAGCGGGCGTCCTCGGTGGCGATACGGATGTCGCAGCACACCGCCAGATTGCAGCCGCCGCCGATGCAGTACCCTTGGATCTTGGCAATGGTGGGCTTGGGGAAATTGTAGACCGACTCGTATCCCTTGGTGCCCGTGGCGTTGTAGTGAGCGACCGCCTCTTTGCTCGCGCGCTGGCTTTCGAATTTCGAGATGTCGGCACCGGATACGAACGCCTTGCCGCCGGCGCCGCTGATGACAAGAACCTTGAGGTCCGGGTCAGCTGCATATTCTTGCAGCAGCGCCGTCAGGCGCTCCCACATATCGAGTGAGACGGCGTTCCGCTTGGCCGGATTGTTGAAGATGATATGGCCGACACCGTTCTCGCGTTTGGCGAGAAGCCGTTGTTCGACGGGCAGCTCTTCAGGCGCTGCGGTCATGCAGATCGTCCCTCCTTATCGTGTTGTTGTGCCTGGCCGTCAAACAACGCCGGCCTTGGCGAGCTGCTTGATATCCTGGTCTCCATAGCCGATCTCGGCCAGGACTTCTTGCGTATGCTGGCCGAGGGCCGGTGGCGGACGGCGCACCGAAGCCTTCGAACGGCTCATCAGGATCGGCTGCCCGACGACCTCGGTTTGCCCGCGCTCCTGGCTGTTCATGGACTGGGCCAGCCCCAGATGGCGCACCTGCTCCAGCGCAAACACCTGGTCGATGCTGTTGATCTCGCCGCTCGGCACGCCGGCCTTGTTGAACGTTTCGATCCAGTAGGCCGCAGGATGCTTGACCGTGTAGGTGCCGATCAGATCGTTGAGCTTGTGGCGGTTCTTGGAGCGAGCTTTGGCATCAGCAAAGTCTGGGTCGTCGAAGGCTGGGTCGTTGAACATGGCCTTGAATTTCAACCACATGGCCTGGCCCGCGACAGCGATGTTGATGTGACCGTCGGTCGTCTTGAAGACGCCGGTCGGGATCGAGGTCGGATGGTCGTTGCCGGCCTGCTTGGGCACATCGGCGTCCATCAGCCAGCGCGAGGCCTGGAAATCGAGCATGAACACCTGCGCCTGCAAGAGCGAGGTCTGCACCCACTGCCCTTTTCCCGACCGCTCGCGTTCCATCAAAGCAAGCAGGATGCCTTGGGCGCAAAAAACGCCGGCGCAGAGATCCGCAATCGGAATGCCGACGCGCATAGGCCCTTTGCCGGCCTCGCCGGTGATCGACATCAGGCCGCCCATGCCTTGCGCGATCTGGTCGAAGCCCGGTCTTTGGCTCAAGGGGCCGTCCTGGCCGAAGCCGGAGATGGAGGCATAGATGATGCGGGGATTTTCAGCCTGGATCGTCGCGTAGTCGATGCCGAGCCGCTTTTTCACGTCGGGGCGATAATTCTCGACAATGACGTCGGCGCGGGCGGCCAGCCTCCGGAAGATCTCAGCCCCTTGCTTGGATTTGAGATTGAGCGTGATGGACCGCTTGTTGCGATGCAGATTCTGGAAATCGGACCCGGAGCGTGGTCCGCCGAGCCCCACCTTATCGGACTCCGGATCCTCGATCTTGATGACATTTGCGCCCCAATCGGCGAGCTGCCGCACACAGGTTGGGCCTGACCGCACCCGGGTCAGGTCGAGAACGGTGTAGGGCGAAAGCACATCGCTGGCTGGCTCGAAGGGCATGGATGCGTCCGATCCGTCGTTGGAGCTGAGAGGCGATTGTGTCACGGCCCGGCGCCGGACTTCAACAGCGTCTCCGCTCAGGCATTTGGCTGAGGCTCGGCGCGGGCCAGGTAGTGGTATTCGCGGTTGGGTTTCATGTCCGTCGCGGAAGCGATGCGGTTCGACATGTTGTAGAAGCCGGCAACGGCGGCGATGTCCCAGATGTCGCGGTCGGTCCAACCGGTCGCCCGCAGGGCCTGCCGGTCGCTTTCCTCGATGCTGGCCGGGCTTTCGGTCAGTTTGACGGCAAAGTCGAGCATGGCCTTCTGTTGCTTCGAGATGTTGGCGGCGCGGTAATTCTGGGCCATGAGCTCGCCCATCTCGGGGTTCTTGGCGCGTTGCCGGACCGCCGCCCCATGCGCGGTCAGGCAGTAGTGGCAATGATTGACCGAGCTGACGGCCACCGCGATCATCTCGCGCTCCAGCTTGGACAGGCCGCTATCGCCCAGCATCAGATCATCCACGAGATCGACGAAGGCCTTCAGCTTGGTGTTGTCGAACGCATAGGCCTGCAGGACGTTGGGAACGAAACCGAGCTTTTCCACGCATTTGTCAAAATAGCCCTGCAACTCCGGTGTAAGCTTGGCTTGCTTACCGAGATTGAGTGCCGTGACGGCGGGTGTCTTGGCTTTCTTCATTTGGTGGCCTCCAGCGGGCTTGGCGTGGACGAGTGAAGCGCGTCACTGGTAGTACAATGACGCATGCCGTCGGACAGTGCAGCTGATACTCGAAATCTAGAGGCGCTGTTGAGCGTCTGCAAATGGTGAAGGGAGGCCGCGCATGGCCCACGACGTGCAGAACCGGGCATCAAATCCGGTGTCGGATGCGCAGGAGTTGTTCACCAGGCTACTGCTGTCGTCGTCGGATGGCACCGATCTGGCCGAATTTTCCACCGAAGGCTTGTCCGGTAATGCCGATGCCGCCTTCGAGTTCATAGCCGCAAAGCCCAAAGGCGAGCACAAGATCCGGGCACGCTCGACGTCGCTCGGCCAGCGCGGTGCGGTCAAGGCGGCAACCGTCGTGGAGATCCTGAACGACGACATGCCGTTTCTGGTTGATAGCATCATGGCGGAGATTCAGTCGCGCGGGCTCGCGGCCCGGCTTGTGCTGCACCCCATCTTCAAGACCCAGCGGGATGCCTCCGGAACGCTGCTTGCCATTGTCGGTCCTGGCGACAGCGCATGGAGCGACGGTTCACAGGAAAGCTATATCTCTGTTCATGTCGATGCGCTGGCGCCGCAAGTCGCCGAAGACTTGGTCGCATCGCTGTCTCGCATTCTGGATGGCGTGCGGCTTGTCGTGCAAGACTGGCGGGCGATGCGTGCCAGGTTGCGTCAGGCGGCGCACGCCATGCAAGCAAGCTTGCCCGACGTCCCCAAGGAGCTGCTGGCCGAAGCCCTGGCGTTTCTTGCCTGGCTCGATGACCAGCACTTCACATTTCTCGGTGCGCGCGAATACCGTCTTGAGGGCAGCGCGGAGGCGGGCGAGCTGACCGCGGTCGAGAACTCCGGTCTTGGGCTGATGCGTGACCCGGCCATGCAGGTGCTTCGGCGCGGCACGGAGCTGGTCGCCATGACCCCGGAGATAAGGCGCTTCTTCTTCGAGCCGACGCCACTCATCATCACCAAGGCCAATGTGGTGAGCCGCATCCATCGCCGGGTGCACATGGACTACATCGGCGTAAAGATCTACGGCGCGGGTGGCCGGCCAGTCGGCGAACTGCGCATCGTCGGGCTGTTCACAACGTCTGCCTATGTCCAATCCCCTCTGCAGATCCCGATCCTGAGGCAGAAGGTGGAAAACGTGCTGGCCGCATCGGGCCACCCGCCTGAGAGCCATGCCGGCAAAGCACTGCTCAACGTGATCGAAACCTTCCCGCGCGACGAACTGTTCCAGATCACGGCGGAAGACCTCAGTCGGTGGACCGCGGGCATCGTGGATCTCGATCTGCGGCCGCGCATTCGGGTGTTCGCACGCGTGGACAGGTTCGACCGGTTCGTCTCGGTGCTGCTGTACGTGCCGCGCGACCGCTACACGACGACTGTGCGCGAGCGTATCGGCGCCTACCTCTCGGATATCTACAAGGGCTATTTGTCTGCCTTTTTCCCGCATTTCACGGACGGGCCGCTGGTGCGCGTCCAGTTCATTATCGGGCGCCGGCAAGGCGAAACGCCCAGAGTGGATACCGCCACCATCGAGGATGGCGTCGCAGGCATCGTGCGCACGTGGTCCGATCACCTCTCGGAGCTGCTCGCAGCGCGCGGCGACGCCAGCGCGCTGGCGGCCAAGTACGCGGAAGCTTTTCCTGCCGGCTACATGGAGACATTTCCGTCCGAACGGGCCTTGGAAGACATCAGCCGGATCGAGCGCCTCAGCGCGGAACGTCCGCTCGCCATCGATTTTTATCACGAGAATGGTGCGCCTAACGGGCGCGTGAGGGTAGCCATTTATCGGTTCGATGCGCCGATGCGCCTCTCGGAGCGCGTTCCGGTGCTGGAAAATTTAGGGTTCTCGGTCATCGACGAGCGGTCCTACCGGATCATGCCTCGATTCCAGACCGGGCATCGAGAGGTGGTTCTGCACGACATGGTGCTTGAGACCCAGGATGGCATGGTGCTCGACGGCCGCACGCACCGGCGCATCGAGGACTGTTTCCTTGCGATCTTTCTCGGGCGGTCTGATAACGACAACTTCAATCGCCTGATCGTTTCATCAGGCGCGGAGTGGCGCGAGGTTGCCACACTGCGTGCGTATGCGGCATTCCTCCGGCAGCTGGGCTCGCCGTTTGGCATCAGGTATCTCGCCGATACTCTGCATCGCCATGCGGGATTGGCGCGCGATCTGATCGAGCTGTTTCATATTCGCTTCAATCCGGATGCGGGCGGCGATCTCGCGGCGCGCAAGGCTAAGGAGGAGCCGGTCCGCGCACGTGTCGAAGGCGCTCTGGCATCGGTGCCGAGCCTCGACGAGGACCGCATCCTGCGCCAGTTCCTGGCCATGATAGATGCAACGGTGCGGACCAACTTCTATCAGCGCGATGCAGCCGGCGCATCGCCGGAGGTCATTTCGTTCAAGCTGTCGAGCAGGGACCTGGCAGCGGCGCCGCATCCTCGACCATTCCGCGAGATCTGGGTCTACAGCCCGCGCGTCGAAGGCGTGCACTTGCGCTTTGCGCCCATCGCGCGCGGCGGCATCCGCTGGTCGGATCGCGCGCAGGACTTCAGGACGGAGGTTCTTGGCCTCGCCAGGGCACAGCAGGTCAAGAACGCGGTTATCGTGCCGGCCGGTGCCAAGGGCGGTTTCCTGCCCAAGCAGATGCCGCGGACGCCGACACGCGAGGAAATGCAGAAAGAGGGTGTCGCGGCCTATCGCATCTTCATCTCGGCGCTGCTCGACATCACCGATAACATAAAGGACGGAGCCATCGTCCCGCCGCAGCGCGTCGTGCGGCACGAGGAGGACGATCCCTATCTCGTCGTGGCAGCCGACAAGGGCACGGCGACGTTCTCCGACACCGCCAACGAGATCGCGATTGCGCACGATTTCTGGCTCGGCGACGCATTCGCATCAGGCGGGTCGGAAGGCTACGATCACAAGGGCATGGGCATCACGGCGCGCGGCGCGTGGGAATGCGTGAAACGCCACTTCCGCGAAATGGACAAGGATATCCAGACGGTACCGTTCACCGCCATCGGCGTGGGGGATATGTCGGGCGATGTGTTCGGCAACGCCATGATGCTCTCGCCGGTGCTGAAGCTGATCGCGGCGTTCGATCACCGCGACATCATCATCGATCCAGATCCCGACCCGGTGGCCGGCCTGGCCGAGCGGAAGCGTCTGTTCGATCTGCCTCGGTCGAGCTGGCAAGATTACGACAAGTCCAAACTATCGACGGGCGGCGGCGTTTTCTCACGGTCGTCCAAATCGATTCCGCTATCTGCCGAGGTGCGCCGCCTGCTGCAGACCGAGGCAACGGACATGCCGCCGGCAGACCTCATTCGCGCGCTCTTGCGGTGCGAAATAGACCTGCTGTGGTTTGGCGGCATCGGCACGTACGTGCGCGCCTCCTCCGAAACGGATATCGACGTGGGGGACCGTGCCAACGACCCTCTTCGGATCACCAGCCGGGAGCTGCGGGCAAAGGTCGTGGGCGAAGGTGCAAACCTGGGAATGACACAGCGGGGCCGCAACGAGTTCGCGGCGCGCGGGGGACGTCTCAACACGGACTTCATCGACAACTCGGCCGGCGTGAACACGTCCGACCAGGAAGTCAACATCAAGATCGCGCTGGCGCCGGCCGTGAAGGAGGGGCGCGTCAGCAGGGCCGCGCGCAAATCGCTGCTCGTCGAGATGACTTCGAACGTGGCCGATGCCGTTCTCAGGAACAACTATCAACAATCGCTGGCGCTCAGCATCGCCGAACGGCGCAGCAGTACCGATCTTGGTGCGTACGGGCGGCTGACGCGGCACCTGGAGGATCGCGGGCTGTTTGAGCGCACGCTGGAAGCATTGCCGTCGGACGCCGAGTTGATCGAACGGACCAAGGCTGCGATCGGATTGGGACGGCCGGAGCTGGCTGTGCTGCTCAGCTACTCCAAGATCGCGCTGCTGCATGACCTGCTCGCGAGCCAGGTGCCGGACGAGACCTTCATGGAGGAGTTGCTGTTCGACTACTTCCCGCCAGCGTTGCGCACGGATTTCGGAAAGGATATCGCCGCGCACCGGTTGCGCAGGGAGATCATCGCCACCACACTGACCAATGGCATCGTCAACCGTTGTGGGCCACCCACGGCGTTGCGTTTGGCTGAAGAAGCGGCACGCCCCATCAGTGAGGTGGCGCATGCTTTCATGGCCGCCCGCGCGGTATTCGGGCTGGCGGAACTGTGGCGCCGGATCGACGCGCTGGACGGGAAAATCGCCGGGGCAGCGCAGCTCGATCTCTATTTATGCGTACAGCACGTCCTAAATCGCAACGTCGCCTGGTTCCTGCGCCACGCTATCGCCGGCACCAATCTCTCCGAAATGATCAGCCGTCACGCGGCGGGCTTCCAGTTGCTGAAAACCGGGTTGGCGAGCGTGGCCACGCCCGGCGCCGCGCGCCGGCTCGAGCAATTGACCTCGAATCTTGCAGGACCCGGTGTGGAGCAGAAGCT
>CADEFX010000126.1 GCA_902826715.1 uncultured Hyphomicrobiales bacterium | reverse complement strand
GGAGCGCCTCCGCCGTCTTCCAGGCCGTCCTCACGGCTCGCGTCGCCCTCGCCGCGCAGCAAGTGCTCCCGGGACGCCATCTCATCAACTGCTGCTTCCCCGATGTCGCCAACGGCATCGTCGCGGCTATGGGCCTGCCGGTGACCTGCGGCATCGGCAATATCGCCATTCTTGCGCATGCCTTCGCCGCTCAATTGCAGGCGCAGTCCAAGCCGCGCCTGCAGATGCTGTGTCACTATCAGAACATCGCGGCGTGGCGCCGTCCGCCCGCCGAGCGCACGGGCCCTGCCGCACGCGTCTGGCTCGACGGCACGGAGGTTTTCGATGTGTATGCCCGCTTCGCGGACGTGCAGCTTGTGCCCGAGCCCGTGATCGACATCTCCGGCGCCAGCGGTGTCACGCTCATGCGCGCCATGGCCCATCGCGAGGACTGGACCGGCCATGTGCCCGGCCCTCATGGTCTGCCGGGCGGTTATCCCGTCAAACTTCACTCTGGCCGCCTCGACCTCGACCTCCCGCCCGGCCTCGATCGCGCAACCGCCATCGCCTGGAATGAACACCACGAGGCCGGCAACGGCCTCGTCGTCGATGATGCCGGCTTTGCCCGCTACACGGGCCGTCTTCACGAACGACTCAAGGAGGAAAGCCCCGACCTCGCTGCCGGCTTTGCCGCCCGCGACCTCGAGGATGTCTGGCGCGCCATGGTCGGCCTCCGCGACCGGATGCTCAAGCGCCCGGCCTGATGGCCTGCGTCAGGCACGAATGGATTCCCTCGACACGCACGCGTCCACCACGGCAGAATGGCGCTCCTTGGGGACGCAGCGAGAGGACCATGTCATGCAGCGACGCGA
This sequence comes from uncultured Hyphomicrobiales bacterium, assembly GCA_902826715.1. GTDB lineage: Bacteria > Pseudomonadota > Alphaproteobacteria > Rhizobiales > Hyphomicrobiaceae > CADEFX01. The sequence goes on along the minus strand of CADEFX010000126.1, from coordinate 12,587 downwards.
ACTCTTTGGCGGCGTTCTCGCCGCGGCTCTCATCGCATTGGGATCGCTCCCCGCCAAGGCCCAGGATCCCATTGTGTTCGGCGTCATCACGCCTTTGTCGCCGCCCGGCGAGACGGGCCTCGGCCAATTGGCCAAGCGCGGCGCCGAGATTGGCGTCGAGTACATCAACGAGCAGGGCGGCATCCTCGGCCGCAAGGTTCAACTCTCCATTCAGGACAGCGCCGGCAAGAACGAACAGGCGGTCGCCGCCTATCGCCGTCTGGTTTCGAGCGAGAAGGCCGTTGCCGTCTTCGGCTTCATCCACTCGGGCGCCAACATCGCTGTCAACGAGGTGGCCAAGGAGATGGGCGTCCCGACCATGGGAACCCAGACCGGCGCCACCGACGTGACCGCGAAGCACTACGACATCGCCTTTCGCACGCACGCCGTTGATCCGCCGCGCGCCGGCACCTGGCTTGGCTGGATCAAGAAAAACAACTGGAAGCGCGTCAGTATCATCGCCGAGACCACCGACTACGGCATCGGACTCGCCAAGGAGACCGAGAAGCAGAACAAAGAGAAGAATCTCGGCCTCGAGATCCAGACGATCATGTTCGATCGCACCACCACCGATCTCCTGCCCCAGCTTCTCCAGGTGAAGGCCTTTAAGCCCGACGCGATCGTCAACATCGGCGTCGGTCAGCCTCTGGATCTCATGATCACCCAGGCGCACACGGTGGGTCTGCTGCCCGCCACGCCGATGGTCACCTCCTACGACGCACCTGCGCGCCCGCAGTTCTGGCAGCTGCACGGCGAGAAAGGCGTCGGCGTCAGTTTCGTTGCCTTCTACTCGCCGAAGTCCGAATTGTCCGACCTCGGCAAGGAATTCGCCAAGCGCTACCAGGCCAAGTTCAGCGAGCCGCCGGTGTACGCAGCGTTGAACAGTTTCGCCAACGCCATCGTCTTCGCCGAGGCTATCAAGAAGGCCGGCACGACGGAGCCCAAGGCCATGATCAAGGCATTGGAGGAAGGCTCCTTCGGCGGCTGGTCTACGGTGCCGGTCACCTTTCCGCGCGCCGAGGGCGTCCTATGGCACAACTGGTCCCCGCCGATGATGATCCTGCGCTACACGGCCAAAGACCAGACACCCGCCACCGCCGAAGCCGCCTATGCCCAGTAGGGGTGCGTAGCGATAACTCCCGTGTAACGTTTGGAGCCCGCATGCGGGAGATCCGCTCATGATCTTCAGCACCGAGCTCCTGATCCAGACGGTCATCTCGGGGCTGATGGTCGGCGTGCTCTACGCGCTGATGGCTCTCGGCATCACCTTCATCTACTCCATCGTCAAAACCATCAACTGGGCGATGGGCGAGTTCTACATGATCGGCAGCTATATCCAGTTCGTGGCCGTGCATTTCCTGCTCGGCCCGCGCTGGTGGTGGCTCGCCGCGCTGATCTCCATGGCCGGCACCTTCCTCATCGGCCTGCTGCTGGAGCCCATCCTCATCAAGCCCATGTATAGCCGGCCCATGCAACGCCGGGACGACTACGCCACCGTCGTCACCATCGCGCTGTTGCTGCTCCTGCGCAGCCTCGCCGTCGCACTCGGTGGACCCTATCAGTACCGGCCTGAGTCCGATCTCTCCGTCATCTGGATCGGACCACTGCCGCAGGAAGGCGCGCGCGTCGCCGCGTCCGTCTGTGCGCTGCTGGCGCTCGCCGCCTTCTGGATCGTCATCAAGAAGACGTGGATCGGCCTCGCGCTCCGCGCCGCCGCGCAGAACCGCATCGCCGTGCAGACCTCGGGCGTCGACGTCTATCGCCTCGATGCCGTTGCCTTCGCCATCGGCGTGGCGCTCGCCGGGCTTGCCGGCGCGCTGCTGGCACCCCTCTTCATGGTCTTCCCCACCAACGGCGCCGTGACCAGCGTGAAGGGCTTCGAGATCATCGTCATCGGCGGCCTCGGATCCATTCCGGGCGCGCTCATCGGCGGCCTGCTGCTCGGCCTCGTCGAAAGCCTCGGCGCCGCCTTCATCTCCTCGCCCTATCAGAACGTCTATGGCTTTCTGCTCGTCATCCTCATCCTGATCGTCAAACCGAACGGCCTGTTCGGCGAACGCGGACGCGAGGCATGATGGCCGGCGCACCGATCCTGGAGGCGCAGGGCCTCACCAAGCGCTACGGCGGCCTCATCGCCAACAACGATGTGCGCATGACGCTCGCGCCTGGCGAGATTCGCGGCCTCATCGGCCCCAACGGCGCCGGCAAGACCACCTTCGTCAACCTGCTCACCGGCCTGGAGACACCCGATGCAGGCAGCGTGCGCCTCGACGGCACCGACATCACCGGACTTCTGCCGCATCGCATCGCCGCCCAGGGCCTCGTTCGCACGTTCCAGGTCTCCCGCGTGTTCGCCAATCTTACCGTGCGCGAGAATCTGCTCGTCCCCTTCCTCGCGGCCGGCAGTCCCGGCGGCGTGCGCGAGGGCCAGGACCGCGCCGCCGAGCTTTTGGATCTCTCGACGTTGACGCCGCTCGCCGACGAGCTTGCCGGCGTCCTCTCCGGCGGCCAGCGCATGCTGCTGCAGGCTTGCGCCGGCTTCATGATCCCGGCCGTGCGCGTATACGTGCTCGACGAGCCCTTCGCCGGCATCAATCCCGTGGTGAAGGACACGCTCATCGCGCTTATCCAGGGCGAGAACGTCGGCAAAGGCCGAGCTTTCCTCATCGTCAGCCACGAGATGGAGATCGTGCGCCGCCTGTGCCCGCTCGTCACCGTCATGATCCAGGGCCGCGTCGCTGCCGAGGGCACGCTTGACGAGGTGGCCCGCCGCCCCGAGGTCATCGCCGCCTATCTCGGACGCGCCGCCGCATGACCGCGTCCGCCACGCTTGAAGTGACCGACCTCAACGCCGGCTACGTGCCCGGCGTCGACATTCTCTCGCACCTCTCCATCACCGCCGCCAAGAACGCCGTCACCCTCATCATCGGCCCCAACGGCGCCGGCAAATCCACCCTGCTGCGCGCCATCTTCGGCCTGCTCAAGCCCAGCACCGGCCGCGTCGTCTTCGACGGCAAGGACGTCACCGGCGCCAACCCGAGCACGCTGAAAGCTTCAGGCGTCAGCTACGTCACGCAGGACATCAACAGCTTCCCGCTGCTCACCGTCGAAGAGAACCTGCTGATGGGCGCATGGGTCTTCCGCCGCGATGCGCCGCGGATCGCGCGCCAGTTCGAGCAGGTCTACGCCATGTTCCCGATCCTGAAGGAGAAGCGCCGCGACCGCGCCGGCTCGCTCTCGGGCGGCCAGGGCCGCATGCTCTCGGTCGCGCGCGAAATGATGACCTCACCATCGCTGCTGCTCATCGACGAACCGACCGTTGGCCTTGCGCCGAACCTCGTCGCCCAGGTGTACGAGACGCTGGCCGCCGCGCGTGCCGCCACCGGCGCCGCCGTTCTGCTGGTGGAGCAGAACGTCGAGGAGGCGCTGCCGCTCGCCGATCACCTCTATCTGCTGAACCTCGGCCAGGTAAAAGCCCACGGCCCGGGACGTGAGTTCGACAACGCGCGCGTACGCGCTCTGGTGCAGGAATGTCTCCTCGGCTGACCACAGGCCTCGGCGCCTTCGTCGATTGGCGCCGCGTCGCCGTCATCGCGGCGGTGGCGTTGCCGCCGTTCCTCGTGCTGCCGCTGCTCGTCGGCGAATTCTTCGTGCATATTCTTGCCATCGGCGCCTACTACATAGTCCTGGCCGCGAGCTGGAACATGCTTGCCGGCTTCACCGGCCAGTTCTCGCTTGCCCAGCACGGCTTCGCCGCCGTCGGCGCGTATGGCTCGGGCCTCCTCGTCTATCACCTGCACACGCCCTTGTGGGTGAGCATTCCCGCGGCCGTTGCCATGGCCGCGGCCGGCGGCCTGCTGCTCGGCCTGCTCGTGCTCAGGATGCGCGCCATCTACCTGTCGATCGCGACCTGGGCCTTCGCCGAAACGCTGCGCATCTTCCTCGGTGCCGCTTACGATTTTACGCGGGGCGACCTGGGTCTCAGCGTTCCCTCGCTCTATGGCCACGTGCGCCCTATCGCCTACTACTACACCTTCCTCGGCGTGGCCGTGCTCTCGCTTCTCCTCATTCACATCCTGCTCAAGTCGCCGGTCGGCTATTTCATGCGCGCCGTCCGCGACGATCCCATGCGCGCCCAGTCGCTCGCTGTCGATACCACGCGTGTGAAGCTGTTCGCCTTCGTCGTCTCGAGTGCCATGGCCGGCCTCGCTGGCGCCCTCTACGCACACTATGTGCTCACCCTCACACCCTCCATTGTCGATTTCAGCGAGATGGCCCGCATCATTGTCATGGTGGTGATTGGTGGCATGGGCTCGTTCGTCGGACCCATCATCGCCGCGCCCGCCATCTACGCGCTCAACACCTGGCTTGCCGCCTGGGGCGAATGGAGCATGGTCGTGTTCGCCGCCATCGTCATTATCGTCATGCGCGCGTACCCGGCCGGCCTTTCCGGTCTCCTCGCCGCCGCCGCGCGGCTCTGGCGCCGGCGTTCCAAACCGTCCGGCACGACCGCCGCCGTCTAGAGGCCGCGCCGTCCGAACCGCCCGAGTTTGGTTCCGGCCTGCCGATACGATATCGTCCACCCAACTGACGCTTTGGATTAAGATTTTGGACGCACCGCTCTTTAGATGGGACCTATCCAGCCTGCGGGGGCATCGGCCGGTCGGGCAGATTCTTGCCGCTGCGCGCGGCCTCCTTCCGCGCGCCGCCACCGCCGGCGGGCTCATCGCCGCCTACCTCGGGCTCGAATGGGTCAGCTTCATCCACGAGCACAAGGGGCTCCCCGTTACGCCCTGGAACCCCGGCCTCGGCGCTCTTTTCGCCGTGCTGATCCTTGGCGGACCGGCCTACGCCAGTGTCCTTTTCGCAGGCGTGCTGCTGGCCGAGATCTTCGTGCTGCGCACTCAGCTTGCTTGGCCCGTCGTTGTCCTCATGGGCTTGATCGTCTCGGCGGTGTTCACGACCGCGGCGGTCGTCGTCCGGCGCCGCCTGCATCTCGACGTCGGCTTGAGCCGCGTCCGCGACGTGCTGATCCTGCTCGCCGTCGGCACGGCCGCATCCTGTATGTCGAGCGCGCTGCTCGGCATGCTGCTGATCGGCACCGACGAGATGACCTTCGACGATTTCGCCCAGGCCGCCTTACCGTTGATCGTCGGCGACAGCATCGGCATCGCCGTGGTCACGCCGCTTGTCCTGCGTCTGCAGCAGTGGCGTGCCAATCTGACCCGCGTATCGGCGATCGCCTTGGCGATCGAGCTTGCTCTCTATTTCGCCATCGTCGGCATTGCCCTGTGGCTCATCGTCGGCCACGGCAGCGCAGACAATTACAAGTTTTTCTCCCTGCTGTTCCTGCCCGTCGTTGCCGCCGCCGTGCGCTATGGCATCGACGGCTCCTGCCTTTGCCTCGCCCTCACCCAGCTTGCCCTGGTGGCCGTCCTGCGCTGGCACGGACATGACGCTGCGGCCTTCACCGAATTTCAGGTCATCATGCTCGTGCTGACAATGTCGGGCCTTCTCGTCGGCGTCGTCGTCAGCGATCGTGAGCGTGCCCTCTCGCTTGCCCGCGCGGCGGAAGGGCGGATCAGAGATATGCAGGCTGAAGCCACTCGCGCCTCGCGCATGAACATGGTGAGCGGCATGGCCTCGGCCATCGCCCACGAGATCAACCAGCCCATGACTGCGGCCCGTGCGCTGGCCCGTTCGGTTCAGCAGCTCATGCAGGCCGCACCAATCGACACCGGCCGGGTCAACGGCAATCTCGCGAACCTCGTGGCTCAGGTCGACCATGCCGCCGGCGTCGTGCGGCGCATGCGCGATTTCCTGCGGCGCGGACGGCCGCATTTCAGCACGCTGCACATCGCCCCGGTTCTCGAGGATGCCCTCGTCCTCGCCAGCCCCGAGGCCTCCGCGAAGAAAACCACGATCCGCCTCGATCTCGACGACGGCCTCCCCGCCATTTTCGGCGATCGCATCCAGTTACAGCAGGTCGTGCTCAATCTCGTCCACAACAGCATCGAGGCCATCGGCGCGGCCGAACGTCACGACGGCACCATTCTCGTGAGGGCTTATCCTCTGAGGAATGCATCAGGGGTCGGCGTGAGCGTCATCGACAACGGCATCGGCGTACCGGCTGGGCGTCCGCTATTCGAGCCGCTGTCGTCGACCAAAGGAGAGGGTTTGGGTTTGGGACTTTCCATCTGCGCGTCGATCATCGAAGCACACGAGGGACGCATCTGGCTGCACGCGAGCGAGAAAGGTACGACCGAATTCCGCTTCTCGCTGCCCTCCGAGCCGCAGGCGACCTGACATGGCCGTGCCTACCATTTTCGTCATCGACGATCAAAAGGCCGTGCGCGAGGCGCTCGGCGAGATGCTGCGCACCTTCGGCCATCGCGTTGACATCTTCGAATCCGCCCAGGCGTTCCTCGACCAGATCGCCGTGCGCCCGCCCGGCTGTGCCGTCGCCGACGTGCGCATGCCCGGCATGGATGGCATCGAGCTGGTGCGCGAGCTCGCCCGCCGAAACATCACGCTGCCGGTCGTCCTGATCTCCGGCCACGCCGACGTGCAGATGGCCGTCGCAGCCATCAAGGCCGGCGCCGAGGATTTCATCGAAAAGCCGGTGGATGATGCGCACCTGCTCGCCGCCATCAACCGCGCGCTCGCCCGCATGTTCGACGAGCTGTCCACCGAGCAATCCTTGTCGGAGCTGCGCGCCAGGATCGATCGCCTGACGCCGCGCGAGCTGGAGGTGATGGATCTCGTTGTCGAAGGCTGCACGAGCCAGGCCATTGCCGTGCGCCTCAGCATCAGCCAGCGTACGGTCGAGAGTTACCGCGTCCAGATCATGGAAAAGATGCAGGCACCGAGTGTCGCCGTGCTCGTTCGCCAGGGCGTGCGTCTCGGGCGCATAACCCCGTAAATCTACCCCCCGACTCATTCGAATAACGCGCGCGCCGCGCGCCGATTATCTCTTTCGAACGCCATCGCGCCGTTCCACGGCGCCGTTTTCGAGGAGGTTACCTTGTTCGCGCGCAAGACACCGGCACGGTCTTATCGGCGCACTGCACCTTCGGATCACACCGTTCTCTGGATCGCCACCACCCTCGTGCTCGCCCTGGTGTTGGCCGTCCTGTCAAACTATCTGCCGCTGGGCTCCCTCCTTCCGGCCATGAGCATTTTCATGGTGGCTGGCGCTCTGCTGCTGATGGCCGGCATTTTTCTCGCCGGGTTACGCCTCGGCCACGACCCGCATGGTCTGAGCGAAGTCGCCGCGCTTCTCATGTTCCTCGGCTGTGCCGGCACCATGATGACCACCAGCGAGCAGGCCCTCGGCCTGCTGGGTGATGTCAGGATCGCGGTCGCAACCGCTTCCACCACACGCTAGGCGCCGGCAAACACCTCATGGATTTGATCCCCGCCGAGTTCATTGCGCTTGCCCAGGTCGTCATGATCGATCTGGTGCTGGCAGGCGACAACGCCATCATCGTGGGCGTCGCCGCCTCGCGCGTCGCGCCCGAGATTCGGGCCAGGGTGATTTTCTGGGGCATCGCCGCCGCGGTCGTGCTCCGCATCGCCTTCGCCGCTGTCACCGTGCAGCTTCTCGAGATCATCGGCCTCACCCTCGCCGGCGGGGTTCTGCTGCTTTGGGTATGCTGGAAGATGTATCGCGAGATGCATCACCATCAGGTGCGCCCTCATTCCGCGGGCGCAGCCGTAAGCGACTACGCATCCGACGGCAAGACCATGAGCTTCTGGGCCGCCGTCACGCAGATCACCATTGCCGACGTGTCGATGTCGCTCGACAACGTGCTGGCCGTCGCCGGCGCTGCCAAGGGCCACACCTGGGTGCTCGTGGTCGGCCTCGGCCTCGCCGTCGTCCTGATGGCCGTCGCCGCCACCTATATCGCGAGGTTGCTGGCCCGCTTCCCGTGGATCACCTGGGTGGGCCTTGCCATTATCGTCTACGTCGCCCTCGACATGATGTGGCGCGGCTCGCTCGAGGTGGCCTGCGTCTATGTGTCGACTCAAACCTGCGCGCAGGGCCTCTTCTCATCCGTGAGCGCGTTGATCTCGCAAGCGGGAGGCTGAAACCCGTCGCCTTATGTCCGGTATGCGTAGTACCGTTTCGAACTTTCGTTGCTCGTTACGGGAGACCTTGCCATGCGATTTCCATTGCTCGCCGTAGGCACGCTCGTGCTTCTTTCGTGCGCACCCGCGACAGCCGAGACCATCGACGTCTATGACAACCACGGCGGACGCGTCGCCGACTACAACGCCCGCTGGGCCGGCCTCGCCGCGCGCGGCGTCAGCGTCCGCATCGTCGGCCCTTGCCAATCCGCCTGCACCGTCCTGCTCGGACACATTCCGCGCAACCGCATCTGCGTGACGCCCAAGGCCTCGTTCGGCTTCCATCTTGCGCGTCTGCCGGCCGCCACCGAGACCCTGCGCCGCGCGTACGCCTCGGACATCACCGGCTGGATCAACCGCCACGGCGGCCTCACCAATACCTTTATCTGGCTGCGCGCTCCGGAAATCTATCGCTACTTCAAGAAATGCTGAAGCGCTGCGAGGCCCAGCCTCAATGCAGCGTGCGCGACACCGCCGGCCAAGCCTCGGGGGCGCTGCCGCGCGGCTGGCGCGCATCGGGCCGGTAGCCTTCCACCGTGCGCATCAGGATGGCATCGATCATGTCCATCTGCGCGGTCGTCATCGCCTCCTCCAGCGCTGCGAGTTCGCGCTCCAGGTCTGCCTTCTCCAGGTAAGGCTCGCTGTTCTGGTTGATGCTCGGATGCTCCGTCGCGCTTGTCCGATCGTCGATCAGCAGCTCCTCGAACTTCTTCTCGCCGTGCCGCATGCCGACATACTTGATCTCGATATCGCCGTCCGGATTGTCCGCGTCCAGCACACGTCTGTTCATGAGGCGGATCATCATGCGCGCGAGGTCATCGATCTTCACGCACTCGCCCATGTCGAGCACGAACACCTCGCCGCCGCGGGCCATCGCGCTCGCCTGCACCACGAGGCCCGCCGCCTCCGAGATCGACATGAAGTAGCGCGTGACTTCCCGATCGGTCACGGTCACCGGCCCGCCGTCGCGAATCTGCTTCATGAACCGCGGCACCACCGAGCCGGAGCTGCCCAGCACATTGCCGAAGCGCACCATCGTGAACACGGTGTTGCTGTCGCCTTCGGCCGCACAGGCCTGGAAGATCAGCTCGGCCAGGCGCTTGCTCGCGCCCATGACGTTGGTCGGCCGCACCGCCTTGTCCGTGGAGATCAGCGTCACGCGCTCGACGCCGAGGCGAGCCGCCACGTTCGCCAAGGTTGCCGTGCCGAACGTGTTGTTGCGCAGGCCCGCCACCGGATTGTGCTCAACGATCGGCACATGCTTGTAGGCCGCCGCATGGTAGATGGTCTGCACGCCATTGCCGGCGACGACGCGCTCCACGAGACCCGCATCGAGCACCGAGCCCAGCACCGATACCACCTCCGGACGCGGCGCATCGCCGGCGTCGATCGTCCACTTGTCGATTGAATCCGCGATTTCGGTCTCGATGCTATAGAGCGCCGCCTCTGATAGCTCGAACAGCACGAGCCGCTTCGGCCCTTGCCGCAGGATCTGCCGCGTCAGCTCGGCCCCGATCGAGCCGCCCGCGCCCGTGATCATCACCGATTTGCCGCGGATCGCCCGTGCCAACAGCTCGACGTTGGGCGGCACCGGGTCTCGGCCGAGCAGATCCTCGAGCTCCACCGATTTCAAATCCGTCACCGACACGCGCCCGGCTGCGATGTCCTCCAGCGAGGGCATGGTTCTGACGTTGAGACCGTCGTGCGCGGCGAGCTTGGCGTACACCTCCTTGCGCTCGCCCCGCGAACGGTCCGGGATGGCCAGCAGCACATCGGTTACACCCTCGCGCAGCATGAAACGCGAGATCCGTTCACTCGGATACACCTTGAGCCCACCGATGCGCTGGCCCATCAGCGAGGAGTTGTCGTCGAGGAATGCGATCGGCTTGTAGTCGCTGCTCCCTTCGAGCGCTTCCTGAAGTTGCACGCCCGCGGCACCGGCGCCATAGATCAGAACCGGCCGCCTGTCTTTCAGATGTGCCTTCGGCAACGGCGCGTCCCGCAGCAGCCACGCCGCGGTACGGCGGCTGCTCCTCACGAACACGCCGGCGAAAATGGCGTAGATCAAGATCACTGAGCGCGGCACGACGAACTGCGGATCGCCCGTGCCCACCACCATAAGCACCAGCAGCACCCAGCTCAGCACCGCAAGACCGAGCGCGATATACATGCGTGCCGTGTCGGTGTCGCGGATGAACCGCGTGGCCACGCGATACAGGTGGAAGGCCTGGAAGAAGGCCACGCCCAGGAGCGGCGCGCCGAGCAGGATGAACCAGAGCTGCCAGCTGTCGGGCCAGTAGATCCGCCCCCAGCGCAGCGAGAACGCCAGCCAGACTGCGAACATCAGCAACAAGCCGTCGTTGATCATCAGCACGGCACGCTTGGCCAGTCGCGGCAGATCGACGATCCGCCGGCGCACGCCGGTCACGCGGTCGCGGAGTGTGTCCAGAATGATCAATGAGCCCCCTGGCGTCGCCCCTACCGCCCTCTTAGCGGCGGATACGGTGTCCTACAACCCCCGCGCACGCGGCTGTCGACAGCTGCGGAACTGCGCTCACTGCCTTTCCAGACGCCGCAGACGCTCCGTGGCTTCCGTGGCACCAAGCTCGCGCGCCTTTTCATACCACTTGCGCGCGGCAGCGACATCGGGCGTCAAACCGATGACCTTCAGTTTCCCAAGCTCCATGGGATCGAAGGTAGCGCCGGCGGCGAGCGCCCCCTCCGCCAGCCCGGCTTCCGCTGCGCGCTGGAAGAACATCCGCGCCGAATAGACGCTGCCGCGGCCAAGCTGCTCCTGCCCCTTGGCCAGGAGACCGAACGCCCGCTCGCGCTCCTCGGTGTTCACAGGCGCTCCGATGGCGGCGCCGGAAGGCCCAAGCGACGCCACGTTGGTCGAGGGCGTCTCGCCCTTGTTGCCCGGCGCGATAAGCTGGGCCGGCGCGATCACCAGCGCTGTCTTGCTCTCGGTCAGCACCGTCCCGTCGATCGTGACGAGGCCGATGACCACATCCCACCGTCCCTGAAGTCCCACGGGCACGATCACGGCGAGGCTCGCCAGCCCGACCAGCGGCACTGCCCATGCGCCAGGGCCTATGGCATGTCCCTCCGATAGCGCGGCGGCCGCCGGCAATCCGCGGATGCGGATGAAGCTGTTCTTGAGGATCGCGTCCTGAGGTCCGATCTGGATCGGCAGCGGGCTGCGCGATGCCGGCTCTGCCAGCATCACCGGCGCCACGTTGATGCTGAGCCGCGCCTGTTGTGCCGATGCCGGTGTGACGATCACCAGCAAGACGGCCGCGGCCGCCAAAAGGCCCACCGCCGCTGCACGCCCAGAGATACATCGCCATAGGAGCGCCGCGCGGCGCTCGCCATTCCTGCGTTCAAGCTCGGCAAGCCGCTTCTGCAGCCGATCCGGCATTATGGACTCCCCCTCCACATCATGCCTTCGTTGCACGCCGGCAAGCCGGCGCGTCGTGACGGCCTACTGCCGCTTTTGTTTGCTCCACTCCAGGAATTGCTGAAACAGCCGCTCCTGAGCGACCGGATCGTGGGGCGCCGCGCGCGCCGCTTGTGTCCGGGCAAGCGACGTATCGATGGCGCTGGTCGACCGCGCCGCCTTGTTGAGGATCTCTTGGGCCGGCGGGAAACGCGTCCAGCCCGGAATCGTGCCGGCCAAATTCATCTGCTTCCAGCCGACCTGATACGGCGGAACCCGCAACTGCTCGAAGCGCTCGAACAGGTACTCGACGAAGCGCACCGTCCGCCTGTAGCGATCCGTCTCCGGCTTCCAGTTGTAGACGGCGAGCAGCGCCGGCACCGAGATCGTCTGCACTGACTGGCCCGGCTGTATCAGGTTGGGATAATCCGCGGCAGACAGCTCCGCCGGCACGTAGTAGTCCTCGAACTTCTCGCTGAATTCCACTGGCAGAAAGCGGAAGCCCGGCTCGGGCTTCATTTTCGCGAACAGGTCATTGGGCTTGCCGACCACGTGCACGATGGCCGCGATCTCGCCTTTGCGCATGGCCTCGAGCGCGATCGAATTGTTCTGGAACAGCCGCTCAGTCTTGATGCCCAGGCGATCGAAGACGATGCCGCCGGTATAGTTGGCGGCGCTGCCCACCGTATTGAAGTTCACCTTCTTGCCAGCCAGGTCCTGCAGCGTCTTGATCTCAGGCCGGACCAGGATGTGAACCTCGCCCTGGAACATCGGGATGATGTAGTTCACGCGTTTCTCGATGCCGGGAATTTTCTCTACGTTCCTGAAGTGATCCAGCACGTCGGAGTACGTGATCGCGATATCGACGCCCTTCAGATAGATCAGGTCGCTGACGTTGCCGACGGCGCCGTAGCTGATGATCGGCAGCACGCGCAGGTTCTCGCCGTCGTCGAGGGCCTTTGCCAGATCTGCCGCATAACGC
>CADEFX010000125.1 GCA_902826715.1 uncultured Hyphomicrobiales bacterium | reverse complement strand
GCCCGTCGCCGACCGTGCCAGCAGGCGGATGATGGCGCTCAGATCCTCGAGGGTCGGCACGATCTTCTCGATCGACGCCACCGCGATATGCACCTTGGCCAGCGATTGTGTGAGGTCGCCGTTGCCCTCGTTGGTGACGATGACCGAGGAGCCCGTCTCCGCCACAAGGAAGTTCGCGCCCGTGATGCCGACTTCAGCGGCCAGGAACTTCTCGCGCAGGATGGCACGCGCCTCGCCGACAAGCTGGACCGGCTCTACCAGCACGCGATCCTTGGGCAGCGATGTGTGCAGCCGGCGGAAGTCGGCTTCGACCATGTCCTGCGTCAGGTGGATCGCCGGCGCGATGATGTGACTTGGCGCTTCGCCGCGGATCTGCACGAGATATTCGCCGAGATCGGTCTCCACGACCTCCATGCCGGCGGCCTGGAGATGCGCATTGAGCGCGATCTCCTCGGAGATCATCGACTTGCCCTTGGTCACCGTCTCGGCGCCTGCATCTCGGCAAATCCTGAGGATGATCTCACGGGCTTCGGCAGCAGTGCCTGCCCAGTGCACCTTGGCTCCGGCAGCCGTCGCGTTCTTCTCGTACTCTTCGAGGTAAAGATCGAGATGCGCGAGCGTGTGGTCCTTGATCTCGCGTCCGATCTCCCGCAGTGCTTCGAATTCCGGCAGGCGCGCCCTTGCCGCCGTGCGCTGGGCGACGAGGCCGGTCGGCAGCCCGGCGAGCGCACGCTGAAGCTGCTCGTCCGCCAAGGCGGTGCGGGCATTGGCCTTGAACGTCTCTGTCGTGATATGCATGGCGGCCAGCCTATGTGCCTCGATCCGCGGCACCGATGGCTGGCTCCGACAGTTCGCCAGCCAGCACCTCGGCTACATGCCGGACCTCGACCGCACGTCCCTGCCGTCTGAGCTTCCCCGCCATGTTCATAAGACAGCCGAGATCGCCGGCCAAGATGAGATCCGTATTCGCCTCGGCGATGTTGGCGCACTTTTTCTCGACCATGGCGTTCGAGATCTCCGGGAACTTAATCGAGAAGGTGCCGCCGAATCCGCAGCAGATCTCACAATCCGACATTTCCACCAGCTCAAGGCCCTCGACGCTGGCCAGCAGCCTGCGCGGCTGCTCCTTGATGGCGAGTTCGCGTAGGCCCGAGCAGCTGTCGTGATAGGTCGCACGAGCAGGAAGGCGCGTGTTGACGCGGCTGACGCCGCGCACGTCAGTCAGAAAGGAAACGAGCTCGAACGTGCGCTCCGCAATTTTCGCAGCGCGGTCCTTCCAGGCGGGATCGGTCGCCAGCAGTTCGGGATAATGTGTTTTCAGCATCCCCGCGCACGATCCGGACGGGGCCACCACATAATCGAACCCTTCGAGGGCTGCGATGGTCTGGCGCGCGAGGCCGGCGGCAGTGCCCTTATCCCCTGAATTGTACGCCGGCTGCCCGCAGCATGTCTGACCTGTCGGCACCGAGACATGGCATCCCGCACCCTCCAGGAGCTTTGCCGCCGCGAACCCAACTGATGGACGAATCAGGTCCACAAGACACGTAACGAACAGGGCCACACTTGGCCTGTCGTGCGGATGGCTGCTCATGCGGGTATGGAGATCTCGGCGTTGGACGGCAAGGCGTTGAAACGTGTTCTAGCATGCCATCCGAAGGCGTCTACTTGCGGAGCCCGGCCTATTTTGAGAATGTCTTGAGATAGGCGATGACGTCCTGGCGGTCCTGTTCGTCCCGGAGGCCGACAAAAGCCATCCGGTTTCCGGGCATGGCCTCCCGCGGGTTCTCCAGGTATTTCATCATCACGTCTTCGGTCCAGACCCATCCCGCTTCCCCGGCCTTGCGGTTCGCGTCCGAGTAGTTGAAGCCCTCGATGGTACCGGCCTTGCGCCCCAACAAGCCATTGAGCAAAGGTCCGACCTTGTTCTTTGCCGCGGGACCCACATCGTGGCAGGCGCGGCACTTCTTGAAGACCTCCTGGCCGTTCTCGGTGCTGGCATCGGCCGCCATGACAGCCGGCGCCGCGGCAGCGGCCAGCAGCAACAGCACTGTTGTGGCGAGCGCTTTCATCGGGCGTCCTTCGGCGCAGGTGGTGTTGCGGAGTACTTGGCACCCGATACCTGATGCTGGAAGGGATGGCGAACACGGCGCGACCAAGTGCAGCAGCAGCACCCCGCTGTTGGCCGCCGCGCGGTGGACAGCTATCGCTCCCGCATCGATGCTGCAGTATGATGCGCTCGAACGGAAGGAATCGCGCATGTCGTTGGTGGTGCAGCCGCAACCGGATAAGCGCATCCTCGCACGCCGGGACGCGATCGTCGCGGACTTGGTCCGTCTGCTGGGTAGCGACGTCGTGATCGCCGATGCCGACGGCCGGCGCGCTTTTGAAACAGACGGCCTCACCGCCTATCGTGCCATGCCGCTCGCGGTCATCCTGCCGCGCTCGACGGAGGAGGTGTCCAAGGCCCTCCGCTACTGCCACGAAAACACCGTCAAGGTCGTCGCCCGCGGGGCCGGAACATCGCTTTGCGGCGGCGCGCTGCCCTCGGAGGACGCCATTGTCATCGGCGTGTCCCGGATGAACCGGGTCATCGAGGTCGATTACGAAAACCGCATTGCGCGGCTGGAAACCGGCATCACCAATCTCGGCATCACGGCCGCCGTACAGCCGCACGGCTTTTTCTACGCACCCGATCCCTCCAGTCAGCTCGCCTGCACGCTGGCCGGCAATATCGCCATGAACTCGGGTGGCGCGCATTGCCTGAAGTACGGCGTCACGACCAACAATGTCCTTGGCGTCAAGATGGTGCTGATCGACGGCACGATCATCGACATCGGCGGCGCCTATCTCGATCAGCCGGGCTACGATCTTCTCGCTCTTGTCGTTGGCTCGGAAGGCCAGTTCGGCATCGTCACCGAAGCGACCGTGCGAATTCTGAGGTCTGCCGAGGCGGCCCGCCCGATGCTCATCGGCTTTGCCTCGAGCGAGGCGGCGGGACAGTGTGTGTCCGCCATCATCGCCTCGGGCATCATTCCCGTCGCGATCGAGTTCATGGACAAGCCTGCGATCGAAGTTTGCGAGGCGTTTGCCAAGGCCGGCTATCCCCTCAATGTCGAGGCTCTGCTCATCGTCGAGGTGGAAGGCTCCGCCGAGGAGATCTCCGAGCTTTTGGGGCGGATCGTTGCCATCGCCCGCGCGCACAATCCGATGGTCGTGCGTGTCAGTGAAAGCGAGGCGCAGAGTGCCGCCATCTGGAAGGGCCGCAAGTCAGCATTCGGTGCCATCGGCCGGATCTCCGACTATTACTGCATGGATGGCACCATCCCGCTCGGCAGGCTGCCCGACGTCCTTGTCTCGATTGGCAGGATCTGCAAAGAGCATGGTCTGAAGGTCGCCAACATCTTCCATGCCGGCGACGGCAACCTGCATCCGCTGGTCCTCTACAACGCGAACAATCCCGACGAGGTCGCCAAAGCCGAGCACTGCGGCGCCGAAATCCTGAAGCTGTGCGTCGAGGTGGGCGGCTGCCTGACCGGCGAGCACGGCGTCGGCGTCGAGAAACGCGATCTCATGCCGGTGCAATTCACGCCCGCCGAGCTTGGCCTGCAAATGCGCATTAAGACCGTGTTCGACCCGAAGTGGCTGCTCAATCCCGCTAAGGTTTTTCCGCTCGACGGCCGCGAAGCGGCGACGGCCGGCTAGTGTGATGATCGAGAAATTCGCCGGCGTTTGCCGCACATCCTGTAGCGAATTTCTCGATCTGAATCACACTAGCAAGTCTATGATTCTTGTGTCCCATTGGATTGCGAAGTTCGCTCCCGGATCTAGCCGCCAGATCAGGCGAACTTCGCAATTGGGACACTAGAGGAGATTGGGGTGCAACAACAGTTCGTTCGACCCGCCACGGACCGGGAGCTGGCCAACGTGCTCGCCGATGCGAGCGCGAACCGTACGCCGGTCGAGGTGATGGGCGCTGGGTCAAAGCGAGCGATCGGCCGCCCGTCGCAGGCAGCCGTATCGTTGACGACGACGTCGCTGGCCGGCATTTCGCTTTTCGAGCCCACGGAACTCGTCATATCCGCGCGCACTGGGACGCCACTAGCGCGCGTCGAGGCGCAGCTCGCATCGCACGGCCAGATGCTGGCCTTCGAGCCGGTTGACCTAGGGCCTGTGCTCGGAATAGAGCCTGGCCACACCACGATCGGCGCCGTTCTGGCCACGAACCTTTCCGGTGCGCGCCGCGTGGCCAGTGGTGCCGTGCGTGATCATGCCTTGGGCATCAAGGCCGTTTCCGGCGCGGGCCAAGCCTTCACGTCCGGCGGCAGGGTCATGAAGAACGTCACGGGCGTCGATCTGACGCGTGGCCTGTCGGGCAGCTGGGGCACTCTTGCGGTTCTCACCGAGGTGACATTCAAGGTCATGCCTATCCCCGAGGAAACCGGTACGCTCTTTCTGCTAGGGCTCCCCGACAGCATCGCGGTCGAAGCGCTGTGTGCCGCGATGGGAACGCCGTTCGAGGTGTCGGGTGCCATCCACCTGCAGGAAGGCCTCAGCGCCCGTCTATGGCACGCGGGAATGCGATCGGCGCAGAAGGCTGTGACCGCCTTGCGTATCGAGAATTTTTCGCGCTCCGTGGCTTATCGCAAACAGCGCCTCAAGGAGACGCTCAAGCCGTTCGGCGACGTGCACGAGCTCGACCACGCGAGCTCCCTGGCGTTCTGGGATGAGCTGCGCCAGCTCTCGGTGCTGCAGCGGAGCGATGCACCGCTCTGGCGCATTTCGACGGCGCCGCGTTCCGGGCCGAAGGTCGTTGCCGCCATCGGCCGTTACATGCCGTGCAGCGCTCTCTATGACTGGTCCGGAGGGCTGATCTGGGTCGAAGTGCTGCCAGCGGCGGATGCCGGTGCCGCTGACGTGCGGCGCCTTGTGGCCACCCATGGCGGACATGCAACTCTCATCCGTGCGGAGCCGGCGGTGCGTGCGGCCGTCGACGTGTTCCAGCCGCTCGAGCCCGGACTTTCGCTTATCAGCCGGGAGATCAAGGCCGTCATGGATCCGGCGGGCATTCTCAATCCGGGACGGATGTACGCCAATGTGTGATATGCAGCGCGTCGTGCGTCGTGCGTGGAAGCGCACTTGTCCTGAAGCGGTGCGCGAGAGCTGATCGGATCGCGATGCAGACCAATTTCACAGCCGATCAGCTTGCCGATCCGCGGCTCGCGGAAGCTGAAAGCATCCTCCGGCGCTGCGTGCATTGCGGACTGTGCACCGCCACGTGCTCGACCTACGTTCTGGTTGGCGACGAGCGTGACTCGCCACGCGGTCGCATCTATCTCATGAAGGACATGTTCGAGAACGATCGGGACGCCAGTCCCGAGGTTCAGCATCATGTCGACCGCTGCCTCTCCTGCCTGTCCTGCATGACGACATGCCCGAGCGGCGTCGACTACATGCACCTCGTCGACCTCGCGCGCGCGCATATCGAGACCACCGGCCACCGCGGCTTCAAGGATCGCGCCCTGCGCACGTTGCTCGCCAACCTCATCCCCAATCCCAGTCGCTTTGCGCGCGCTTTGGCGCTGGCGCCGCTTGCCAAGCCATTCAGGGGCGTGCTTGAGCGGCTCGGCTTGAAGGAAATCGTGGCGATGCTCGATCTCGCCCCGCCAAAACCCACCAAGGGGGCGAGGTTCGCGGGACCCGGCGTCGCCGCCACGCAAGTCGCGCGGCGCAAACGCGTCATCCTCCTCGCGGGATGTGCGCAACAGGTGCTGCGCCCCGAGATCAACGATGCCACCATCCGCCTGCTGGCGCGTCATGGCGTCGATGTTGAGGTGGTCGCCGGCGCCGGCTGTTGTGGCGCGCTCGTGCACCACATGGGCAAGGAGGCCATGGCTGTCGAGCAGGCTAAGCGCAATGTAGATGCCTGGTCGAAAGCGCATGCGCGCGAGCCGGTCGATGCCATCATCATCAATGCCTCGGGATGCGGAACCACGGTCAAGGACTACGGCCACCTTCTGAAGCATGAGCCTGGCTATGCGGACCGTGCTGCGGAGTTGGGCGCGTTGACGCGCGACATCACGGAATTCCTCGCAGGCTACAATCTGGGGGCGCCGCGCCGCTGGTCGTCCATACGCGTTGCCTATCACTCGGCGTGTTCCATGCAGCACGGCCAGCGCATCACGGACGAGCCGAAGGCCTTGCTGCGCCAGGCAGGCTTTACCGTGCTTGACGTTCCGGAAGCTCACATCTGCTGCGGTTCCGCGGGCGTTTACAACATTCTCCAGCCCGTGCTCGCCGGTGAGCTCAGGGCCCGCAAGGTCGCCAACATCGAAAGCGTGCGGCCCGATATCGTGGCCGCCGGAAATCTCGGCTGCATCACTCAGATCGGGCTCGGCACGGCGATGCCCATCGTGCATACCGTCGAGCTTCTGGATTGGGCGTACGGCGGCCCGGTTCCGAAGGGCCTGGAGGGCTTTGCCGGCTTCGTTACGGACGTGCCGGAGCCCGCAGCGGAAGAAGAAATCCAGGTCGCATGAGTGGAGGCCCGGACCGGCGCGGCGAAACAGGGGCTTTCGACATCATCGGTGATGTGCACGGCTGTGCCGATGAGCTTCAGGTATTGCTCGCGCAGCTTGGCTACGATGTGAAATGGGAGGGCGAGGGGCCCGACCGGCGTTGTGCGACGCGCACGCCGGCACGCCGTCGCGCGGTTTTCCTTGGCGACTATGTCGATCGCGGCCCCAAGTCATTTGATACGCTACGCCTGGTCATGTCGATGGTCGAATCCGGCCATGCGCTGGGTGTTCTCGGCAACCACGACGCGCGCTTCGCGCGTTGGCTCAATGGTCGCAACGTGCAAATGACGCACGGGCTGGCCGAGACCGCCAGCCAGTTGCGGACCGTCCCGTCTTCGTTTCGCCAAGAGTTAAAGCGTTTTCTCGACAATCTGCCCTACCATCTCTGGCTTGACGGCGGGGAGCTTGCGGTCGCCCATGCCGGTATCCGGCGCGACATGCTGGGCCTCACTACGTCCGCCACGCGGGCGTTCTGCCTCTATGGCGATACGACGGGCGAGCGCGACGAATTCGGCTTTCCCGTGCGCCGCAACTGGGCCGCACGCTATAGCGGATCGTCCGCGATCGTTTACGGCCACACGCCCATCGTAATGCCCGATTGGGTGAACAACACCATCTGCATCGATACCGGGTGCTGCTTCGGCGGTCGGCTGACGGCGTTGCGCTGGCCCGAGCGCGAGCTGGTGTCGGTGCCGGCGTTCGATGTTTACACGACGCCTGTGCGCCCGTTGCCCATGACCTTGGCTGCCGCCGGCGGGCATTGAATTCGTGCCTTGTCGCCGGTGGCGATCTCGCGGCAAACTCGCTGGACATCAGGCCACGCCGAGGCGTCATGACCGAACCCAATCCCTTCGCATCCGGCATCGCTTTCTGCGAGGACCGCTTCGTGCCGATCGATGACGCAAAAATTCCCATGCTCGACTGGGGCTTTCTCCGCTCGGACGCCGTGCAGGACACGGTGTCCGTTTTCGACGGCGCCTTCTTCCGCCTTGAGGACCACCTGATGCGTTTCGAGCGCAACTGGACCAAGCTGCGCATGCGCTGCCCGCACGATCGCGACACAGTCCACGCGATTCTGATCGAGGCCGTGCGCCGCACGGGCCTTCGGGAAGCCTACGTGCAGATGCTGATGACACGCGGGCGCGCGCCTGTCGGCAGCCGCGATGTTCGCCTGGCTCAGAACAAGTTCTGGATGTTCTGCATCCCCTATGTGTGGATCGCACGGCCGGAGCAGAAGGAGCACGGCCTCTCCATGCATGTGTCCGGCATCCAGCGCATCCCGAAGGAGTCGGTCGATCCCACCATCAAGCACTACCACTGGCTGGATTTCCAGATGGCGCTGATGGAGGGTTATGACCGGGGTGCGGATACCTGTGCGGTGATAGACAAGGACGGCAACATTTCGGAAGGACCGGGTTTCAACATCTTCGCCGTGAAGGATGGCCGCGTGGTCACGCCGCCGGACGACGTGTGCCTCGACGGCATGACACGGGACACTGTCTTCAAGCTCGCCGGCGAAACCAATTTGCATGTCAGCAAGCGGGCGCTGACCCCGGACGAGATGCGCGCAGCCGACGAAGTCTTCATCTCGACCACGGGTGGCGGGGTGATCGCGATCACTCGCGTCGATGGCCGGCAGATCGGCGCAGGTCAGGCAGGGCCGGTGACGAAGCGCATCGATGGCCTCTACTGGCAAAAGCGCAAGGCCGGCTGGTATGCGACGCCGGTAGACTATAGGGCACCGTTGCGCTTCGAACCGGCATAAGCTCAGCTCCCGGCGCGCGGTGCCCCGGTGATGGCATTCGGTGTCGGCGCCTGCTCGATCGAGTACACCTCGCTTGGCGTGACGACGAGGCCTACTGCCATACGAATGGACACGGCGATGACGAGGAGGGCCAGGAGCACACGCAACTGCTCCGCCTTGAGGCGCTGCCCCATGTCGACGCCGAAGGCAGCGCCGATGACGCCGCCGATCATCAGGGGAGCCGCCAGCACGACGTCGACGCTGTTATTCTGCACCGCTTGCAGCACGGTCGTGAAAGCCGTCACGAACACGATTTGAAACACCGACGGCCCGATGACGATGCGTGTCGGCATGCCGAGGAGGTAGATGAGGGCCGGCACCAGCAGGAAACCGCCGCCGACGCCCATGATGGCCGTCAGCCAACCGACGAAGGCGCCGATGAACACCGGCGGAATGGCGCTGATGTAGAGGCGCGAGACGCGGAAGCGCTGCTTGAATGGCAGGCCCTGGATCCAGGTGTGGTGAGTGCCGCGCGTGGGTGCCCCGGTCGCTTGCGCAAGCGCCTGCATGGTGCGCAGGCTTTCGATCAACATCAGCGCGCCAATGACGCCCAGGAGCACGACGTACGCCAGCGAGACGAACAGATCGACCTGGCCCAAAACCTTGAGCCAGCTCAGTACGAATACGCCGCTGACGGCTCCTACGAGCCCGCCGCCGATCAGGAACAACCCCATCTTGAGATCGACGTTGTCGCGCCGCCAGTGCCCGAAGGCGCTGGAAACGGATGAAGCCACAACCTGGCTGGCGCCCGTGCCGACCGCCAGGGCCGACGGCACGCCGAGGAAGATCAGCATCGGTGTCAGGAGAAAGCCGCCCCCGATGCCGAACATGCCCGAGAGTACGCCCACAGCAAGGCCGATCCCCAGCAACAGGAAGACGTTAAGGGACATCTCTGCCATCGGCAGATAGAGCTGCAAGGCGGGGATCCTCCACGGGTCGCGATAAAGATGCTCGCGCTCGCCCGATTGGGCGTAGCATGCCAGCGCTCGCGGTCAAGCGTGACGCATGCGCCCGGTAGAAAAGATCCTGTTGAACGGACTGGCTCCCTTATCGGCACCACATTGCCGGTGGTAGCGTGCCTGCCGGATTCGCGGCGGAGGCGGAATGGACAAGATCAACCGGCAGATTGCCGGCGAGCTGGGTGTGGCGGCGACGCAGGTGGCGGCCGTCGTGGAGCTGCTTGGCGAGGGGGCGACGGTGCCCTTCATCGCCCGCTACCGCAAGGAGAAGACCGGAGGCCTCGACGATACCCAGTTGCGCAAGCTTTCGGACCGACTCGACTACCTGCAAGACCTCGAGAAGCGCCGCGCCGCCGTCCTCGCCAGCATCGAGGAGCAGGGCAAACTCACACCGGAGCTCGCTGCGGCCGTTACCGCGGCTGGCACCAAGGTCGAACTCGAAGATGTCTACGCGCCTTATCGCCCGCGGCGGCGCACGAAAGCGCAGATCGCGCGCGAGGCGGGCCTCGAGCCGTTGGCCGACGCCCTTAGCAGCAATCCGGCGTTGTCACCCGAAACCGAGGCCGCCAAATTCCTCGATGCCGGCAAGGGCGTGGCGGATGTCAAGGCGGCGCTCGAGGGCACCCGCTCCATTCTGATCGAGCGCATGGCGGAGAATGCCGCGCTGATCGGCACGTTGCGCGAATGGATGTGGAACGAGGGTGTCGTTACTTCCGCCGTCATTCAAGGCAAGCAGACGGACGGCGCCAAGTTCGCCGACTATTTCGACTTCCAGCAGACGATCTCCAATTTGCCATCACATCGTGCGCTTGCATTACTGCGCGGTCAGAACGACGGTGTCCTTAAGCTCGGGCTCGACGTTCCACCTCGCGGTGAGGGACCGCACCCTGCCGAGGCTAAGATCAAGGTTGCCGTCAATCTCGCCGACAAGGGCCGCGCGGCGGATGCCTGGCTTGCCGAGACGGTGCGGCTTGCCTGGAAGACCCGGATAGCCGTCAGCCAGAGCGTCGATCTTTTCGCGCGCCTGAAGCAGCAGGCCGATGCGGAGGCCATCAGCGTCTTTTCCAAGAACCTCAAGGATCTCCTGCTGGCCGCACCGGCAGGTGCGCGCGCGACGATGGGCTTGGATCCCGGCTTCCGCACCGGCGTGAAGGCGGCGGTCGTGGACGCAACGGGCAAGGTTCTGGACACGGTCACGATCTACCCGCATCCGCCGCAGTCGGACTGGCAGGGATCGCTGGCGGCACTGGGCGGGCTGGCGCTGCGGCACAACGTCCAGCTTGTCAGCATCGGTAACGGTACCGCCAGCCGCGAGACCGACAAGCTGGTCACCGATCTCATTGCCAAGCTGCCGCAACTCAGTCTGACGCGCGTCATGGTGTCAGAAGCGGGCGCCTCCGTCTATTCGGCGTCCGAGCTGGCGGCCGCAGAGTTTCCCGATCTCGACGTAACGCTGCGGGGCGCCGTTTCCATCGCCCGGCGCCTGCAAGACCCACTGGCGGAGCTGGTCAAGATCGAGCCGAAGGCCATCGGCGTGGGACAGTATCAGCACGACGTCGATCAGCCGGAGCTGGCCCGCTCGCTCGATGCCGTCGTCGAGGATTGCGTGAACTCCGTCGGCGTCGACGTGAATACGGCCTCGCATGCGCTGCTGACGCGCGTCTCCGGCCTCAACAAGACGCTGGCCGAGAACATCGTCGCCTACCGTGACGAGAACGGTGCGTTCAAGGCCAGAACGGCCCTCAAGAAGGTGCCGCGGCTGGGGCCGAAGGCGTTCGAGCAGGCGGCAGGCTTCCTGCGCATCATGGACGGTAAGAATCCGCTCGATGGGTCGGCTGTTCACCCGGAGGCTTATCCGGTGGTGGAGAAGATCGCCGCCGCCACCCATCGCCCGCTGAAGTCGATGATCGGCGACGCAACGTTTCTACGCAGCCTCAGGCCCGCGCAGTTTGCCGACGCGGAATTCGGCGTGCCGACCATCACCGATATTCTGGTCGAGTTGGAGAAGCCCGGGCGCGATCCGCGGCCCGAGTTCAAAACGGCCACATTCAAGGAAGGCGTGGAGAAAATCTCGGACCTGAAGCCCGGCATGCAGCTCGAGGGTGTGGTGACGAACGTCACCAACTTCGGCGCGTTCGTGGATGTGGGCGTACATCAGGACGGGCTGGTGCACATCTCGGAGATGGCGGACCGGTTCGTGAAGGATCCGCGCGAGGTCGTGAAGGCCGGCGACGTCGTCAAGGTGCGCGTGAAGGAGGTCGATGCGCCGCGCAAGCGCATCGGGCTGACCATGCGTTCTGGCGCCATCACGCCCGGCGCTCCAGGCCCACGCCCGGGAGGTCCACCCACGCGTGGCGGCGGGGCCGCATCACCGCCGGCGCATCCGCAGGCGGATGCCGGTGAAAGCGCGCTTGCTGCCGCGCTCAAGCGTGCGCAGGAGAAGCGGTAGCGTTCAGGCTTCGCGACGGGGCAGCCTGCCGCAAGAACGTGCTGGACCGCGTGCGGCTCGCACCACATGATCTGACCTTGCAGCCTGCGGGAGAGACCTGATGCGCATCGGCGTACCGAAAGAGGTCAAGGTTCAGGAGCATCGCGTCGGGATGATCCCGGCCGCGGTTCGCGAGGCTGTGACCCACGGCCACGAAGTCTGGGTCCAGACCGACGTGGCGTCCCGCCAAGGCCTTACCAACCAGGACTACGAGAAAGCCGGCGCCAAGATCGTCGCGAGCGCCGCGGAGATTTTCGCCGGCTGCGACATGATCGTGAAGGTGAAGGAGCCGCAACCTGCCGAATGCAAGATGCTGCGCGAGGGACAAACGCTCTTTACCTATCTGCACCTCGCCCCCGATCCGGAGCAGACGAAAGCGCTGCTCGCCTCGGGCGCGACGGCCATCGCTTACGAGACGGTGACCAACGCGCGCGGCGGCCTGCCGCTGCTGGCGCCCATGAGCGAGGTAGCCGGCCGCATGAGTGTCCAGGCTGGCGCTCATTGCCTCGAAATGGAGCAGGGCGGCCGCGGCATGCTGCTCGGCGGCGTCGCCGGCGTTGCGCCGGCCAAGGTCGTGGTGCTTGGCGGCGGCGTCTCGGGCGTCAACGCGGCGCGCATGGCTATCGGCCTTGAGGCGCAAGTGACAGTGCTCGATATCAACGTCGAGCGGCTCTATGCCATCGACCAGCAGTTCGGGGCCTCGGTCAACACGATCTTCTCGACGCGGGCGTCGATCGAGGAGTACGTGCTCGACGCCGATCTCGTCATCGGCGCCGTGCTGGTGCCGGGTGCCGCCGCACCGCGGCTTCTCACCAGGCAGCACATTAAGGACATGAAGCGCGGATCCGTACTCGTCGATATCTCGATCGACCAGGGCGGGTGTTCGGAAACGTCACGTGCGACGACGCACGCCAAGCCGACGTATGTCGTGGATGACGTCGTGCACTACTGCGTCGCCAATATGCCGGGTGCGGTGGCCCGCACGTCGACGTTCGCGCTCAACAATGCGACGCTGCCGTTCATGCTGGCACTGGCGGACAAGGGGCCCGTCAAGGCGATGCTGGACGATCCGCATCTGCTGGCCGGCCTCAACGTGCACAAGGGCAAGCTTACCTATGCGGCCGTCGGCGAAGCGCTCGGCCTGCCGTCCGTCGATGCGCGCAAAGCGCTCGCGGGCTGACCCGCGAGTAGGCGCGTACTTCAATTGAGCGGGAAGCCGATCGACGCCAGGGCGGCCCGCAGCCGGTCGCGACCGTTCAACGACTTGGTCTTGGCGATGCGCGAGATCACACGCTCGGTCCAAGACTGGTTCACCATCTCGTTGCGTTTCGAGAAGCTGGCAAGCTTTGCGTCGTAGCTGGCGCGCTGAGCGCCTTCGTCGGGAACAATGTAGCGATCGGTGTGCACGATGGCTTCCTGCTGGAGGCGCGGCTTGACCTCGTTTGCAGCGTTCGGATCGGCGTATCCGACGCACAGTCCGAACACGCCGGCGGCGCCTTTGGGCAGCTCGAGAATCTGGGCCACGCGCTCCACGTCATTGCGCATGGCGCCGATGTAAACGGTCGAAAGGCCAAGCGATTCCGCCGCTATCACGGCATTCTGCGCCGCGAGGGCAGCATCGATGGCGGCGACCAGGAAGGTCTCCACATACGGCAGACCTTCAAAAGTCATGCCCTTTGCTGCAGCCAGCCGATCCAACCGTGAAACGTCCGCGAGGAAGACGAGAAACAGCGGACACTGCTCGATGTGTTTTTGATTGTTTG
>CADEFX010000124.1:5930-13600 GCA_902826715.1 uncultured Hyphomicrobiales bacterium | reverse complement strand
TGTCGAGGTTCATCTTCTTGAGCGCCGAGACCTCGACCGAGAGCACGTCGCCGCCATAGCCCTCGAGCGCGACGTCGTGCTGCAGCAGGTCGACGCGGACCTTGTCGACGTTGCCGCCGGCCTTGTCGATCTTGTTGATCGCAACGCTCAGCGGAACCTTCGCCGCCTTCGCGTGGCTGATCGCGGTCACGATCGCCGCTCTGAACATCAAGCTCCTGTTCGACTTCTTCAGCGGCGCGAGTGGCTGATCGTCAACTCGCCCCCGGCGGCAGCGTCGCCTTGACCGACGGCATCTGCCGCACGCGCTGCACCCACGCCGCGAGCTTTGGCCGATTGCTCGTCAGATCACCCATGCCGCGGTGCAACGCCATATCGACAGCCGCGATCAGCAGCATTTGCGCCATGTTGATCGGCCCCTGCATCAGCGGATGACCGATCTCCTTTTCCCAGAAATCCGCCATCCGGACCGCACGATCGATTTCGTGCTTTGTGAGACCCGGCGAGCGCTCGTTGTCCGGCCGCCTTATCTCGCGGGCCCATACGGCGATGCCATCGAGCATGCTCCGTGCATGATATTCGAGGCGGCCGTAAATCCAGTCTCCCGTTCTGTACTCCGGCATCAGGCGCGGTTTTCCGTCCAACGTATCGAGCCACGCGCAAATGAGTTGGCTGTCCTCCATGATCTGGCCGTCATCACGCACCAGGCAGGGAACCCGCCCCGATGGATTGATCGTGTAGTAGGGACTAGCCTGCGTCCGCGTCTTCGCCTCCACCAACTCGACCCGGTCGGCGAGACCTTTTTCCAGAACGGCAATACGCGCCAGCCGCGCGTAGGGCGATGTCGTGGTGATATACAGCTTCATGAAACCTCTTCCCGTAGCCACGGCGTTGAACATTCCGCCACGTGGATTATCAATAGCGCATGCGCACCTCTGAGATCGACATCTTGATCGTCCCCGGCTGGACCAACTCCGGCCCCGATCATTGGCAGTCGCGCTGGGAGCGCCATTTCAAGACCGCCCGGCGCATCGCGCAGGACAGCTGGGATGAACCGCTGCGTGAGGATTGGGTCCGCAACATCGTCGCCTCAGCGCGAGAGTTGACACGCCCCGCCGTGATCGTCGCGCACAGTTGCGGCGTCACTGCCGTCGCTCACGCCGCGCGGGATCTCGCGGCGACCTACATCGCCGGTGCCTTCATGGTCGCGCCTGCCGATCCCGAAACGATGGGCGGCTGGCCCGCGACGCACGGCGGCTTCGCGCCCACCCCCATGCATACGCTGCCGTTCCCAAGCCGAATGATCGCCAGCTCCAATGATCCCCATTGCAGCATCGAGCGAGCCCAACAGTTGGCCAAAGCCTGGGGATCGGATTTGTCCATAATCGCCAACGCAGGCCACATCAACACGGCGTCAGGACACGGCCCCTGGCCCGAAGGGCTGCTCACGTTTGGGCAGTTTCTGAAGAGCCTCGGACCGGTGTCGGTCTAGGCACACCGCCAAGAAAAACGTCCGTGTGCCACGGTCCGCCCCGCTGCGGCCGCGCAAATCCCGTGCTACCATGCATTCGGATTTAGTTGCGCGTGCCGTTCGCATCTCGTCGGGGGAACCATGAGGCACGCACCTCACGCTGGCCTGGCCGCATTGCTTGTCGCGACATCGTTCTTCGATGGCAGCGTTGCCGAGGCGGCAGCCATCGCCGCTCTCGCGCCGGTCGGCACGCTTCTAACGCCCTCACGACTGTTCGGACTGGCGATCCTCGCCCCTGTCCTGCTTCTGGCGGTTGGTTCGCTCGCCTCGTTCCTCACAGATTTGCTGCGCCGCAACCAGGATCACTAGTCGCCGCGCAGCAGGGGGCAGAGGCCGCTCGCGCGCTAGGTCTTCGACGCCGACTCGAGTTGGCTGACCGCCTGTGCCATGAACTCGCCCATCATTTTGCGCAACTCGGCTGGCGCGATCGTTACGCCTTTGTCGGCGAAATCCTTGCTCACCTTCTCGAACACGTCGTCATCGCCCTTTTGCGCCAGATCCGACTTGCGCACGGCCTTGACGTAGTCCTCGACCTGCGCCCCGCTCAGGCCCAGCCTGGCCGCCGCCCACTCACCCAGGAGCTTGTTCCGGCGCGATTCCGCCCTGAACTTAAGGTCTTGATCCATCGCAAATTTCTTCTCGAATGACTTTTCGCGCTCGTCGAATGTGGTCATTGACCCCTCCGAATTGACGATGGTTCATTTGCCGCACTCGCCGCGGCTTGGGGATTGGTTCATCCCCTGGGTTGCAGAGCCATACCCTGCCCTCCGCGGCAAATCAACCAAGCTCCAAACGCCCTCCGATCGCAACGGGATTGGGCCGGGGTTAAGATTGTTTCCGGCCCCCGCATCCGCTACTGTCCGGCTCGAATGCGGGGATCAATTCGAACCGT
The DNA here is from genome assembly GCA_902826715.1 of uncultured Hyphomicrobiales bacterium. Classification (GTDB taxonomy): domain Bacteria; phylum Pseudomonadota; class Alphaproteobacteria; order Rhizobiales; family Hyphomicrobiaceae; genus CADEFX01. Next base: position 11,180 of record CADEFX010000124.1, on the reverse strand, counting down.
TCTTTGGACCAGGCCATGGGCTGGTTACCCCTTCTAGACATCCTTCGGCAGGTGCGCGAGCGAGGGGACCAATCGCCGTCTTTTTCGCAACTGCATTCGCCACGCCAATACCCTCTCGAGACGAGGACGAAAACGAAATGAACAAGCGACGGCGCATTTATGAGGGTAAGGCGAAGGTGCTGTACGAAGGGCCGGAGCCCGGCACGCTCATTCAGCATTTCAAGGACGATACCACCGCCTTCAACAACAAGAAGCACGAGTTGATCGACGGCAAAGGCGTCCTCAATAACCGCATCTCCGAGTACATCTTCCAGCGCCTCGGCGAGATCGGCGTACCCACGCACTTCATGAAGCGGCTGAACATGCGCGAGCAACTCATCCGCGAGGTTGAGATTATTCCGCTCGAGGTGGTCGTGCGCAACGTGGCGGCGGGCTCGCTATCCACGCGCCTCGGCCTCGAGGAAGGCTCGCAACTCCCGCGCTCGATCATCGAGTTCTACCACAAGAACGACAAGCTCAACGATCCGATGGTCTCCGAGGAGCACATCACGGCCTTCGGCTGGGCCAATCCGCAGGAGATCGACGAGGTCATGAGCCTCGCGCTGCGCATCAACGACTTCCTCGTCGGCCTGTTCCTCGGCGCCGGCATCCGCCTCATCGACTTCAAGGTCGAGTTCGGGCGCCTATGGGAGCAGAACGACACCATGCGTATCGTGCTGGCCGACGAGATCAGCCCGGACTGCTGCCGACTGTGGGACGCGGCCAGCGGCGACAAGATGGACAAGGATCGTTTCCGCCAGGACATGGGCGGCGTGCTGGAGGCCTATCAGGAGGTCGCGCGTCGACTTGGCGTGCTGACCGAGAATCCTCGGCCGCGCGGCGCGGGACCCGTGCTCGTATCGTCCAAGCCTGGCTGAGGATATTCGCACGGTGTGTGTTGTGTCCGGCTCCGGCACCGGGCATGACGAAGTCAATTCAACGCGAGGCGGGGCGGCTGCGGCAGCATGAAAGCGCGAATCAAAATAACCCTGAAGAATGGCGTGCTCGATCCGCAGGGCAAGGCGATCCAGAATGCCTTGGGATCCCTCGGCTTCACCGGCATCGAGGAGGTTCGGCAGGGCAAGTACATCGAGGTCGACCTCGCCGAGTCGGACGAGACCGCGGCCCGCGACACGGTGGACCGCATGTGCAAGAACCTGCTCGCCAACATGGTGATCGAGAACTACGCGTTCGAGCTGGTGACCTGAACGGAGATCCCGACCGCCATGAAGGCTTCCGTCATCGTCTTCCCCGGCTCTAACTGCGACCGCGACGTCAAAGTCGCCATCGAGGCCGTGACCGGCACTCCCGTGAACATGGTCTGGCACGGCGATGCCACGGTGCCGGCGTCGGATGTGATCGTGCTGCCGGGCGGGTTTTCCTACGGCGACTATCTCAGATGCGGGGCCATGGCCGCGCACTCGCCTATCATGCGCGACGTGGTGCGCCGTGCCCGCGCCGGCACCCCCGTGCTCGGAATCTGCAACGGCTTCCAGGTCCTCTGCGAGACGGAGCTGCTCCCCGGCGTCCTGCAGCGCAACGCCTCACTGCAGTTCGTGTGCCGCGATGTCTGGCTGCGCGTCGAGAACAACACGACTCCTTTTACCAGCCATTATCGACGCAACGAGATCATCCGCCTGCACGTCGCGCACGGCGACGGTAACTATTTCGCCGATGCCCAAACCCTCGACCAACTCGAAGGCGAAGGCCGCGTCGTGCTCAGGTACGTGGACGAGACCGGTGAGATCACGGCCACAGCCAACCCCAACGGCGCCCAGCGCAACATCGCCGGCATCTGCGACCCGACGGGCAAGGTGCTCGGCCTCATGCCCCACCCCGAGCGACTGTTCGAGCCCGCCCTCGGCGGCACCGACGGCCGCAAGATGTTCGAGAGCATGCTCGCCCGCATCGCGGCCTAACCGGCCTCAATGCTGGCTTGGCGCCGCGAGATCAGGATATGAAGCTTGTCATCGTCGGCGCTTCCGGACTTGTTGGCCGCAACCTGCTCGACCTGGCGATTGCCGATCCCCGCGTTGAAAGCATCGTTGCGCCCGGTCGGCGCCCTCAGCCGGAGAGGCGAAAGCTTCATGCGCCAGTCGTCGACTTCGACGACTTGCCCTTGGGTGCTTCCTGGTGGGCCGCCGACGCAGCTGTCTGCACGCTCGGAACGACAATGCGCGCAGCGGGATCGCAAGCCGCCTTCCGCCGGGTGGACTACGACTATGCGATGAGCGTTGCCGCTCTGGCGCACCAACATGGCACGCCGGCCTTCGTGCTGAACTCTTCGGTGGGAGCCAATCCCGCTTCGTGGTTTTTCTACAATCGCGTCAAGGGCGAGGTGGAACGGGATTTAGCCGAGATCGGCTTTCCTTCCCTCACCATTGTCCGGCCTGGGCTTATTGGTGGAGACAGGAATGACGTTCGCACCGCCGAACACCTGACCTTGGCGGTCTTGAAGGGGCTGGGACCGTTCCTGCCGAAGGCCGTCCGCATCAATCCCGCGGGCCGGATCGCGCGCGCGATCCTGGAAGCAGCGGCTGCAAGCCTGCCTGGCGTCCGCATGATTCGCTCGGCAGAGCTTGCGGCGTAGCGAGCCTTTCACAGGGGAGCACTTGCGGTTTTCAAGTGCCTGCACTCAGTCCGGCTTCTTGAGAAACGTATAGTCTGCCGAGTAAGGCACGCTCTGCAGCGACCCTGCCTTCTCGCACGTCCCTTCGGCGACGCCGCCGATCGTGTTGAGGCGTTGGACCGTGGAGATGTCAGACAGCCGGCCGTAGCCTCGACGCGAGGTGACCTCGAGCTTCAGCAGCGGGATATCGTTCGGGCTGGCGCCTGACGCACGTCCGACCGCCCTGGCGACGACCGTGCTTCCATCGGCTAGCTCCCAGGTCGGCCCCGCATAGTGACGGCCAACGGTCACGCCGTTCTCAACCAGCGTCGCGATTGGCTCGCGGAACTGCCACATCAGCGCACCAGACACATCTGCCTTGCATTGATAAACCTGGGCACCCTCAGCTTGGAGCGTGACGACCAGATTTTCTGCGGCCGCCATGATTGTTTGGGAAGACTGTGCGGCTGACGGCAGCTTCGTAAGCGCAATCGCCAGCACGCTGCCGGCCAATGTTGCTGCCAGCGTGCCGCCGGCAAAATGCAGTGTGTTGGTCATAGTAAGAACCCCCGAAAATGTGGATGGCCCGTGGAACTGCAGGAACGGCAAAGCCTGCCGTCCCCCAACACGGCCCGGCTCTACGCGGCCTTGGCTTCGGCCGGATCGGCGCGCACGACCACGGTCGCCGCCACCCGGTAAAAATCCTCACCCGGCATGCCGACACGCTTCGCGTGCTCGCGAATGGACTCGCCGTCACGCGCTTCATAGATGCAGAACGTGCCGATACGACCGTCGGGCTCGTGCACCACATAGCTGCGGATCCAGCGCACGCGGTCGGACATCTCCTCGTTGCCGATACGTGCCGACTTGGCACCGGCCGCCTCGAGCTCCTGCAGGTTGGCCCATGCGCTGGGACGGCGAATAACATAGAGATCCATTTTGCTCTCCTCGGCCGAGAGGCCTGATGTCATGGCGTGAAGGTCATGCCTTCGTCGCGGCGGAAAATGCCCGCATGCCGAGGATTTTCAAAACTCATTGATTAGATCGAAACCATCTGCGCCGGCGATGGACAGGCGCTCGCGCGGCTCGTTTAGACGACTGCATCCGTGATGGTCTGCGGCACCGGGCGCGACGATGCGAACGACGCGCGCCTTTCCATCCGGTCGCTGAAGGCCGCGAGGTTCGGATGCGGCGTGCGCCAATCGAACTCGGGATAGCGCACGGAGAGATAGGCGACCACCGTCCCAGCGGCGATATCGCCCAGCCCGAACCGGTCGCCCACGGCGAACTCGCGCTCGCCGATAAGCCGGGCAATCTCGCGCACGCCGCCTTCGATCTTGCGCTGCTGCCGCGCCGACCATTGCGGGCTCCGGCATTCAGCGGGACGACGGCGCTCGAAGAACGTCAGCAGCATGGCATCGCAAACGCCGTCGCACAGCACTTCGAACTTGCGCGCCGCAAGCCGCTCGACGCCTTCAGCCGACACGAGAGCCGGCGACGGATGCATGACCTCCAGATATTCGAGGATGTAGGAGGACTCATAGACGCTAGTGCCATCCTCGAGCAGCAGGATGGGCAGCTTCTCCAGCGGATTGTAGCGCGGCGTGCTGGTCGCGCTGTCCCACGGCACTTCCGTGATCAGCTCGAACGGCACGGACTTTTCGGCAAGGGCTATGCGCACTTTGCGGGCATAGGGACTGGGCGTCGCGCTGATCAGCTTGTACATGGTCCCACCACGGTTCCGACCGCGCCGTCAGTATTTGCGTCCCACCACAACCTCGGCGCCCTCGGGCCCGATTTCCTCCGAATGATCCTCCCCTGCCGCAACCGAGAAAATTTCGCCGGGGCGATAGGCCGTTCTCACGTCGCCGCGCTTGACGATAAAGGTGCCCGCCAGCACGAGGCCGCGCACCGCGCAGTCGTGGTCATGCTCGTCATTGGCGGGGCGGGCCTGCAAGAACTTGGCCTCGATCTCCGTATACCCGTCTTCCTTGAGACGCGCCTCGAATGCCTGCCTGTCCATGGAACGCTCCTTGTCCGGAACGCTCACGATAGGGCAACGGCGGCGCGCGTGAAAGTGGGCACGGGCAGGCCGGGTCGTCTACAGCAACCGCGGCCGCAAAGGCTGCTGCAGCTCAGGTCCTTCGTTGCGCGGGTTGCCGATCTCCGGCCCGATCTCGATCACCTCCAGAAGGTCGTCCGGCGCCGGATGCAGCAGCTTCGCAGCCGCGTCCGCCAGCACGCCGCGGCAATCGAGCCACGCCTCGAAGTCCCTGGCTTGGAGTATCGCCGGCATGCGGTCGTGTACCGGCGCGACCGTCCCGTTGGCCGGCACCGTCAGGATGGCCATGGTCTCTATCTCGCTGCCGTCGGCGCCGAGCCAGTTCTCGTACAATCCCGCCAGCGCCATCGTCTCGCCGTCACGCCGGCGCACGAGATGCGGCCGCCGCGCGCCCTTCGCTCCACCGCTCCACTCGTAGAACGCATCGGCCGGGATCAGGCACCGCTTGTGCCGCATGGCGCCCCGAAACGAGGGTTTCGTTGCCGCCCCCTCCGCCCGCGCGTTGATCAGCGTCGAGAACGCACGCGGATCTTTCACCCAC
>CADEFX010000124.1:0-5920 GCA_902826715.1 uncultured Hyphomicrobiales bacterium | reverse complement strand
GATGTTGTAGCGCGGCGGAAACGGATCGATCGACGCCAGCTCGAAGTACGCGGCAATCGACAGCGGCCGTCCCGTCAATGCATAGCGCGGACACATGCCAGCGCCTCGTTATTGCGCTCTACTGTGCGAGCCCCGCCAGGATGCGCGCCCAGCTCCGCGCGCCCTTGCGGTAGGACGAGAGGTTGTACTTCTCATTCGGCGAATGAATCCGGTCGTCATCCAATCCGAAGCCGACCAGCAGCGCATCCATGCCGAGCGCATCCTTGAACGACTGCACGATGGGGATGGATCCCCCCATGCCAATGAGCGCCGCGGGCTTGCCCCATTCGTCCTCGAGCGCGGCGGCAGCCTTGGTGATGTGCGGCGCGAACGCATCGAAGGCAATGGCAGGACTGCCCCGGCCGCCCATGAATTCCACCTTGCAATCCTTCGGCAGCCGCTCTTTCACGAACGCGTGGATGCCCTTCAGCACCTTGTCCGGCTTCATGCCCGGCACGAGCCGGCACGTGATCTTCACCGAGGCCTTGGACGGGATCACAGTCTTTGTACCCACGCCCTGATAGCCGCCCGTGATGCCGTTCAACTCCAGCGTCGGCCGCGCCCAGATCTGCTCCAGCGCGCTGTACTTCCTCTCGCCCGCCGGCCGCGACAAACCGACGTCGCCCAGAAATTCCTTCTCGTCGAAGCCCAGGCTCTCCCACTGCTTGAGCTGCTTCTTCGACGGCTTGTCGATGTCATCGTAGAAGCCCTCGACCGTCACGCGCCCCTTCTCGTCGTGCATCTGGCCGATGATGTTCGCCAGCACACGGATGGGATTGGCTGCCGCACCGCCATACGTGCCCGAATGCAGATCGCGCGACGGGCCCGTGATCACCACTTCGACGCCCGCGAGGCCCCTGAGCTGCGTCGCGATCGCCGGCGTATCCTTGTCCCATTGCGCCGTGTCGCACACGAGCGCCAGCCCAGCCGTCACCTCTTTCCCATGCTGGGCCAGGAAGCCCGGCAGCGACGGCGATCCGCACTCCTCCTCGCCTTCCAGCAGCACCGTCACCGCCACGGGCAATTCGCCCGCCACCTTCTTCCACGCGCGCGCCGCCTCGAAAAAGGTCATGAGCTGACCCTTGTTGTCCTCCGCCCCGCGCGCCACGATCACCTTGCCGTTGCCCTTCTCGGTGGCGATGCGCGGCTCGAACGGATCGGACTTCCACAAGTCGAGCGGATCGGGCGGCTGCACGTCGTAGTGGCCGTAAAACAGTACGTGATTCTTCGCTTCGGACGCCTTCTTGCGGTCGTGCCCAACCACCATCGGATGGCCCGTGGTCGTGACAACCTTCGCCTCGGCAAAACCGATGGATGTCAGCTCGCCTGCACACCACTCCGCCGCCTTGCGGCAATTCTGCGCATAGGCCGGGTCCGTCGAAATGCTCGGGATGCGAATGAGCTCGAATAGCCGCTCGACAGCCTTTCCCTCCCCGGCTTCCAGCTCCTTCAAGACCTGCGGCAATTGATTGGCCATATCTTTGCGTCCCTGATCGATGCGTGCGCCGGGAGAGTTGCGCAACCCGGCCCCCGAGGTCAAAGGCTTCTTGAATTCACACCTCTGGTCCGCGCTGGCGTGACGGACCCGAATGCGCTTTGAGGCGTTTGTGCTCGCTGTGCATGCCAATCAGGCCGCAGTTCCCTTCCCCCGCCCCCGGCGCTAAGAAGACCCGGCGTCTGACAGAACGAAGACACAAGAGGACCGGCATGACTGGATCGGCATCGAAGTGGGTCTATCTGTTCGGCGACGGCAAGGCAGACGGCACCGCCGACATGAAGAACCTGCTCGGCGGCAAGGGCGCCAACCTCGCCGAGATGGCCAACCTGGGGTTGCCGGTACCGCCAGGTTTCACCATCACCACCGACGTTTGCACGGCCTACTATAAGGCCGGCAACCAGATGCCCGCCGGCCTCGACGCGCAGGCCATCGCGGCGCTCGCGCGTGTTGGCACCGCCGTAGGCGCCCAATTCGGCGACGCGGCCAATCCACTTCTCGTCTCGGTCCGTTCCGGCGCCCGCGCCTCGATGCCGGGCATGATGGACACCATCCTCAACCTCGGCCTCAACGACGCCACCGTCCGCGGCCTCGCTGAGCTTTCCAAGGATGCACGCTTCGCCTACGACAGCTATCGCCGCTTCATCCAGATGTACTCCAGTGTCGTGCTCGACATCGATCACGGCGTGTTCGAGGACGTGCTCGAAAATCACAAAAGCCTCAACGGCCATTCCCTCGACACCGATCTCACCGCCGAGGACTGGCTCGATGTCATCGGCGAGTACAAGACATCCGTCGAACGCGAGAGCGGCAAGCCCTTCCCACAGGACACCAACGAGCAGCTGTGGGGCGCCATCGGCGCCGTCTTCCGCTCCTGGCACAACAATCGCGCCATCACCTATCGCCGCCTGCATGCCATTCCGGACGACTGGGGCACGGCCGTCAACGTGCAGGCCATGGTGTTCGGCAACATGGGGCCGACCTCGGCCACCGGCGTCGCCTTCACCCGCAATCCGTCCACGGGCAAGCGCGAGCTGTACGGCGAATTCCTCGTCAACGCCCAGGGCGAGGACGTCGTCGCTGGCATCCGCACGCCTCAGCCCCTGACCGAAGCGGCGCGCCAGGAGGCGGGCGAGACCGACCCATCCCTCGAAGCCCTCATGCCGTCAACGTTTGCCGAGCTGAAAGGCATCTTCGCCCGCCTGGAAGATCGCTATCGCGACATGCAGGATGTGGAATTCACGATCCAGGACGGCAAGCTGTGGATGCTGCAGACGCGATCCGGCAAACGTACAACGGCGGCTGCGCTCAAGATTGCCGTCGACATGGTGGACGAAGGCGTGCTTCCGGTCGACGAAGCGCTGCTGCGCATCGATGCCGGGGGTCTCGACCAGCTCCTGCACCCCACCATTGATCCTGACTCCGACAAGACCGTCATTGCCACAGGCCTTCCGGCATCGCCCGGCGCCGCCTCCGGGGAAATCGTGTTCGACTCCGACGAAGCCGAAACGCTCAAGGGCCAAAGCCGCGAGGTCATCCTCGTCCGCACCGAGACCTCGCCCGAGGACATCCACGGCATGCACGCCGCCGCCGGCATCCTCACCACGCGCGGCGGCATGACGAGCCACGCCGCCGTCGTCGCCCGCGGCATGGGACGCCCCTGCGTCTCGGGCGCTGGCGCCGTGCGCATCGACTACAAGGCCCAGACCATGACCGTGGGCGGCAAGGTGCTGCGCAAGGGCGACCTCATCACCATCGACGGCTCCACCGGCCAGGTCATCGAGGGGCGCGTGAAAATGCGCCAACCCGAGCTGTCCGGCGACTTCGCCCGCGTCATGACCTGGGCCGATGAAGCCCGTCGCCTCAAGATCCGCGCAAACGCCGACACCCCGCGCGACGCCGCCCAGGCCCGCGAGTTCGGCGCTGAAGGCATCGGCCTGTGCCGCACCGAGCACATGTTCTTCGACGCCGACCGCATCCTTGCCGTGCGCGAGATGATCTGCGCCGACGATGAGGAAGGCCGTCGCCGCGCGCTGGCAAAAATCCTGCCCATGCAGCGTGCGGATTTCGAGGCGCTGTTCGAGATCATGGGCAGTCTGCCCGTCACCATTCGCCTCCTCGATCCGCCGTTGCACGAATTTCTGCCGCACGACGACAAGGAGGCGATAACCGTAGCTCAGGCCCTCGGCGTGCCGCTGCAGAAACTTAAAAACCGCGTCTCCGAGCTGCATGAGTTCAATCCCATGCTCGGCTTCCGCGGCTGCCGTCTCGCCATCCGCTATCCCGAGATCACCGAGATGCAGGCCCGCGCCATCTTCGAGGCGGCGATCAACGCCGGCCGCAAGACCGGCAAGGCGGTCGTGCCCGAGGTGATGATCCCGCTTATTGCCTGGCGACGCGAGTTCGATCTGCTGGCGGACGTCATCCGCGCCACGGCGGCAGCCGTGGAGAAAGAAGCCGGCACCAAGCTCGACTACCAGATCGGCACGATGATCGAGCTGCCGCGCGCGGCGCTGAAGGCCGACGAGATCGCCGCCGGCGAGACTGGTGCGCAGTTCTTCTCGTTCGGCACCAACGATCTCACGCAGACGTGCCTCGGCCTGTCACGCGATGATGCAGCTCCCATCCTCTCCGACTACGCCGAGAAGGCCGTCTTCGAAGTCGACCCGTTCGTCTCCATCGACCAGGACGGTGTCGGCGAGCTTGTCATCATCGGCACGCAACGCGGACGCAAGGTGCAACCCGATCTCAAGATCGGCATCTGCGGCGAGCACGGCGGCGATCCATCATCCATCGACTTCTGCCACGCGGCAGATCTCGACTACGTCTCGTGCTCGCCATATCGCGTCCCGATCGCCCGGCTCGCCGCGGGACAGGCTGCCGTCCGCGCGCGCGGCGGCAAAACGTCCGCCGGCGCTGCCTAGAAACGGCGACTACGGCGCCTCTATTCTCCCATCCTCTTCATCGAAGCTCGGAGAGACCCGACGCAAGCCGCGATTGCGCGGCAGCAACAGCAGGATGATGAGCACAGGCGGCAGCACGAAGCCCCACGCCGCCCACATCGACGCATTGCGATTCCTGGCGTTGGCGACGAATCCGCACACGATCGCCGACAGCGTGGCGACCGCAGCCCAGATCACGATCCACCTGAGGGCGCCCATGGGTGTCTCCGGCATGGAACGGCGCACGACTGCGTGCGCAGACTGATCGTCAAGCGCCCTGCCAGCCGGCAATCGCCTTCACCCGCGCGCGACCGCCTTGACGCGCACGCCCGGCGCCGGCCGCTCGAGCAGAACCTCGCGCCGGAAGCGATAAAGGCGGGCGGGCCGCCCCCCCGTATGCGTGCGAATCTCGCCTGTCGGCTCCACGAGCCCAACGCTCTCCACCAGACGCCGGAAATTCTGCTTGTGCAGGTTCGGGCCGAGAACAGCTTCCACCGTCCTTTGCAAATCGAACAGCGTGAACTCTGCCTGCATCAGCTCGAACACCACGGGCCGATAGCGGATTTTTGCCCTGAGGCGCCCAATGGCAGCCGCCAGCATGCGGCGATGCTCGGAATGCATGGCCCGTCCTGGCGTGCCGGCGTCCCGGACCGGCGGCGATACCTGCCGCTCGCCCGTCAGCACCCCGGCTTCGCACAGCAGTTCGTAACGGTCCAGAACGCGCTCGTCATCCCAGCGCGCGCCGTCCAGGCCGAAGGCGATATTCACCCGTTCCCGCCGATCCAGCAGGGTCGCTTCGCATGTCTCGGCTTCGTCCGCCGCCGTCCAGGCCTTCAAGCGCGGCTCGATGATCTCGCGCAGCACCGGCGGACGGTCTTGGCGCCAGTCTTCCCACGGGAAGTAGTCATAAACGCTCGACCACGCGCAGGCCGTCGCGGCGGGCACCTGATCCCCACCCAGCACCAAGGCAATGTATCCGATGGAAACCGATTTGCCGTCACGCGCGCCATAGTCCCGGCCGCCGAACGTACATAGCTGCTCGACGTAGCCCAGTTCGAGCCCCGTCTTCTCGCGAACGCACTCGCGCAACCCGCCGTCAAGGGTCGCATGCGACACCGGCGCGAAGCGCCCCGAGGGCAGGACATCGGCGGCATCTCCTGTGCCGCGCATGGCCAGCACCACCGGCTCGTTGTCACGGATCGCAATAATGGCCCCGGTCAATTCGAGTGCCACGTCAGCACCGTTGACGTCATTCCCCGGTCTGCTTGCGGCCGGTTCGGAGCGCACGGTCGGAAAGGTGATACGGCGAGCTTCTGCGTTCATGGTTCGCCTCCTGTTGGAAGCGATAGGGGTCAATCTTGGCTATTTGTGGAAGCTCTTCTAATTCCCGTCATTTCCTGCCCGGATGCGCGGGCCCGTTCTGCCGGGTCATGCGATGGTGGCG